>NZ_JBIEIL010000006.1:0-353284 GCF_043496865.1 Pseudomonas retamae
ACGAAGCATTCTTTATCGGCGCTTTGGTGGAAGGGGTGGGGCGATGTCTCCCACGGTCTGTACTGCGGCTAACAGTCAGAAGCCAGCTTGAGGTCCCACCCACCCCTTCGAGTCCTACCATACAAGCGAGCCTGATCGCGAAGGGGTCAGTCCAGTCGATACATCTCTGTGATCAGACAGCGCGGATCACATGCTTGATCTCCTGAAACGCCGCCAACCCCCACGGCCCCAACTCGCGGCCGACACTGCTCTGCTTGTAACCGCCCCACGCCGTCTGCGGGAAGATCACTTGCGGCGCGTTGAGCCACACCAGCCCGGCCTGCAAAGCGTTGGCCACCCGTTCGGCGGCCTCGGCGTTACGCGTCACCACACTGGCGACCAGGCCGAATTGACTGTCGTTGGCCAAGGCGATCGCCTCGGCTTCGCTGCTGAAACTGCGCACGCACAACACCGGGCCGAAAATCTCTTCGCACCACAGCGCACTGTCGAGGGGCACTTCGGTGAACACCGTCGGCTGCAAAAAAAAGCCGCGCGGCAGGTGCGCCGGACGATTGCCACCGCATACCAGTTTGGCTCCGGCGCTGAGGCCGCGATCAATGTGTCCGAGCACGCGCTGGTATTGCGCCTGATTGACCAGCGCGCCCATTTCCACATCCGCCTCGAACGGGTCGGCTACGCGAATCGCTTGCGCACGCTGTTGCAAACGCTCGAGGAATTCATCGGCCAGTTCATCGGCGACCAGCACGCGGCTGGTGGCCGAGCACATCTGCCCGGCATTGAAGAAACCGCCGCCACAGGCCAGCTCGACGGCCAGTTCCAGATCAGCGTCGTCGAGCACCAGCAGCGAAGACTTGCCGCCCAGCTCAAGGCTTACACCCTTGACCGTTTCCGCCGCGCGCTGCATGACCTGCACGCCGACGGCGTTGCTGCCGGTGAAGGAGATCTTGGCGATGCGCGGGTCCGCCGACAGCGGCGCGCCCACGGCCAGGCCGGTGCCGCAGACCAGATTGAACACACCCTCGGGCAGGCCGGATTCGGCGATGATCGCCGCCAGTTCCAGCTCCGGCAACGGCGTGACTTCCGAGGGTTTGAGCACCACGCAGCAGCCGGCCGCCAGCGCCGGGGCGAGTTTCCAGGCCGTGGTGACCATGGGGAAATTCCACGGCACGATCAGCCCGACCACACCGCACGGCTCGCGGCGCAGACGCGCGCGGAAGTCGTCGCTGGGCAGCGGCACATTCGTGTCGAGCTGTGCGTCGAGGCCTTCGGCAAGTTCGGCGTAATACTCGAAGGTCGCGATGACATCGTCGACGTCGATCGCCGCTTCGAACAGCGGTTTGCCGTTGTTGCTCGATTGCAGGTTCATCAGGTGCTCGCGACCGTTGCGCACGCCGTTGGCGATGTTGCGCAGGACCACAGCGCGCTCGGCACCCGTGGTTTTCGACCAGTCCTTGAATGCCGCAGCCGCTGCGGTCACCGCGTGCTCGACCGCCAGTTCATCACCGCCGTTGACCGTGGTCAGCAGCGCTTCGGTGGCCGGGTTGATCACCCGTAAATGCTCGCGGCCGGCCGACCACCGGCCGTTGATGTAGAGGCCGTCGAGTGTGGTTGGGAAATTGATCATTGGGCCACCGCCTGCATCCACTGGTTCTGGTCGATTACGATGACGGTCGGACCTTGGCGGTCGGTAGCGGCACGCAGCGCACTGCGCAATTGCGCTATCGAGCTGATCGCTTCGGCGGCGCAACCGAGGGCTTTGGCCACACCGATGAAGTCCGGGGTGTAGATGTCGACACCGACCGGCTCGATGGCGCGGTTGACCATGTATTTCTTGATCTCTTCGTAGCCCTGGTTATTCCACAGCAGCACGATCACCGGCGTGCGTGCTTCGACGGCGCTGGCCAGTTCCGGCAGAGTGAATTGCAGGCCGCCGTCGCCGATCAGGCAGACCACTGGCGGGCGGACGCCTTTCTCTAACGGCCCACCGAGCCAGGCGCCAATGGCCGCCGGCAAGGCGTAACCGAGGGTGCCGTATCCGGTCGACGAGTTGAACCAGCGTCGCGGGCGCTCGGGATTGAAGGTGAGGTTGCCGGTGTACACCGGTTGCGTCGAATCGCCGACGAACACCGCGTCAGGCAACTCCTGCAGCACGGTTTCAAGGAAACGCGTCTGCGCCAGGGTCGCGGTGTCCCAGCTCGCCGCCAGCTCATCACGCAGACGCGCTGCGCGTACTTGCCCCCAATCGTTGCGGCGCTCGGCCAACGCTTTGTGCGACAAGGCGCTGAGCAGGGCCTGCGCGGCGTTGCGCGAGTCGGCAACCAGCGCGACGTGCGGCGGATAGTTGCGCACGGTCTGATCGGCGTCGATGTCGATACGCAGCAACTTGCCAGGAATCTCGAAACCGCCAGCGAAGGTCACGTCGTAATCGGTCTCGGCCAGTTCGGTGCCGATCGCCAGCACCACATCGGCATCGGCGACCAGTGCGCGGGTGGCGACCAGGCTTTGCGTCGAGCCGATCAACAGTGGATGCGTGGAAGGCAGCAGGCCTTTGGCATTGATGGTCAGCGCCACCGGTGCATCGAGCAGTTCGGCCAGCTCGCTGAGTTCGGCAGCGGCGTCGATGGCGCCGCCACCGGCAAGGATCAATGGCCGTTGCGCAGTCGCGAGCAGCTCGGTCATGCGGCTGACGGCGGCCGGCGCGGCACCGGCGCGGTCGATGCGCACCGGCAGGCTGGCGAGCAGTTCGTCGGCGTCCTCGACCAGCACGTCCAGCGGGATTTCGATGTGTACCGGACGCGGCCGGCCGGCCTGGAACAAGGCGAATGCGCGGGCCAGCACGCCGGGCAATTCCGACGCCGACATCAAGGTGTGAGAGAACGCAGCAACGCCAGCGACCAGTGCGCTCTGGTTCGGCAATTCGTGCAGCTTGCCGCGCCCGCCGCCCAACTGACTGCGGCTCTGCACGCTGGAGATCACCAGCATCGGGATCGAGTCGGCGTAGGCCTGGCCCATCGCCGTGGTGATGTTGGTCATGCCTGGGCCGGTGATGATGAAACACACACCCGGTTGGCCGCTGGTGCGTGCATAACCGTCGGCCATGAAACCGGCGCCCTGCTCATGCCGAGGCGTGACATGGTTGATGCTCGAGCGGGCCAGCCCGCGATACAGCTCCACGGTATGCACCCCGGGAATGCCGAACACCTGCTCGACCCCGTAACCTTCGAGTAACTTGACCAATACTTCGCCACACGTCGCCATGTCGATTGCCCTTCTGTCAGCTAAAAATACAGATCCCCTGTGGGAGCGAGCCTGCTCGCGAAAGCGCTGGATCAGCCAACATCAATGCTGAATGCGAAACAGCTTTCGCGAGCAGGCTCGCTCCCACATGGCCTGAACATGGGCTCATTGAACGGTCGGCCCGCTGGCGGCAACAATCGATTAAAAGTCATACTAGCCATGTCCTTACGTCATACCTTGGATCCCCATGAAACGACTGCCTCCCCTGCCCGCGCTGCATACGTTTCTGATCACGGCGCAGTGCTGCAACTTCACCCGCGCCGCCGAGCAGTTGCACATCACTCAGGGGGCGGTGAGCCGGCAGATCGCCGGGCTGGAAGATCATCTGGGGTATGAGTTGTTCATCCGTCTGGCCCGAGGGCTGGAGTTGACGGCTGAAGGGCGCGAGTGGCTGCCACGGGTTGAAAAGGTTTTCGCCATGATTAGCGAAGCCAACGAACAGATCGGCCTCAAGCGCGAGACCCTGCAACTGAAAGCGCCGAGTTGCGTAATGCGCTGGCTGGTACCGCGCTTGTTGCAGTGGCAAAAGGAACGCCCGGACGTGCCGGTGAAACTCACCACCACGCTAGCCCATGGCGTGGATTTTCAGCGTGAGCCTTTTGATGCCGCGGTGATCTACGGAGCACCGCCGGACAACTCGGCGACCGCTCTGCACCTGTTCGATGAACAACTGACACCGGTGTGCTCGCCAACGCTGTTGAAAGGCCCGCCGGCACTGTCGACGCCTGCGGATCTGCAGCAGCATTTATTACTGCACCCGACTCCCGACACCCATGACTGGACGGTGTGGCTGACGGCGGCGCAGCTTGCGTTGAACAACGTCAACGACGGGCAGCATTTCGAGACGCTGGATCAGGCGATGTCGATGGCCTCGCACGGCACGGGAGTGGCGATCGGCGACTGGTCGCTGATTGGTGATGACTTGCGTGCCGGGCGATTGGTGATGCCGTTCGAGTTGAAGGTCAAGACGGGGCTGGCGTATTACGTGGTGCTGCCTGCCGCAGCGGTGCCGTCGCCGCCGTTGGAAGAGCTGATGCTTTGGCTGGTTGAGCAGGCGCATTTGCGGTGAAGCCTTTTCCCTCACCCTAACCCTCTCCCAGAGGGAGAGGGGACTGACCGTGTTGTTTGATCCACCTGCGCCGACCTGCAACAGCGAGTCGAACTCAGGCCTGGAAAAGCATGAAGATCGCCTCCCTTCCCCCTCGCCCCCTCTGGGGGAGAGGGCTGGGGTGAGGGGGAAAAGATCTGAAGCCAGACCAGTCTCTCAGCGTCACCTCAGTCAATAACCCACAGTAAACCGCTGACGCACATGCTTCGGCGTTTCCACTTCATCGATCAACGCAATCGCATAATCGGCAAAGCTGATCCAGCTGCGCCCTTCGCTGCTCACCAGCAAATGATCCTTGCCGACACGAAATGTCCCCGTGCGCTCCCCTTCAACAAACTCCGCCGATGGCGACAGGAACGTCCAGTCCAGATCGTGCTCCTCACGCAATGCTTCAAGAAACGCCGCCCCGGCGCTGGCTTCAGCTTTGTACTCAGCCGGAAATCCCTCGCTGTCGATCACCCGCGTGTCATCCGGCAATAACAGCGAACCAGCACCGCCGACTACCAGCAAGCGTTTCACCCCAGCGTTTTTCACCGGCCCGACAATCGCCGCCGCTGGGACCGTGGCGAAGTGCGCGGCAGTGATCACCGCATCGTGACCGGCCACTGCGTCCTGCAGCGCCGCCGTATCGAGCACATCAACATTCTTGCTTACCACACCGGCACGGCTGCCGATCTTCGAAGTATCGCGGGCGATGGCGGTAACGCTGTGCCCACGACGCAGGGCTTCTTCCAGCAATTGGCTACCGGCACGGCCGGTGGCACCGATGATTGCGATCTTGCTCATGATGTTCTCCAGTTGGCTTGAGAGTGCTGCGTATGCGGATCCGGCTTACCAGGCCATTTCGCCTTTGGCGACTTTGGCGCTGAGCTCCAGCGAGCTTTCTTCGCCGAGCGACGGGTAGCGTTTCTTCATCGCCGCGATCAGTGCTGCGGAATCCTTGGCCTTGGCGGTTTCGGCATCGAATGCCTTGATGTAGTCGGCGGTGAACTTGACGCTGGCCAGCGAACGGCTGCTGTCGCCCAGGTAGTGGCCCGGTATTACCGTGGCCGGTTTCAGGCTTTCGATCGCATGCAGCGTGTCGAGCCAGTCGGCGTGGGATTGCGCGGTCTGGGTGTCGGCCATCCACACATGAATGTTCTCGGCGACCACTACGCCGCCGACCACCGCTTTCAACGATGGAATCCAGACGAAGCTGCGATCCGGTTGTTTGCCTTGCAGGCCGATCACCTGCAACTTCTGCCCTTCGAGCATCAGACCGTCACCCTTGAGCACGTCCGGCACGATGGTTTTCGCTGGAACATCGGCGCCCATTTTCGGCCCCCAGAAAGCCAGTTTGCCGGCGACGGTCTGGTTGATGTGATCGACAGTCGGCTGCGAGGCCAGCACCTTGGCATTCGGGAAGGCCTGGGTCAGGGTGTCGAGGCCGAAGTAGTAATCCGGGTCGCCATGGCTGATGTAGATCGTGGTCAGTTGCTTGCCACTGGTGCGGATCTTGTCCACCACCTGTTGCGCCTGGGATTTACCGAACTGTGCGTCGACGAGAATCGCTTCTTTCTCGCCGCTGACCAGCACCGAGGTCACCGGGAAAATCGCCTCGGTGCCGGGATTGTAGACATCGAGGGTCAGGTTGGCTGCCGCTGCATGCGCGGCGAAACCGAGGGCTGCGGCGGCGAGTACAACGCGTTTGAGTGTGGTGAAGCCGATCATCTGTTGCTCCGCTGTGCGAATGCCGTTGCTGGCGATGGAACAGAGCTTAGTTGCCTGACTCAGTGCAAAAAATGCGATGCTGGGACATAGTTTGTTTCTGAAAGCGGGCAAATCATGGATCGGCTACAAGCAATGCGGGTGTTCGTCAGTGTGGTCGACCTGGGCAGCCAGTCGGCGGCGGCCGATCACCTGGACCTGTCGCGGCCGGTGGTGTCGCGTTACCTGGCGGAGCTGGAAGACTGGGTCGGCGCGCGCCTGATGCACCGCACCACACGCAAGTTGAGCCTGACCGCCGCCGGCAACGAGATCTTGCCGCGTTGCCGGCAAATGCTTGAACTGTCGAGCGACATGCAGGCCGCCGTCAGCGAACCCGACGCCGCGCCGCGCGGGCTGTTGCGGATCAGCGTCAGCACCTCGTTTGGTCAGGCGCAACTGGCCGACGCGATGGCCGTGTACGTCAAACGTTATCCGGGGGTGAGCATTGATCTGCAAATGCTCGATCGCACGGTGAATCTGGTGGATGAGCGCATCGACCTGGCGATTCGCACCAGCAACGATCTCGATCCCAACCTGATCGCCCGCCGCCTGACCGTGTGTCGTTCGGTGGTCTGCGCAGCGCCAGCTTATCTGCAGGAGCACCTGGCGCCTGTGCGGGTTGAAGAGCTGAGCCGGCACAACTGCCTGACCCATTCGTATTTCGGCAAAAGCCTGTGGCATTTCGAAGAGGATGGCGAAGCGGTTTCGGTGCCGGTGCAGGGCAACATCAGCGCCAACGAGGCCAGCACCCTGTTGCGCGCGACACTGGCTGGCGCCGGGGTGGCGATGCTGCCGACCTATCAGGCCGGGGTGCATATCCACAGCGGCGAACTGGTGCGCCTGCTGCCCGATGCCGAACCACGACAAATGAACATCTATGCCGTGTATGCCTCACGCAAGCACATGCCAGCGGCACTGCGCAGCCTGCTGGATTTTCTCGTGGAACGCTTCCCCGAAAATCCGCAATGGGACATTGGCTTGTAAAACCCGATTGCCTGTGTGGGAGCGAGCCTGCTCGCGAAAAGGCCGGTTGTTTCAACATCGATGTTGCCTATACCACCGCTTTCGCGAGCAGGCCCGCTCCCACGGGTGTTCATCAGTGCTCTGAATGACAAGGTACAAACCCAGGCGCACTCGCTGGCAACTCCGCGCCGCTGACCTATGCTGAAACTAGTACCGCAGGGTATGTCGTTCAGAGGTCGTCGCCATGAACATCAAAACAAGAAGATATTTCGCGATTTTCATCACCTGCGCCGCCACGCTGGCGCTGTACGGCACCGCGGCCTGGCGGGTCGAGCAGTTGCGTCAGTTGCCGCGCGAGTACGCAAGCTGCAATTACGAGCGCTGTATTCCGCATAATGCGACGCTCAATGCATTGCGCTGATTAGAGCGCTGAAATTCGCCCCTTGTGGGAGCGAGCCGGCTCGCGAAAGCGGTGTGTCAGTCATCGAAAATGGTGACTGATGTACCGTTTTCGCGAGCAGGCTCGCTCCCACAGTGTATTTGGGGGTGTCAGTAGGATTACTGCTCGGCCTTCAGCCGATCACGGAAGGCTTTCGGGGATATCCCCACCCGGCGCCGGAACAGGCGTGTGAAGTTGGTCGGGTCGGAAAAACCCAACAGTTCCGACATTTCGTAAATGGTCATGCTGGTGTAGGTCAGCAAGCGCTTGGCCTCGAGCAACTGGCGCTCGTGCATGATCTGCAACGCCGGCTGCCCCGCGAGTTCGCGACAAGTGCCGTTAAGGTGCGAGACGGAAATGCCCAGGCGATGGGCCAGGTCCTCGACCTTCACGTGCTGGCGATAGGTTTCCTCGACCAACTGAATAAAGCCATTGAGGTATTCGCGCTGACGCTGCGGCCGTTGACTGGCTTTGTGGCGCACGATCGCCTGGCGACTGACCCAGACCATGATCACGCTGACCAGCGAATGCATGAGCATTTCCCGCGCCGGTTGATGGCCGTTGTACTCGGCCTGCAATGCACTGAACAGACTGTTGAGATAATCGCCGTCTGCGCCCGCCGGGTAATGCTCGGCGCTGGCCAGCGCATGCACCGAATCGCCCAGTTGCGCCTGCAAGTGGTTGATCAGCGGTGTGGCGAGGGTAACGATGAAGCCCTCGACGTCCTCGGAAAACCGAAAGCCATGCACCGACAGTGGTGGCAGGACCTGGATCGCCGGGGTTTGCAATTGCGTGCGCTGGCCTTCGATTTCAAGCTCTGCCTGACCTTTGAAAACGAACAGCAACTGGCACAGATCGGCATGGCGATGGGGTTTGATTTCCCATTCGTGTTCGCGACTGCGTGAGGAAATGGTTTCACAGTGCAGCAAGTCAGGGGTCGGCCAGTCCAGGCTTTCACCGTAGAGCTTGAACACGGGAATCGAAGGCAGCTCAGGCTTGTTCATCACTTCAATCCAGGCCTCGGGGTAGTGGGCGATAATCGCACCGATTGGCAGAATGTACAGGTATCGGCTCAGTTTTCACCTTCAATTGACGGACCCGCAAGGGAAAAATGCAAGCACTCGATCCATAAAAAACCCTCACCGGCGTTTGCCGCGTGACGCTTGCGAGCCATAAAAACAATGAAAACGCTAAAAACCCAAATCGCGATCATCGGCGCCGGCCCGTCCGGTTTGCTCCTCGGCCAGTTGCTGCACAACGCTGGCATCGACACCCTTATCCTCGAACGGCAGACGCCCGATTATGTGCTCGGGCGTATCCGCGCCGGCGTGCTTGAACAAGGCATGGTAGAGCTGTTGCGCCAAGCCGGCGTGAGTCAGCGCATGGATGCCGAGGGGCTGGTCCATGGCGGTTTCGAACTGGCTCTCGACGGACGCCAGGTGCACATCGACCTGCACGCTTTGACTGGCGGCAAGACCGTGATGATCTACGGCCAGACCGAAGTCACTCGCGACCTGATGGCCGCTCGTCGGGAGGCCGGCGCGCCGACGATTTATCAGGCGAGCAATGTCGTTCCGCACGGCATGAAAAGCGACGAAGCGTTCGTCACTTTTGAAAAGGATGGCGAAACCTGGCGGGTCGATTGCGATTACATCGCCGGTTGCGACGGTTTCCACGGTGTCGCCCGTCAGTCGATTCCGGCCGATTGCCTGAAGATCTTCGAGCGGGTTTATCCGTTCGGCTGGCTGGGTATTCTTGCCGATACCCCGCCGGTGCACGACGAGCTGGTTTACGCCCGTCACGAACGTGGTTTTGCTTTGTGCAGCATGCGTTCGCAAACCCGCACACGCTATTACGTGCAGGTACCGGCTGATGACAACGTCGAGGACTGGAGCGACGAGCGCTTCTGGGACGAATTGAAAAGCCGCTTGCCCAGCGCACTGGCGGAGAAACTGGTCACCGGGCCGTCGATCGAAAAAAGCATCGCGCCGCTGCGCAGTTTTGTCGTCGAACCGATGCAGTACGGGCGCATGTTCCTCGTCGGCGATGCTGCACACATCGTCCCGCCCACCGGCGCCAAGGGTTTGAACCTGGCGGCCAGCGATGTCAGCACGCTGTTCAATATTTTGCTGAAGGTTTACCGCGACGGGCGCACCGACTTGCTGGAGAAGTACTCAGAAGTCTGCCTGCGCAGGGTGTGGAAGGCCGAGCGTTTTTCCTGGTGGATGACTTCGATGCTGCACCGCTTCGACGATCACGACGCGTTCAACCAGCGCATCAGCGCCGCGGAACTGGACTACTTCGTCGACTCGGAAGCCGGGCGCAAAACCATTGCAGAAAATTACGTCGGGCTTGCGTACGAGGCTATCGAATAGCTTCCTACCGACTTACACTGGCGAGCATTCCCGCTCGCCATGTCCTTGCGGGTCCATCACTGCCCGCAGGTTTTCCGTGACCACTCTGAACCCGCCTGAAATACCCAAACCGGCCATTCGCAGCGTGCTGGTCGCCTTGATGATGGCGATCTTCCTCGGTGCGCTCGACCAGACCATCGTCGCCGTGTCGATGCCGGCCATCTCCGCGCAATTCAAGGACGTCAGCCTGCTGGCCTGGGTGATTTCCGGTTACATGGTGGCGATGACCGTGGCGGTGCCGATCTACGGCAAGCTCGGCGATCTGTACGGGCGGCGCAAACTGATGCTGTTCGGCATGGGCCTGTTCACCCTGGCTTCGCTATTCTGCGGCATGGCACAGAGCATGGAGCAACTGGTGCTGGCGCGCATTCTTCAGGGCATTGGCGCCGGCGGGATGATTTCGGTGAGTCAGGCGATCATCGGCGACATCGTGCCGCCGCGTGAACGGGGTCGTTATCAGGGCTATTTCAGCAGCATGTATGCGGTGGCCAGCGTTGCCGGTCCGGTGCTCGGTGGCTACATGACCGAATACCTGTCATGGCGCTGGGTGTTTCTGATCAACCTGCCGCTGGGCCTCGGCGCCTGGTGGGTCGCCCGGCGCAATCTGCGCGGTTTGCCTATCCCACAGCGCAAACCGGTGATCGACTACCTCGGTACGGTGCTGATGATCATCGGTCTGACCGCCCTGCTGCTCGGGATCACCGAGGTCGGCCAGGGGCATTCGTGGCGCAGCAGCGAAGTGCTCGGTCTGCTCGCTTGTGCGGTGCTGGTGCTGGCCGCGTTTGTCTGGCATGAACGGCGCGCGCGTGAGCCGTTGCTGCCGATGCACCTGTTCGCCAACCGCAGCGCCCTGCTGTGCTGGTGCACGATTTTCTTTACGAGCTTCCAGGCCATTTCGCTGATCGTGCTGATGCCGCTGCGTTTTCAAACTGTCACCGGTGCGGGCGCCGACAGCGCCGCGCTGCACTTGCTGCCGCTGGCGATGGGGCTGCCGATCGGCGCGTATTTCGCCGGCCGCCGCACCTCGATCACCGGCCGCTACAAACCGCAGATCCTCACCGGAGCGATATTGATGCCGATCTCGATTCTCGGCATGGCGTTCAGCCCACCGGAAGCGACGCTGCTCAGCGGCGTGTTCATGTTGCTCAGCGGCATTGCCGGTGGCATGCAGTTTCCGACCTCGCTGGTCGGCACGCAGAATTCGGTGGAACAACGCGACATCGGCGTGGCCACCAGCACCACCAACCTGTTCCGCTCCCTCGGCGGCGCGGTGGGGGTGGCGTTGATGTCGGCGTTGCTGCTGGCGCTGTTGCAGCACTCGAGTTTCGCCCACCTGGCAAGCAGTTCACTGCTCAGCGAGGGGCATTCGGGCAACGTCCTGCTCGATGGCCTCAACGCTGCGCCGGGGGATGCGCAGCATGCCTTGCGCGCAGAGCTGTTGGTGACGTTCCGGCATTTGCTGTGGGTGAGTACCGCAGTGTCGTTGCTTGGGCTCGCGGCAGCGATTGCCATGCCGAACAACCTGTTGCGCGGCCGGGAGCACGGCGCAAAATAACCGCCTGCCCTACCAAACCTGTGGGAGCGAGCCTGCTCGCGAAGACGTCGTGTCAGGCGACATCAGAGTGAATGACACACCGCTTTCGCGAGCAGGCTCGCTCCCACAAGGGGGGCCGGTGTTTCGGTCAGGGGCTGTAGTAACCCACCGCGACGAGGAAATGCCCGACCTTTTTCAGATAGGCGTGTTTGTCCTCGATCTTGCCGGTTACCGGGTTTTTCCAGCGATATTCGTATTCGCCCTCATCCTGCTTGCCGATCAGCGCCAGAATAGGTTCACCCACCGGTTTGCCTTCCGGATCCTTGACCTTGGCGAAATCGGTGTTGATCAGCCGCAGGTTGGTGCCATGCGCCACGTAGCGCCGGGTCTTGAGGTCAACCACGAACACATACAGGTCATCCTGCAGGTAGCCGCCCTTGAGCGAATTGACGGCGGTGAGCGTACCCTTCTCGTCCTTACCAAGGTCCGTCGCGGCTTTATCCAGCAGTGCCTTGGCCTGCTCCGCCGAAGCGCGCGGCAGGTAATACCCGACCGCGAGAATTCGCTGACCGACGCGCTGGTAAAACACGTGCTTGCGCTCGACCTTGCCGTCGGCCCAGTTCTGCCAACGGTATTCGGCCTGCTGGATGCCGTTGCCTTCCGGTACTTTCAGAGCGTCCTTGAAGGCTTTCTGCAAATCCGGACCAAGCACTTCGCTGACATCGCGCCCGATCAGTGCCGCAGAGGGTCCGCCGCTGGCCAGCATCACGCCCTTGGTATCGACCACGAAGACGTAGCGATCCTTGTCGACGAACTCACCCTGCCGGCTGAAGGCGGCGAACGCCTTGTCGCCGTTGTCGTGGTAATAAGCCAGGGCTTTTTCCAGCAGCGCGACGGCGGCCTGACTGTCATCCTTGCCATCGGTCGCGGCGCTGGCCTGGCCGAAACCGGCCAATAGCATCACGCCAAGCCAGGCTACTTTGTGCAAAAAACCCATAGCGCATCCCTCGTTCTTGTTGGTGTTTCAAGAGCGTAGACGGCCTGGGCTGATGTAGGGACATTCAGAGGGTTTCTGAACATTACGCAGTCGCTGTGGCGAGGCATGCCCCGCCACAGTGAACCGACCGTCAAGGTCGCGCGTTGATCTGCTGTTGCAGGTTCTGGATCTGCGCCTGCAGGGTGTTGAGGTTGCGCGTCATCTGCGCGCGGAAGGCGTCGAACTCCGCGGTGTTGCCGCCCCCCTGCGGCGCTGTCGGGCGGTTGTCCTGCTCGCTTTTGAGCACGACGATTTCCTGCTCGAGCCGATCGATGGCGGCGCTCGGGTTGCCCTGCTTCTTCAGCGCCACGATATCGGCGCCGAGGCTCTTGAACTGCGCATCGAACGCTTTCAATTCCGCGTCGAGCTTGCTGGTGTCAGCCGGTGTGCTTTTCAGCGTGGACAGTTCCGTGCTCAAGGTTTTCACCTGCGCCTGCAACTGGCTGTTGGCGTTCTGCAGTTCGCTGGTCTGCGCGGTCATCTGCGCCAGACGCTTGTCCAGATCGCTGGCCTGCCCGGCGACGCCTTGCTGCTGTTTGCTCTGATCGAGCAACTTGCCTTCCAGTTGCTTGATCTGCAGCTTCAGCGCTTCGCTGTCGCTGCTGACGTTGGACTGGCTGGCCACCACCTTGCCGGAAATGTCCTGCAGGCGCCCGGCCGCTTCTTCGCTGATCCGCGCAAAACTTTCCTGGGTTGCGACCAGTTGCTGCTCCATCAACGAGATTTGCTGAAAGCTCCACCAGGCCAGACCGATAAAGGCAAAGAACAATGCGCCGACCAAGGCCCACAAAGGCCCGGTGCTGGCTGCCTTGACCTTGACCACCGGCGGCGTGCGCGAGTGCACGGAGGTGCGCGCGGTGGTCGGGATGTCATCGTCATCGAAAGGGTCGGCGCGCAGGCTGGGCACGTTATCGAAATCGTCGTCGTGAGCATCGTTACGCATGGACATTGAGGCAACCTTTGAGAAACGCGGTGATGGCTAAATGCTGCGAAGTATAACCGCCGCAGCCGCAGGCATTGACCCCCATCCGGGGGCGCGGTTCATTGCCGGCCGACCGAATGGTTTCAGCGAATGTCCTGAGCCTTCCACCAGGCGCAGAACTCGTCGAGGGCCGACCACAGGCTGACTTTCGGATCGTAGTCCAGATAATGCCGGGCGCGGCTGATGTCGAGGGTGAAATTTTTGTTCATCACTTGCATGCCCAGCCGCGACAGCGTCGGCTCCGGACGCCCCGGCCAGAGTTTGCAGGCGCCTTCGTTGAGCGCGGCAACGCTGTAGGCCAGTGCGTAGGAGCGATACTTGCGCACCTGCGGCACGTCCATGTTGCGCATCACATAATTGACCACGTCCCACAGCGGCACTGGCGCGCCGTTGCTGATGTTGTAGGCCTTGCCCAGCGCCGAACCCGCGGCCAGCAAACTGCTGAGCATGGCTTCGTTGAGGTTGTGCACGCTGGTGAAATCGACCTTGTTCAGGCCATTGCCGATGATCGCCAGACGGCCCTTGCGCTGCATGTTGAGCAGGCGCGGAAAGATGCTCATGTCACCGGCCCCGGTGACGAAGCGCGGGCGCAACGCGATGGTTTCCAAGCCGAATTCCTGAGCGCCGAAGACCTTCTGCTCGGCCAGGTATTTGGTCGCCGCGTAAGGATGCCGAAAGCGCTTGGGCACTTGTTCTTCGGTCAGACCGAGATGATCGCGGCCATCGAAATAGATGGATGGCGACGACAGGTGCACCAAGCGTCGCACGCGCTGCTTGAGGCAGGCCTCGACGATATTTTCGGTGACCTGCACGTTGCCCTGATGGAAATCCTGATAACGCCCCCACACCCCGACCGCACCGGCGCAATGCACCACCGCTTCGACATCCGCACACAGCTCGCGGGCCACTTCGGCATCGGTCAGATCGCCGGGCACGAACTCGGCGCCACGGCGCACCAGATGCTCGACGCTCTCGGCCCGGCGCCCGTTGACGCGCACCTCAAGGCCTTGCTCCAGGGCGAAACGCGCAAAGCGTCCGCCAATGAAGCCGCTCGCGCCGGTAACCAAAATCTTCATCAAAAACTCCACGAATACAGCTGCAAGCTACAAGCCATTAGCTGCAAGTTAAAACGCTGCGCTTGTCGCTTGCAGCTTGACGCTCGCAGCTGCTGTTAAGCCACTAGCCATTGCTTTGACGAGCGCAGTAATTGCTCGGTGAGCAGGTTGAGCAATTGCCCGCCATTGCGCCAATGATGCCAGTACAACGGCACGTCGATCGGTTTATCTGGCAACAACTCGCGCAATACGCCGCTGCGCAACTGTTCGCGCACCTGTAACTCCGGCACCAGCCCCCAGCCGATTCCGGCCTCGGCCAAGCGAATGAAACCTTCCGAAGACGGACACAAATGGTGTTCGAAACCGCCATCGACGCCCAGCGATGCGAGATAGCGATGCTGCAGAAAATCGTCCGGGCCGAACACCAGTGCCGGCGTACGTGGCAGTTGTTCGGCGCGCACACCCTGAGGAAAATGCCGTTCGATGAACGCCGGGCTGGCCAACGCGCGATAACGCATCGCCCCGAGCAAAACACTGCGCGCGCCGGCCACCGGTCGCTCGCTGGCGCAAAGGCACGCCGCCACTTCGCCGGCGCGCATGCGTTTGAGGCCGACCGTCTGGTCTTCAACGATCAGGTCGAGCAGCAACTGCTGTTCAGCGCAGAAATCGCCCACCGCTTGACCCCACCAGGTGGCGAGACTGTCGGCGTTCAGCGCGATGCGCAGACGATCCGGCAGCCCCTCTTCGTCCAGCGCCGGGACGACGCTCTGCAAGTCGCGCTCCAGCAAACGCACCTGCTGCACATGGTTGAGCAGGCGTCGGCCGATCTCTGTCGGCGCCGGCGGTGTGCCACGAATCAGCACCGGCTGACCGACGCGCGCTTCGAGCAGTTTGATCCGCTGCGAAATCGCCGATTGCGACAAACCCAGCACCTGCGCGGCCCGTTCGAAGCCGGCCTGTTCCACCACCGCGGCCAAGGCAGACAGCAATTTATAGTCGAACATCAGTTTTCCTAATGAGCGATCAGCAATATTGGTTTTTCTTATACAACGCCCCACCGGAGAATAGCCAGCAAGCACTTTATGACGCGGAGTAAACGTTATGTGGCAAAGCTATGTGAACGGCCTGCTGGTGGCCCTCGGCCTGATCATGGCGATCGGTACGCAGAACGCCTTCGTATTGGCGCAGAGCCTGCGCCGTGAACATCATTTGCCGGTCGCCGCGCTGTGCGTGGCCTGCGATGCGCTGTTGGTGGCGGCCGGAGTGTTCGGCCTGGCGACGATTCTGGCGCAGAACCCGACGCTGTTGGCGATCGCCCGGTGGGGCGGCGCGACGTTTCTGATCTGGTATGGCAGCCAGGCGTTGCGCCGGGCCTGCTCCAAGCAAAGCCTGGATCAAGGCGCAAACCAGACCGTGCGTTCGTTGCGCGCCGTGATGCTCAGTGCGCTGGCGGTGACCCTGCTCAATCCGCATGTTTATCTGGATACGGTTCTGTTGATCGGCTCACTCGGCGCCCAGCAATCGGTGCCGGGGGCTTATGTGGTGGGTGCGGCGAGCGCTTCGCTGCTGTGGTTTTTCACCCTGGCGCTTGGCGCGGCGTGGCTGGCACCGTGGCTGGCTCGGCCGAGTACCTGGCGGATTCTCGATCTGGTGGTAGCGCTGATGATGTTCACCGTGGCCGGGCAACTCATCCTGGCTTCCTGAATATTCGAAAACGCTCTGGAACCTCTATCCCACACAGTTGTTGCGTGGTTATGCCGCAACCCCGGTGCTATGATCCAGACCCTGCGCCGCAAAGAGTAAAAACTCGCCGGTGCATTTCTGGCCGCCCGTGATCGGCCTTGCGCTCACCGCAACAGACCTGATTAGGAGAATCATCATGGCTTTCGAATTGCCGCCGCTGCCTTACCCACACGATGCCCTGCAGCCGCACATTTCCAAGGAAACCCTGGAATACCACCACGACAAGCACCACAACACCTATGTCGTGAACCTGAACAACCTGGTGCCAGGCACCGAGTTCGAAGGCAAGACCCTGGAAGAAATCGTCAAGACTTCCTCGGGCGGTATCTTCAACAACGCCGCTCAGGTCTGGAACCACACTTTCTACTGGAACTGCCTGGCACCTAACGCTGGCGGTCAACCAACCGGCGCGCTGGCTGAAGCCATCAACGCAGCCTTCGGTTCGTTCGACAAGTTCAAGGAAGAGTTCAGCAAAACCTCGATCGGCACCTTCGGTTCCGGCTGGGGCTGGCTGGTGAAAAAGGCTGACGGTTCCCTGGCCCTGGCCAGCACCATCGGCGCCGGCAACCCGATCACCAGCGGCGACACCCCGCTGCTGACCTGCGACGTTTGGGAACACGCTTACTACATCGACTACCGCAACCTGCGTCCGAAGTACGTTGAAGCGTTCTGGAACCTGGTCAACTGGAAGTTCGTGGCCGAGCAGTTCGAAGGCAAAACCTTCACCGCTTAAGCTGCACGCCAGACAAGAAACCCGGCTATTGCCGGGTTTTTTTATGCCCGCCCATAGCGCTTTTCTCACACTCAAAGCAGCTTTGCGCCGTTGGTCGGCAGCGCACGGGCGGCTACCCTTGCACAGCGCAAAAAATATCGCGCGCAGGCTCAAGTTGAGGGCTGCCGCTACCGACACAGTTAATTCAGAGCTAATACTCCAAATGGCAGCATTCTGGTCAAGGCACGGGTGAATCTTCCTGAGCCCGATTGTCCCTTTGACTGCCACCCCGGTATTGCCAATACTCATGGCAACTTGACGCTACCCGCACGGAACAAGGAATACCCCTTTGAAGCTGGAACTCAAGAACAGCTTGTCGGTGAAGTTGCTCCGGGTCGTGCTCCTGTCGGCATTGATCGTCGGTGTGGTCTTGAGCTGTGCGCAAATCGTCTTCGATGCCTACAAGACTCGTCAGGCGGTGGCCGGCGACGCCGAGCGCATCCTCGACATGTTCCGCGACCCGTCGACTCAGGCTGTCTACAGCCTGGACCGGGAAATGGGCATGCAGGTGATCGAAGGCCTGTTCCAGGACGATGCGGTGCGCCAAGCGTCGATCGGCCATCCCAATGAAGCCATGCTCGCGCAGAAATCCCGCGAGTTGCAGCACTCCAACAGCCGCTGGCTGACCGACCTGATCCTCGGCCAGGAACGTACTTTCACCACCCAACTGGTCGGACGCGGGCCTTACAGCGAGTATTACGGTGACCTGAGCATTACCCTCGACACCGCCACCTACGGCGAAGGTTTCATCGTCAGCTCGGTGATCATCTTCATTTCCGGAGTCCTGCGGGCGCTGGCCATGGGCCTGGTGCTGTACCTGGTCTATCACTGGCTGCTGACCAAGCCGCTGTCGCGAATCATCGAGCACCTCACCGAGATCAACCCGGATCGCCCCAGCGAACATAAAATCCCGCTGCTCAAAGGTCACGAGAAAAACGAGCTGGGCATCTGGATCAACACCGCCAACCAGTTGCTGGAATCAATCGAACGCAACACCCACCTGCGTCACGAAGCGGAAAACAGCCTGCTGCGCATGGCTCAGTACGATTTCCTTACCGGCCTGCCGAATCGCCAGCAATTGCAGCAGCAGCTCGACAAGATTCTGGTCGACGCCGGCAAGCTGCAACGCCGGGTCGCGGTGTTGTGCGTGGGGCTGGATGACTTCAAAGGCATCAACGAGCAGTTCAGCTACCAGACCGGCGACCAGTTGCTGCTGGCCCTGGCCGACCGCTTGCGCGCCCACAGCGGTCGCCTCGGCGCCCTCGCCCGCCTTGGCGGTGACCAGTTCGCGCTGGTCCAGGCCGATATCGAACAGCCCTACGAAGCGGCGGAGCTGGCGCAAAGCATCCTCGACGATCTGGAGGCGCCGTTCGCCCTTGATCACCAGGAGATCCGCCTGCGCGCGACCATCGGCATCACCCTGTTCCCGGAGGATGGCGACAGCACCGAGAAGCTGTTGCAGAAAGCCGAGCAGACCATGACCCTGGCCAAGACTCGCTCGCGCAACCGCTACCAGTTCTACATCGCCAGCGTCGACAGCGAGATGCGTCGCCGTCGCGAGCTGGAAAAAGACCTGCGCGATGCGCTGATCCGCGATCAGTTCTACCTCGTCTATCAGCCGCAGATCAGCTATCGCGATCATCGCGTGGTTGGTGTTGAAGCATTGATTCGCTGGCAACATCCCGAACACGGTCTGGTGCCGCCGGACCTGTTCATTCCGCTGGCCGAGCAGAACGGTACGATCATCGCCATTGGCGAGTGGGTGCTGGATCAGGCCTGCAAGCAGCTGCGCGACTGGCACGATCAGGGTTTTGCCGATCTGCGCATGGCGGTCAATCTGTCGACAGTGCAGTTGCACCACGCCGAGCTGCCGCGGGTGGTGAACAACCTGCTGCAGATGTACCGCTTGCCGCCGCGCAGCCTGGAGCTGGAAGTCACCGAAACCGGCCTGATGGAAGACATCAGCACCGCCGCCCAGCATCTACTTAGCCTGCGCCGCTCCGGAGCGTTGATCGCCATTGACGACTTCGGCACCGGTTATTCATCGCTGAGTTATCTGAAAAGCCTGCCGCTGGACAAGATCAAGATCGACAAGAGCTTCGTCCAGGACCTGCTTGATGACGACGACGATGCGACCATCGTTCGCGCGATCATCCAGTTGGGCAAGAGTCTCGGCATGCAGGTGATCGCCGAGGGAGTGGAAACCGCCGAGCAGGAGACCTACATCATCTCCGAAGGCTGCCACGAAGGTCAGGGTTATCACTACAGCAAACCGCTGCCGGCCCGCGAGTTGAGCGCTTACCTCAAGCAGGCGCAACGCAGCAACGCCGCCATTCTGTGAAATGCCGTGAACGCGGCGCCTCTCGCCGATCAGGATCGTGCGCTTGATCCAGCGCACCCATGTTGTAAATAAGAAATATTTCCAGCCACAACCCTTTACACATAATGCGAAAGATTTGCATTATGTCGCAGTTTTGCGCGCCTCCGGCGCCAGTCCACTCAACTACCGAAGCAGGATGTTCGCCATGATTCGTATGCCTCTGGCTACCGCCAGTCTGCTGGCCATCGCTATTTCCCTCGCCGGTTGCGGCGAAGGCAAGGACAAAGAAAAAGCCTCCGAAATGACGCCGGCTTCCAGCAGCGCTGCTCCAGCCCCTGCCGCTACGCCTGCGCCTGCTGCCGGTAAAGTCGACGATGCTGCCGCCAAGGCTGTGGTCGCGCACTACGCCGACATGGTCTTCGCCGTCTACAGCGATGCCGAATCCACCGCGAAAACCTTGCAGAGCGCAGTCGACGCGTTCCTCGCCAAGCCGAACGCCGACACCCTGAAAGCCGCCAAGGCTGCCTGGGTCGCCGCACGCGTTCCGTACCTGCAAAGTGAAGTGTTCCGCTTCGGCAACACCATCATCGACGATTGGGAAGGTCAGGTTAACGCCTGGCCGCTGGACGAAGGTCTGATCGACTACGTCGACAAATCCTACGAGCACGCCTTGGGTAACCCGGGCGCCACCGCCAACATCATCGCCAATACCGAAGTTCAGGTTGGCGAAGACAAGGTCGACGTCAAGGACATCACCGCCGAGAAACTCGCCAGCCTCAACGAGCTGGGCGGTTCCGAGGCCAACGTCGCCACCGGCTACCACGCCATCGAATTCCTGCTGTGGGGCCAGGACCTCAACGGCACCGGCCCGGGTGCTGGCAACCGTCCGGCCTCCGATTATCTGGAAGGCGCCGGCGCCACTGGCGGTCACAACGACCGTCGCCGTGCCTACCTGAAAGCCGTCACCGAGCTGCTAGTCAACGATCTGGAAGAAATGGTCGGCAACTGGAAGCCAAACGTGGCCGACAACTACCGCGCCACACTGGAAGCCGAGCCGGGTGAATCGGGTCTGCGCAAAATGTTGTTCGGTATGGGCAGCCTGTCCCTCGGCGAACTGGCCGGCGAGCGCATGAAAGTTTCCCTGGAAGCCAACTCCCCGGAAGACGAGCAGGATTGCTTCAGCGACAACACCCACTACTCGCATTTCTACGATGCCAAAGGCGTGCGTAACGTTTACCTGGGCGAGTACACCCGCGTTGACGGCACCAAGCTGACCGGCGCCAGCCTGTCGTCGCTGGTGGCCAAGGCTGATCCGGCTGCCGACACCGCACTGAAAGCCGATCTGGCCGCAACCGAAGCGAAGATCCAGGTCATGGTCGACCACGCCAACAAGGGTGAGCACTACGACCAGTTGATCGCCGCTGGCAATACCGCAGGCAACCAGATCGTTCGTGACGCCATTGCCGCGCTGGTCAAGCAGACCGGTTCGATCGAAGCGGCTGCCGGCAAACTGGGCATCAGCGACCTGAACCCGGACAACGCCGATCACGAGTTCTGATCAACGCGTGTGCTTCAAAAAAAGGCGACCTTCGGGGTCGCCTTTTTCATGCCTGCTTCACACAAAACCTGCTCTCGATATCAAGTGCACCACAACCTGTGGGAGCGAGCCTGCTCGCGAAGGCATCATCCGGCGCAACATTTTCAGCGCGTCGGGCGCAGCTTTCGCGAGCAGGCTCGCTCCCACAGGGTTTTGCATCGGCTTTCCGGCTTGTGCTGTATCAAGCAAACGATAATTCCTCTTATTCAAACTCCCCGGCCCTGTTAGACTTTGCGCCTTTGTTTTCGCCCGTCTGCAGGATGTCTGATGCCCTCGCTGCCTCTTCGCTTGTCCGCACTGTTGCTGGCCCTGGGCCTGAGTGCCTGCGATGACGCCCCGCGTTTCACCCAGGCCGAGCCCGGTGAGGCGCGTTCGGGTGGCGCGGCGACGGTGCGCAAGAGCGATCAGAACGCGTTTTCCCTGCCGTCGGCCAACCTGCCGCCGTCGCGCCGGGTGGATTTCAGCGTCGGCAACAGCTTCTTTCGCAGCCCGTGGGTGATTGCACCGTCGACCACCACCGCGCGCGACGGCCTCGGCCCGTTGTTCAATACCAACGCCTGCCAGAACTGCCACATCAAGGACGGTCGCGGCCATCCACCGGCGCCGGACGCAACCAATGCCGTGTCGATGCTGGTCAGGCTGTCGATTGCCGATGCGCCGCAATACGCCAAAGTCATCGAACAGCTTGGCGTGGTGCCGGAACCGGTCTACGGAGGCCAGTTTCAGGACATGGCCGTGCCCGGCGTCGCGCCGGAAGGCAAGGTGCGCGTCGACTACACACCGGTGCCGGTGCGGTTCGCGGATGGCACTGAGGTCGAGCTGCGCAAACCAATCCTGCAGATTACCCAACTGGGCTACGGTCCGATGCACCCGGACACACGGTTTTCTGCGCGGGTGGCGCCGCCGATGATTGGCCTGGGTCTGCTGGAAGCGATCCCCGAAGAGGCGATTCTCGCCAACGCCGCCGCACAAGCCAAAGACAACCAGGGCATCAACGGCCGGCCGAACCGGGTCTGGGACGATGAACTGCAGAAAACCGTCATCGGCCGTTTCGGCTGGAAAGCCGGGCAACCGAACCTCAATCAACAGAATGTTCACGCGTTTTCCGGTGACATGGGCCTGACCACCAGCCTGCGTCCCTTCGATGACTGCACCGAGGCGCAAACCACCTGCAAGCAGGCACCTAACGGCAACGGCCCGGATGGCGAACCGGAAGTCAGCGACAACATTCTGCGCCTGGTGCTGTTCTATAGCCGCAACCTCGCGGTGCCGGCGCGACGCGGCGTCAACGACGCCGAGGTGCTGGCGGGCAAGAATCTGTTTTTCCAGGCCGGTTGCCAGTCGTGCCATACGTCCAAATACACCACCGCCGCCAACGCCGCCGAACCGGAACTGGCCAGTCAGGTGATTCGGCCGTACAGCGATCTGCTGCTGCACGACATGGGCGATGGTCTGGCGGACAATCGCAGCGAATTCCAGGCCTCCGGCCGCGACTGGCGCACTCCGCCGTTGTGGGGCATCGGCCTGACGCAAGCGGTCAGCGGCCACACCCAGTTTTTGCATGACGGTCGCGCGCGCAATCTGCTTGAAGCCGTGCTCTGGCACGGCGGCGAAGCGCAAGCCGCGCAGCAACAGGTTTTGTCTTTCAATGCCGAGCAGCGTGCTGCGTTGCTAGCATTTTTGAACTCACTTTAAATACTGAAAAAAGAATCGGGAGCCCGACATGTTCCGTCCCAAGCTACTGTTCACCAGCCTCGCCGCGCTCGCCCTCGGCGCCTGCTCACCGCAGGACCCGCAAGCGGTCACGTCGGCAGCCATTGCCAAATCGGTGATCCTGCCGACCTATACCCGCTGGGTCGAAGCCGACAAGCAACTGGCGGTCAGCGCCCTCGCCTACTGCCAGGGCAAAGAAACCCTGGAAACCGCACGCGCCGATTTCCTTCATGCGCAAAAGGCCTGGGCCGAGCTGCAACCATTGCTGATCGGCCCGCTGGCCGAGGGCAACCGTTCGTGGCAGGTGCAGTTCTGGCCGGACAAGAAGAACCTCGTGGGCCGTCAGGTCGAGCAACTGGTCGTTGCCCAGCCGCAGATCGACGCCGCGGCACTGGCCAAATCGAGTGTGGTGGTTCAAGGCCTGTCGGCCTACGAATACATCCTCTTCGATGCCAAGCCTGATGTCGCCAATGCCGAGCAGAAAGCCAAATACTGCCCGCTCCTGATTGCTATCGGCGAACGCCAGAAGCAACTGGCCGAAGAGATTCTGCAAGGCTGGAACACCACCGACGGCATGCTCGCGCAGATGAGCAAATTCCCGAATCAGCGTTATGCCGACTCCCACGAAGCGATCGCCGATCTGCTGCGCGTGCAGGTCACCGCACTGGACACGCTGAAGAAAAAGCTCGGCACGCCGATGGGCCGCCAGAGCAAGGGCGTGCCACAGCCGTTCCAGGCTGATGCGTGGCGCAGCCAGTCATCGATGACCGCACTGCAAGCCAGCCTTGCAGCGGCCAAAACCGTCTGGGAAGGCGTCGACAACAAAGGCCTGCGCGGTCTGTTGCCAGCCGAGCAGAAGCCGTTGGCCGACAAGATCGACGCCGCCTACGCCGCCTCGCTGAAACTGTTCGACAGCACCCAGCGCTCGCTCGGCGAAATGCTTGAAGACGACGCCGGTCGCCAGCAACTGAACGACATCTACGACAGCCTCAACGTCGTCCATCGCCTGCACGAAGGCGAGCTGGCCAAGGCGCTGGGCATTCAACTGGGCTTCAACGCCAACGACGGTGACTGATGAGGGCAAGTGCCATGCTGCGACGCCAGGCTCTGACTTTAGGTAGTGTGCTGCTGGGAGCAGTGACGCTGGGCGGCTGGACGCTGTTCAAACGCAAGGATCAGAGCCCGCTGCTGTTGTCGGCGCGCGATGACACCGACGGCAGGCATTACGCCGTCGGTTATCGGCTCGACGGTACGCGGGTGTTCGCCACGCAGGTCGGCCAGCGCTGCCATGACATCATCAACCACCCGACGCAGCCGATCGCGCTGTTCGTGGCCCGGCGCC
Organism: Pseudomonas retamae; assembly: GCF_043496865.1. Lineage (NCBI taxonomy): Bacteria > Pseudomonadati > Pseudomonadota > Gammaproteobacteria > Pseudomonadales > Pseudomonadaceae > Pseudomonas > Pseudomonas retamae. The sequence continues at coordinate 24,062 of NZ_JBIEIL010000006.1, forward strand.
CGGGCACCGAAAGTTACCTGATCGACCTGCGCGACGGTAGCTTGCTGCAAACCGTGGCGTCACAGCCGAACCGGCATTTCTACGGGCATGCCGTGGTGCACAAGGATGGCGAGTATCTGTACGCCACCGAGAACGACACCACCGACCCGGGTCGTGGCTTGCTCGGTGTGTACAAGTTCGAAGGCGCGCGGCTGGTGCATAGCGGCGAGATTTCCACGCATGGCCTCGGCCCGCATCAGGTGTCATGGATGCCCGACGGTGAGACCCTGGTGGTGGCCAACGGCGGGATTCGCACCGAGGCGGAAAGCCGCGTCGAGATGAACCTCAACGCCATGGAGCCGAGCCTGGTGCTGATGCAGCGCGACGGTACTTTGCTGAGCAAGGAAACCCTCGCCCAGCAGATGAACAGCGTGCGTCACCTGGGCATCGCCAGTGACGGCACCATCGTCGCCGGTCAGCAGTTCATGGGCGCCTCCCATGAGCGCTCGGAGCTGTTGGCGATCAAGCGTCCGGGGCAGCCGTTCGTCGCATTCCCGGTGCCGGAACACCAGCTGCAAGCGATGGGGCATTACACCGCCAGCGTCGCGGTGCACAGCGAATTACGGCTGGTCGCGCTGACCGCGCCTCGGGGCAATCGTTTTTTCATCTGGGATCTGGACAGCGGCGAAGTGCGCCTCGACGCGCCGTTGCCCGATTGCGCCGGCGTCGGTGCGGTGCAGGACGGTTTTGTCGTGACCTCAGGTCAAGGCCGTTGCCGTTACTACGATTGCCGTCAGGCTGAGCTGCTGGCCAAACCGCTGGAATTGCCCGCAGGGCTCTGGGACAACCATCTGCATCTGATGGCATAAGCCGCGCGCGGTAGTGCCTGACAGCACCCCGAGGGCGAGCGTCATTTCATGGCGCTCGCCCTTTTCATCACCTGTAATAACTGCCAGTTGGAATACCCCTTGTACTCGGAGTAATGTGCCCGCCTGTCTCACCTGATTTATCCAAGGAACTGGAAATATGCTGCGTCGCCGCATGCTGATCATGTTGGGTGTTGTTTTGCTGATCGTCCTGGTGCTGGGCGGCTACAAAGCCTTTTCGATCTACACGATGATCCAGGGCTTCTCCAAGCCGAAACCGCCGATCAGCGTCGCCGTGGCCAGGGCCAGCGAACAGCCATGGCAGATGCGTCTGCCGACGGTCGGCACGCTCAAGGCGCTGCAAGGTGTCGAGCTGAGCCTGGAAGTCGCCGGCACGGTGACCGAACTCAAGTTCGAATCGGGGCAGAAGGTCAAGGCCGGGCAGCCGCTGCTGCAACTCGACAGCGCCGTCGAAACCGCGCTGCTGGAAACCGCCAAGGCCGATCTCGGCCTGGCACAACTGGATTTCGGCCGCGGCAGCCAACTGGTCGACAGCCGCGCCATCTCCAAAGGCGAGTACGACCGGCTCTCGGCCGTGCTGCAAAAGAACAAGGCCACGGTCAATCAACTCAACGCTTCGCTGGCGAAGAAACGCATTCTCGCGCCGTTCAGCGGCACCATCGGCATCCGTCAGGTCGACGTCGGTGACTACCTCGCCAGCGGCACAAAAATCGCAACATTGCAGAATCTGAGCAGCCTCTACGCCGACTTCTATCTGCCTGAGCAATCGGTGCCGAAACTGGCCATCGGTCAGCCGGTCCAGATCACCGTCGCTGCCTATCCGAAGCAGAACTTCGCCGGCAAGATCAGCGCGATCAACCCGATCGTCGAAAGCAGCACGCGCAACATTCTGGTCCGCGCGACCCTGGCCAATCCCGACGGCAAGTTGCTGCCGGGCATGTTCGCCAGCCTCGACGTGCTGCTGCCGGAGCCGCAGAAACATATCGTGGTGCCGGAAAGTGCGATCACTTACACCCTCTACGGCAACTCGGTGTACGTGGTCGGGCAGAAGAAAGCCGAGGACGGCAGCGTCGAAAAAGACGACCAAGGCCAACCAGTGCTGATCGCCGAACGCCGTTTCATCGAAACCGGTGAGCGCCGCGATGGCCTGGTGATGATCAACAAGGGCGTGCAGAGCGGCGAACAAGTGGTGACGGCCGGCCAGATCAAACTGGACAACGGTGCACACATCGCCATCAGCGACGACAAGACCCTCGGCGAGCAGAACAGTCCGCCTCGCGCCGACTGATCAAGGAATCCCCATGGCTTTTACCGACCCGTTCATCCGCCGCCCGGTGCTCGCCACCGTGGTCAGCCTGTTGATTGTGCTGCTCGGCTTCCAGGCCTGGAGCAAGCTGCCGCTGCGCCAGTACCCGCAAATGGAAAACGCGCTGATCACCGTGACCACCGCCTACCCCGGGGCCAACGCCGAAACCATTCAGGGCTACATTACCCAGCCGATGCAGCAAAGCCTGGCGAGTGCCGAGGGCATCGACTACATGACCTCGGTCAGTCGGCAGAACTTCTCGGTGATTTCCATCTATGCGCGGATCGGCGCCAACACCGACCGCCTGTTCACCGAGTTGCTGGCCAAGGCCAACGAGGTGAAAAACAAGCTGCCGCAGGACGCCGAAGACCCGGTGCTGAGCAAGGAATCCGCCGATGCCTCGGCGCTGATGTACATCAGCTTCTTCAGCAAGGACCTGAGCAACCCGCAGATCACCGACTACCTGTCACGGGTGATCCAGCCAAAACTGGCGACGCTGCCGGGCATGGCCGAAGCAGAGATTCTCGGCAACCAGGTGTTCGCCATGCGCCTGTGGCTCGACCCGGTGAAACTCGCCGGTTTCGGTCTCAGCGCCGCTGACGTGACCAACGCGGTGCGCCAGTACAACTTTCTCTCCGCCGCCGGCGAAGTGAAAGGCGAGTACACCGTGACCAGCATCAACGCCAACACCGAGCTGAAGTCCGCCGAAGCCTTTGCGGCGATTCCGCTCAAGGTCGACGGCGACAGCCGCGTATTGCTTAGCGATGTCGCACGGGTGGAGATGGGCGCGGAAAACTACGACTCGATCAGCTCGTTCGGCGGCACGCCATCGGTGTACATCGGCATCAAGGCCACACCGGGCGCCAACCCGCTGGACGTGATCAAGGAAGTACGCAAGCTGATGCCGGAACTCGAAGCCCAGCTGCCGCCGAACCTGAAAAGCGAAATCGCCTACGACGCCACGCTGTTCATTCAGGCCTCGATCGACGAAGTGGTGAAAACCCTGTTCGAAGCGGTGCTGATCGTCATCGTCGTGGTGTTCCTGTTCCTCGGTGCGCTGCGCTCGGTGGTGATCCCGGTGGTGACCATTCCGCTGTCGATGATCGGCGTGATGTTCTTCATGCAGATGATGGGTTATTCGATGAACCTGCTGACGCTGCTGGCGATGGTCCTCGCCATCGGCCTGGTGGTGGACGATGCGATTGTCGTGGTGGAAAACATCCATCGCCACATCGAGGAAGGCAAGACACCGTTCGATGCTGCACTGGAGGGCGCCCGCGAAATCGCCATGCCGGTGGTGTCGATGACCATCACCCTGGCGGCGGTGTATGCACCGATTGGCTTTCTCACCGGCCTGACCGGCGCGCTGTTCAAGGAGTTCGCCCTGACGCTGGCCGGTGCAGTGGTGATTTCCGGGGTCGTGGCTCTGACGCTGTCGCCGATGATGTGCGCGTTCCTGCTGCGACATGACCAGAACCCCAGCGGCCTCGCCCATCGTCTCGACCGGGTCTTCGACAGCCTCAAACGTCGCTATCAGAGCATGCTGCATGGCACGCTGAACACGCGGCCAGTGGTGCTGGTGTTTGCGGTGATCGTGCTGTGCCTGATTCCGGTATTCCTCAAGTTCACCAAGTCGGAACTGGCCCCGGATGAGGACCAGGGCATCATTTTCATGATGGCCAGCGCGCCGCAGCCGACCAACCTCGATTACCTGAGCACCTACACCGACGAATTCATCACGATCTTCAAGGAATTCCCCGAGTACTACTCTTCGTTCCAGATTAACGGCTACAACGGTGTGCAGGCGGGGATCGGCGGTTTCCTGCTAAAGCCGTGGAACGAGCGCAGCCGCACGCAGATGGAAATCCTGCCGGAAGTGCAAGGCAAACTCGAAAGCATTCCGGGTTTGCAGATCTTCGGTTTCAACCTGCCCTCCCTGCCCGGCACCGGCGAAGGGTTGCCGTTCGAATTCGTGGTCAACACCGCCAACGATTACGAGCTGCTGCTGCAAGTCGCCGACCGGATCAAGAAACGTGCGATGGAGTCGGGCAAGTTCGCCTTTGTCGATCTCGATCTGGCCTTCGACAAACCGGAAGTGGTGGTCGATATCGACCGCGCCAAGGCGGCGCAGATGGGCGTGTCGATGCAGGACCTCGGCGGCACGCTGGCAACGTTGCTAGGCGAGGCGGAAATCAACCGTTTCACCATCGAGGGCCGCAGCTACAAAGTGATCGCGCAGGTCGAACGGCCCTACCGCGACAACCCGGACTGGTTGAACAACTACTACGTGAAAAATACCCAGGGCGAACTGTTGCCACTGTCGACCCTGATCAAGGTCAGCGATCGCGCGCGGCCGCGCCAGCTCAACCAGTTCCAGCAACTCAATGCGGCGAAGATTTCCGGTTTCCCGCTGGTGAGCATGGGTGAAGCCATCGACACCGTGTTGCAGATTGCGCGCGAGGAAGCACCCGCCGGGTTTGCCTTTGACTATGGCGGCGCCTCCCGGCAATTCGTCCAGGAAGGCAGCGCCTTGTGGGTCACCTTTGCCCTGGCGCTGGCGATCATCTTTCTGGTGCTGGCGGCGCAATTCGAAAGCTTCCGCGATCCGTTGGTGATTCTGGTAACGGTGCCGCTGTCGATCTGCGGGGCGCTGATCCCGCTGTTCCTCGGCTGGTCAAGCATGAACATCTACACCCAGGTCGGGCTGGTGACGCTGATCGGCCTGATCAGCAAACACGGGATCCTGATCGTCGAGTTCGCCAACCAGCTGCGCAAGGACAAAGGCCTGACCGCCCGCGAAGCGGTCGAAGAAGCCGCGGCGATTCGCTTGCGCCCGGTATTGATGACCACGGCGGCGATGGTGTTCGGCATGGTGCCGCTGATTTTCGCAACGGGAGCGGGAGCAGTCAGCCGCTTCGATATCGGCATGGTGATTGCCACGGGCATGTCCATCGGCACACTGTTCACGTTGTTTGTGTTGCCGTGCGTTTATACCCTGCTGGCGAAACCCGATCCCAAGTAGTACACATCTCCCCTGTGGGAGCGAGCCTGCTCGCGAAGGTGTGTCAGTCGCCATCAATGCGACTGAGCCACCGCATTCGCGAGCAGGCTCGCTCCTACAGGGGTCCGCATTGATCGTTCCCACGCGCAGCAAAGGAATGCAGCCCGGGACGCTCTGCGTCCCATTGGAACGCGGAGCATCCCTTGAGGCACTCCCACGCAGAGCGCGAGAATGATTAACGTGTGAACCGATCAAGCCGGGCAAAAAAAAGGCCCCGCATCTGCGAGGCCTTTTACGTGGGCATCAATTTCAACTGGCTGGCCTCATTCCTTGAGAAAGCCCGAACATGAACAACAGCAAATCATGATCCGGCTGGGTCGCCACGGAGGCTTTCGCCACCCGTGGCAGTGTGCAATGAGCGTCCGTCGTGGACGCTCCGATGACCTGCATGCGTGGCTGCTCCCAGGCAGCCACCGCTAATGAAGCGACTGCCAAGGCTCCGACCAGAAACAAACCTCGTGCAATTTCGAGTTTCATCGCTATAAACCTTTGATAGCGCTGCCAAACGCCGTCTCATAAAAATAGACGAGTTTTTTCCAGTCAGCATCGCGGAACGACGAATGGCGACGCAGTTGCTTCATGTCGTGCTGTGCGGCGCGATAGGCGGTCAGGCGCTGGCGACATTTTTCCAGATCGATCAGTGCCACTTCGACCTTGGCCGACTCGCCTTCACCGGTCACCCGCACGAATACGTGCTTGATGTAGATGCAGCTGTGCTGCCAACGGCCCTTGTGCATGCGCGCGAGGTTTTCCGCCAGATCCTTGAGCACGCGATCAAAGACCACATCGCCACATTGATCACGACCGCCGGCAGCGGCCAGCCAGTGTTCCAGTTCCTGGAAACCGTCCAGGGACTTGGTCACCAACAGCGCGCGCCATTTGTGCTGCGGATCAGGCTGGGCGCCACAGAAAACGATTTGCGGCACACGTACACCGAGCTTGCTCACGCCAGTCAGCGCATCGAGCTCGCGCAATACGGTCGGGCGACCGAACGGGTGCAACCAGCTGCGATAGATGTGTCCGGTCTGGCGCTTGGCGTACAGCAACTGGCCGTCACGACCGACGATGCGCTGCACACCACTTTCACCACCGCGGCGCACGTTGGGTTCTTCAACCCATTCGCCACGCTGGGCCCAGTAATAATCGAAACCATCTTGCGAATCGACGTTCGCTTCAACTGCTGCTTGCACTGCCATCCCTTACCTCTTGCGTAATACGTAAACCCGCCACATCGCATAGAGCGGTATAAAGTCCAGTTGTTCCTGAATGCGGAAACCGGCCTGTTCAAATTCTTTCTCGATCGTCGCCGCCGGAATCAGAAAACGATTCTGGTAATCACGATTCGGCCGGTCCAGCTCGGCGCGCTTGCGCTTCCAGGCCTTGAAATTGCCGTCTACCCACAATGAAACAATCACGCTGTCGCGGCTCACGCGCTCGAATTCGCGCAGAATCACCTGACGATGCTCGGACTCACCGATGTGGTGCAGCAGACGCATGCAGAAGATGCTGTCGACCGAGTTGTCCGGCAAGGCAATGTCGAACGCCGAGGTGTGCAGCGGTTGTACACGCTTGACCACGTCGGCCGGCTGCCCTTGCATTGCCGTCTTGATCATCGACTCGGAGTTGTCCGCGCCGATGATCACCCGGTTGGGTTTTTCCGCGAGCATGGGCCAGAAACGCCCGGCGCCGCAGGGCAAATCCAGCACCAGACCGGGATCGCCCGCCAGCGACAAGGCCTTGCGCGCCAACTGCTCATCGCGCCAATGCGACAGGCGGCGGCCTAAGCTTTCCTTGTGCTTGCGAAGATATCTCTGCGCGTGCTGGTCGTCATACTTCTCGGAAAAATCGAGCTTGATCGGGTCGGCCATGATCTGGACTCCTGAATGTCTGATGACGCCACCTTAGTCAGCGGCGTGTCAGCGTCAGGTCGTCCAATTGTGAAAAAAATGTCAGGTAAACCGGCAAAGTATTACAACGTTATACAGGAATCAGACAGGTTGGCGGGAGTACTCTGTCGCGACTATTTGCCTGCGTTAACGCCAAGATCTACCTCGAATCGGCAGCCATTGGGTTCCATCGTGCTCAAGCTGACGGTCCAGCCCTGGTTTTCACAGATGCGCTGCACCAGCGACAAGCCAAGCCCGAGGCCATCGCCGCGTTTTTCACTGCCGCGCACGAACGGTTCGAACATGGCTTCGCGTTTTTCCTCGGGGATACCTACGCCCGAATCCTCGACGATAAAGCCGTGGGCGGTCAGGGTCAGGCGAATGAAACCTTCCTCGGTGTAATGCAGGGCATTGCGCAGCAAATTGCCCATCACCGCGTTGAGTAACGTCGCGTTGTACCGGGTCTCCGCCGGGTTGCCCGGCTCGAACATCAGCGTCAGGCCCTTGCGCTCGATCGGCTCGCGCCACAGGCACAACAGGCTTTGCGCCACTTGCATGAGATCATGCTGCGGCGCTGCTCCGCTCTCTTCGTTTTGCGCGCGTGCGAGCATCAGGAACGTTTGCACCAGCTCGCGCATTTCCTCGCTGGCCCGGGCAATGCGCTCGACTTGCGAGCGACCGCGCTGATCGATGCCCGGATTCTCCAGCAGCAGCTCGCAGGAACTGGCCAGCACCATCAACGGCGTGCGCAATTCATGACTGACGTCGCTGGTGAACAAGCGTTCGCGGGTCAATGCCTGACGCAAGCGTCCCAGCGTGGCATCGAACGCCACCGCCAGTTCACCGACTTCATCCGCCGCATAATCCGGTGCCAGCGGCGGTGCCAACCCGAGCAACTGATCGCGATGACGGACCTGCCTCGCCAGCCGTACCACCGGCGCCATCACCTTGCGCGCAAGGACCCAGCCGAGGAACACCGCCAGTGCCAGGCTGAGCACAAAGCCCACCAGCACCACCGCAAACAGCACGCGCTCGCGCTCTTCGAAATCACTTTGATCCTGCAGCAGTACATAGCGGCGACCGTCGACGATTTCGACCATCGCGTGATACGACAGCTGCTCGCGGAACACTTCATGAAAACCGGCATCGAGATGGCGCAGATCCTTGGGCAGATCGAAATCGCCCGGCCCGCCACTGAAATAGAACAGTTGATCCGGTTCAGGACGGTGGCTCCAGTCGGAAACGTTGTCCATCAACAGCAAACGTTGGAGGTCGCCGCCGAGTCCCGCCGAAATCAGTTTTTCCTCGACCAGATGCACGGTCGCGACAATGCCCATGGCAAACGCGCCGGCCACCAGTGCGCTCATCAAGGCAAAGGCAATGATGATCCGCTGCGAAAGGCTTTGCTTGAACTCCATTACACGTCGGCCAAGCGGTAACCCACCCCGTGCACGGTGTGCAGCAGTGGCTTGGCGAACGGCTTGTCGATCACCTGACGCAACTGGTGCACGTGGCTGCGCAGACTGTCGCTGTCTGGGCAGTCATCGCCCCACAGCGCTTCTTCGAGAATTTCCCGGCGCAACACATGCGGGCTTTTCTGCATCAGCACCGCCAGCAGCTTCAGGCCGACCGGGTTGAGTTTGAGCAGTTTGCCGTCGCGGGTCACTTCCAGGGTGTCGAGGTCATAGCTCAGATCGGCGACCTGCAAGGCGCGGCGGCCACCACCCTGAGCGCGACGCATCACGGCTTCGACCCGTGCCGCGAGTTCGGACAGGGCAAACGGTTTGATCAGGTAATCGTCGGCACCCGACTTGAAGCCCTGCAAGCGGTCGTCCAGTTGGTCACGCGCGGTAAGCATGATCACCGGCGTGTCGCGCCGCGCATCTTCGCGCAGGCGTTTGCACAGGGTGTATCCATCGATCCCCGGCAACATGATATCGAGGACGATCAGGTCGTAATGCTCGGTGGCAGCCAGATGCAGGCCCGACAGACCGTCCTGCGCGCAATCGACGGTGTAGCCCTTGAGGCCCAGGTAATCGGCCAGATTGGCCAGGATGTCGCGGTTGTCTTCGACCAGCAGAATTCGCATGGGCACCTCCTCCGAACGGGGTTACGGCCGTCTTGGCCCGCGCAGCTTACGGCCAAGTGTGGCTCACGGCTAGGCATGTGTCGGGTTGTTTGGCGATAAAAATGCTGATGCTGCCCGCCAACGTTTTTTTCACTTTCGATTTACGAATCGGCAACGCCCGTGCGCGCAGACTCCGCGCGATTACGCTTGCCCGAACACTCTTGCCGACCAAGGAATTGCCCATGGCGTTGACTTCTGCCCGTCCCGTTTCGCGGCCGCTGAACTTGTGGTTATGCCTGGGCATACCCGCCGTTGCAGCGATCATTCTGGTGTTGCTCGAACTGACCGACCTGGACATGGATCTGGCCCGATTGTTCTATGACCCGGTCGCCGGCGACTTCATCGGACGGCACAGCTACTTTCTCGAAGACATCCTGCACGACCGCGCCAAACAGGTGGTCATCGCCTTCTCGGTGTTCGCGATCCTCGGTTTCATCGGCGCGTTTTTCCTCGCCCGACTCAAACCGTTCAAACGTGAGCTGGGCTGCCTGGTGCTGTCGCTGGGCCTGGCCACTTCATTCGTCACCCCGGTCAAAGCCGTGACGGCGGTGCAATGCCCGTGGAGCCTGGAACAATTCGGTGGGCACGAAACGTACAGCAAACTGATGGAACACCGCCCACCGACCGACAAGCCGGGCCGTTGCTGGCCGGGCGGGCATGCGGCGACAGGTTTTACCTTGTTCGCGCTGTTCTTTGTCCTGCGTGATCGTCGCCCACGGCTGGCGCGGCAGGCATTTATCTTCGCCTTTGCGCTGGGTTCGGTGTTTTCGATCAGCCGGATGATGCAGGGCGCGCACTTCTTCTCGCACAACGTGTGGACGGCAATATTCTGCTGGCTGATTTGCCTGGGGGCTTATTACTGGGTGCTGTATCGCCCGGCGGGCAAGGCTGCGGCGGTTGCAAACCCACACCCGATCAACGCCTGAAACAAGGAACCCGTGGGAGCGAGCCTGCTCGCGAATGGTCGGGTCAACTGGTTTCCATGTCGGATGACAAACCGCTTTCGCGAGCAGGCTCGCTCCCACAATGGGTTTCAGTGAACTTCGAGATTTTGGCAATAAAAAACCCCGCCTGCTTTCACAGGCGGGGTTTTTCGTTACGGGGGTAAGGCTGGCTTACATCATGCCGCCCATGCCGCCCATGCCGCCCATGTCTGGCATACCGCCGCCAGCCGAGCCTTCTTTCTTCGGTGCGTCAGCAACAGCTGCTTCGGTGGTCAGGATCAGACCGCCGATCGAGGCTGCGGCTTGCAGAGCCGAACGGGTTACCTTGGTTGGGTCCAGGATGCCCATTTCGATCATGTCGCCGTATTCGCCGGAAGCAGCGTTGTAACCGAAGTTACCCTTGCCGTTCTTCACTTCGTTGACGACGACGCTTGGCTCGTCACCGGAGTTGGCAGCGATCTGACGCAGCGGCGCTTCAACAGCGCGACGCAGCACAGCGATACCGACGTTCTGGTCAGCGTTGTCGCCGGTCAGTTCGGTCAGGGCTTCCAGAGCACGGATCAGCGCTACGCCACCGCCAGGTACCACGCCTTCTTCAACGGCTGCACGGGTTGCGTGCAGGGCGTCTTCAACGCGGGCCTTCTTCTCTTTCATTTCGACTTCGGAACCAGCGCCAACCTTGATCACTGCAACGCCGCCGGACAGCTTGGCGAGACGCTCTTGCAGTTTTTCACGGTCGTAGTCCGAGGAAGTTTCGGCAACCTGGGCACGGATCTGAGCGATACGGCCTTCGATGTCTGCCTGCACGCCAGCACCGTCAACGATGATGGTGTTTTCTTTGGACAGGGTCACACGCTTGGCGTTACCCAGGTGCTCCAGGGTGGTGCTTTCCAGGCTCAGACCGATCTCTTCGGAGATCACGGTACCGCCGGTCAGAACAGCGATGTCCTGCAGCATGGCCTTGCGACGATCGCCGAAGCCTGGTGCCTTGACGGCAGCGACTTTAACGATACCGCGCATGTTGTTCACCACCAGAGTCGCCAGGGCTTCGCCTTCAACGTCTTCGGCAACGATCAGCAGCGGACGGCCGGCTTTTGCCACAGCTTCCAGCACTGGCAGCATTTCGCGGATGTTCGAGATCTTTTTGTCGACCAGCAGGATCAGCGGGCCGTCGAGCTCGGCAACCATGGTGTCCGGCTTGTTGACGAAGTACGGCGACAGGTAGCCACGGTCGAACTGCATGCCTTCTACAACCGACAGTTCGTTTTCCAGGCCCGAGCCTTCTTCAACGGTGATCACACCTTCTTTTCCGACTTTTTCCATGGCTTCGGCAATGATGTCGCCGATGGAGTTGTCGGAGTTGGCGGAGATGGTGCCGACCTGAGCGATGGCTTTGAAATCAGCGCATGGCTTGGACAGGGCCTTCAGCTCTTTGACAATGGCGATGGTCGCCTTGTCGATGCCGCGTTTCAGGTCCATCGGGTTCATGCCGGCAGCGACGGCTTTCAGGCCTTCGTTGACGATCGACTGAGCCAGAACGGTCGCAGTGGTAGTACCGTCACCGGCGTCATCGTTGGCACGGGAGGCAACGTCTTTGACCAGCTGCGCGCCCATGTTTTCGAAGCGATCTTCGAGTTCGATTTCTTTGGCGACGGACACGCCGTCCTTGGTGATGGTCGGAGCGCCGAAGCTCTTCTCGAGGATCACGTTACGGCCTTTCGGGCCCAGGGTCGCTTTTACCGCGTCAGCCAGAACGTTGACGCCTTTGAGCATCTTGGAGCGGGCGGCATCGCCGAACTTAACTTCTTTAGCAGCCATGATCGATATTCCTTAAATACTTTGTAGTAACGGGAAAATGAACGGGAGTATCAGCCTTCGATAACCGCGAGGATTTCGTTCTCGCTCATTACCAGCAGGTCTTCGCCATCGACTTTCACAGTGTTGCTGCCGGAGTAAGGACCGAACACAACCTTGTCGCCTTCCTTCACGGACAGTGCACGCACTTCGCCGTTTTCCAGAGCTTTGCCCGGGCCTACAGCGAGAATCACACCGTGGTTGGCTTTTTCAGCAGCCGAACCTGGCAGGACGATACCGCCAGCGGTTTTCTTTTCTTCTTCGCTGCGACGGATGACGACGCGGTCATGCAGAGGACGAAGCTTCATTGTCGATCTCTCCTAATTGTGGTTTTCATCGGCCGGTGTAGTCCCGGCGGGTTTAACAAATCCGGCCTGTGCCGGGTGCGGCTCGTCGAGCGAACCGCGCAAGTCTGTCCGGTGTAATCACCGGAAACCTTTCGGTGACCGATACATAGGGGCGTACAAGCTGATTACAAGGGCTGGGGTAAAAAAAATTTTGACGCCGTCCAGCGATTTGGCCCCAAAACGAGCACGGCACCCGAAGGTGCCGTGTCGATGCTGAGGTTACTTGTGGTCGCGATGCTCGAACTCGCCTTCGATCACGTTTGGCTCGCGGCCCAACGGCTCGCGCGGTGCCGGACCGCCACGGGGTTGCAGGTCATCGGCGAAGGCGCGCTGGCGCATGGCCTGGTCTTCGGCACGCTGACGCATTTTGTTCGCCAGCAGACGCCGGGTGAACGGCAGCAACATGACCAGACCGACCACGTCGCTGATAAAGCCTGGAATGATCAACAGACCGCCGGCCAGCGCCAGCATCAAACCTTCGAGCATGGTCTGCGCTGGCAGTTCGCCGCGGTTCAGACTTTCACGGGCACGCAGGGCCGTGGCGAGGCCGGCGATGCGCAGCACGAACACGCCGAACATCGAGCCGACGATAATCAGCAGCAGGGCCGGGAAGAACCCGATCGCCCCTGCCACTTTGACGAATACGAACAGCTCCAGCACTGGAAACAGCAGAAAGAGCAACAGAAAAGGGCGCATCAAATTGTCCTCAACGCAAGAAATGCCTTGCAGTAAGCCTTAGATGACGTCGCCCTTGCGTGAATTCAACCTTAACAATCCGCTTTTTTTGCCCAGACCTCGGCGTGAGCCAATGAAACCAGGGCTTCGCGTACTTGTGTCGGCGTATTGCAAGGGCTTGGAAAGCCTAGCCAGTACAACGCCTGACCGATGCGCAGGTGCATGCCCTCGCTGTCGATCCCGGCCAGTTGCGCCGGCACGCTGTTCGGCAAACCGGCGAGCTCGACGTAATGGGCGATGGCCTTGGCGTGGTCGCTGTTCATGTGCTCGACCATGCTGATTTCAGCCTTGCCGGCGAACGGATTGGCCAGGGTCAACTGATCGATCCAGTGAATCGCACCGAAACCGCCGATATAGCGGTGACGCACCGGGTTGAGCACCCAGAAGTCGAAATCGTGAGCCTTGTGATAATTCTGCGAATCCGGGAAGTAGCGGTAGTAACGCTCAGCGGCGGCTTCGATGGCGACAGCGTCTTCGAGCTTTTGCGCTTCGGCCAGATAAGTAAGACGCCCCACCGCTTGTACGTCATCGGCCTCGCGCTCGCCGACCAGCATCGAGCACTTCGGGTCTTTTTGCAGGTTGTGGGTGTGCTGGGCGATGCGGCTGATCAGGATCAGCGGTCGGCCCTGCTCGTCCAGGCAATACGGGACCACGGAGCCGAACGGAAAACCGGGCATCGACTTGGAGTGGGTCGAGAGCACTCCACGGTATTCCTTGAGAAGCAATTCTCGGGCATTCTTCGCCACTTCAACGCTCAATTTATGACTCCTTGAATAGAATCCGTCGAAAAAACGGACAGGCGCGCGAAAACAGGTTTCGGCCACGCCATCGGGCAATGCTCCTGCGCAACCCGGTCACGGCCGGGGCGAAACGGGAGCCGCCAAGAATAAAAACCATCAGACCAGCAATCGGGGCACGCGCATGCAACTCAACGACAAAGTAATCATTATCACCGGCGGTTGCCAGGGTTTGGGCCGCTCCATGGCCGAGTACCTCGCCGGCAAAGGCGCGAAGCTCGCGCTGGTCGACCTGAATCAGGAAAAACTCGACGACGCCGTCGCCGCGTGCAAAGCCAAGGGCGTCGAGGCGCGCAGCTACCTGTGCAACGTCGCCAATGAAGAACAGGTCGAGCACATGGTCGCTCAGGTTGCCGCTGATTTTGGCGCGATTCACGGCCTGATCAACAACGCCGGAATACTGCGTGACGGCCTGTTGCTGAAGGTCAAGGACGGCGAAATGAGCAAAATGAGCCTGGCGCAGTGGCAGGCAGTGATCGATGTCAACCTGACCGGCGTGTTCCTCTGCACTCGTGAGGTAGCGGCGAAAATGGTCGAGCTGAAGAACAGCGGCGCGATCATCAATATTTCGTCGATCTCCCGCGCCGGCAACGTCGGCCAGACCAACTATTCCGCGGCCAAGGCCGGTGTTGCGGCGGCGACGGTGACCTGGGCCAAGGAGCTGGCGCGCTACGGCATTCGCGTGGCCGGCATTGCGCCGGGCTTCATCGAAACTGAAATGACCTTGGGCATGAAACCCGAAGCGCTGGAGAAAATGACCTCGGGCATCCCGCTCAAGCGCATGGGCAAACCGGAGGAGATTGCCCATTCGGCGGCGTACATCTTCGAGAACGACTACTACACCGGACGGATTCTGGAGATGGATGGCGGGTTGCGGATCTGATTGCCAACACAACACAACACAACTGTGGGAGCGAGCCTGCTCGCGAAAGCGGTGGGTCAGCCAACATCTTCGTTGACTGACACTCCCTCTTCGCGAGCAGGCTCGCTCCCACATTTTCATCCAGCGTTTATTCAATCGTCGCTGATGGTGATATTCGGCATCGCCGGCGTCGCCGCTTCCTGCAACACGATCCGCGCGCCGACGTGGCGGGCCAGTTCCTGGTAGACCATGGCGATCTGGCTGTCCGGTTCGGCGATCACTGTCGGCTTGCCGCCATCGGCCTGTTCGCGAATCAGCATCGACAGCGGCAGCGAGGCCAGCAGTTCCACGCCGTACTGGGTGGCAAGCTTCTCGCCACCGCCCTCACCGAACAGATGCTCGGCATGCCCGCAGTTCGAGCAGATGTGCACGGCCATGTTTTCCACCACGCCCAGTACCGGAATGTTGACCTTACGGAACATTTCCACGCCTTTGCGCGCGTCGAGCAGGGCCAGGTCCTGTGGCGTGGTGACGATCACTGCGCCCGCCACCGGGACTTTCTGCGCCAGGGTCAGTTGGATGTCGCCAGTGCCTGGCGGCATGTCGATGACCAGATAATCCAGATCGCCCCACGCAGTTTGCGTGACCAGTTGCAGCAGCGCGCCGGAGACCATCGGCCCGCGCCAGACCATCGGCGTGTTGTCATCGGTGAGGAACGCCATCGACATGACTTCGACACCGTGGGCCTTGAGCGGCACGAACCATTTCTGGTCCTTGACCTCCGGGCGGGTACGCTCGGGAATGCCGAACATGATGCCCTGGCTCGGGCCGTAGATATCGGCGTCGAGAATCCCCACTTTGGCGCCTTCGCGAGCCAGTGCGAGAGCGAGGTTGGCAGCGGTGGTCGACTTGCCCACGCCGCCCTTGCCCGAAGCCACGGCGACCACGTTCTTGACGTTGGCCAGCCCCGGAATCTGCGCCTGGGCCTTGTGCGCGGCGATCACGCTGTTGACCTCGACGCGAGCGGTGACTACGCCGTCGAGATTTTCGATGGCCAGTTGCAGCAATTGCGCCCAACCACTTTTGAACAGACCGGCGGCGTAGCCGATTTCCAGCTGCACGTTGACGCGGTCACCGATGATCTCGATGTTTTTTACGCAACCGGCGCTGACCGGATCCTGGTTCAGGTAAGGGTCGGTGTATTGGCTGAGGACGGCTTCCACCGCTGCGCGAGTGACGGCGCTCATGGGCAACTCCGATAACAAGACTGGAAAAGATGGCGGCTATCCTACCCCTTCTATCCTCCGGACGGCATGCCCGGCAACGATTTGCAGGGGTGAAATATCTTGTCCGGCGCTTTATAGTGGCCGACCTCCGTTTCATCAAGTAGCGAAGCCCTACATGTCCGAGCCACGCAAGATCCTCGTCACCAGCGCCCTGCCCTACGCCAATGGTTCGATCCACCTTGGCCACATGCTGGAATACATCCAGACCGATATGTGGGTGCGCTTCCAGAAGCATCGCGGCAACCAATGCATCTATGTCTGCGCCGACGACGCCCACGGTTCGGCGATCATGCTGCGCGCGGAAAAGGAAGGCATCACCCCGGAACAACTGATCGCCAACGTGCAGGCTGAACACAGCGCCGACTTTGCCGATTTCCTGGTTGATTTCGACAACTTCCACTCCACTCACGCCGAAGAAAACCGTGAGCTGTCGAGCCAGATCTACCTCAAGCTGCGTGACGCCGGGCATATCGCCCAGCGCTCGATCACCCAGTATTTCGACCCGGAAAAGAAAATGTTCCTGGCCGACCGCTTCATCAAGGGCACCTGCCCGAAATGCGGCACCGAAGACCAGTACGGCGACAACTGCGAAAAATGCGGCGCGACCTACGCCCCGACCGACCTGAAGGATCCGAAGTCGGCAATCTCCGGCGCCACCCCGGTGCTCAAGGATTCCCAGCATTTCTTCTTCAAGCTGCCGGACTTCCAGGACATGCTGCAGGCCTGGACCCGCAGCGGCACCCTGCAGGACGCTGTCGCCAACAAGCTTTCCGAATGGCTCGACGCCGGCCTGCAACAGTGGGACATCTCCCGCGATGCGCCGTACTTCGGCTTCGAGATTCCGGGCGAGCCGGGCAAGTATTTCTACGTGTGGCTGGATGCGCCGATCGGCTACATGGCCAGCTTCAAGAACCTTTGCAACCGTACGCCGGAGCTGGACTTCGACGCGTTCTGGGGCAAGGATTCGACCGCCGAGCTGTACCATTTCATCGGCAAGGACATCGTCAATTTCCACGCGCTGTTCTGGCCAGCGATGCTCGAAGGCGCGGGTTTCCGCAAGCCGACCGCGATCAACGTACACGGTTACCTGACCGTCAACGGCCAGAAGATGTCCAAGTCGCGCGGCACCTTCATCAAGGCGCGTACGTATCTGGATCACCTGTCGCCGGAATACCTGCGCTACTACTACGCGGCGAAACTGGGCCGTGGCGTCGACGACCTCGACCTCAACCTCGAAGACTTCGTGCAGAAGGTCAACTCCGATCTGGTCGGCAAAGTAGTCAACATCGCCAGCCGTTGCGCCGGTTTTATCCACAAGGGCAACGCCGGTCTGCTGGTCGACAACAATGCCGCGCCGGAGCTGACCGAGGCCTTTCTCGCTGCCGCGCCGAGCATTGCCGACGCCTATGAAGCGCGCGACTTTGCCCGTGCCATGCGCGAAACCATGGCCCTGGCCGACCGCGCCAACGCGTGGATCGCTGACAAGGCACCGTGGTCGCTGAACAAGCAGGAAGGCAAGCAGGATGAAGTCCAGGCGATCTGCGCCACCGGCATCAACCTGTTCCGCCAACTGGTGATCTTCCTCAAACCGGTGCTGCCGCTGCTGGCCGCCGATGCCGAGGCGTTCCTCAACGTCGCGCCGCTGACCTGGAACGACCACACCACGCTGCTGGCCAACCATCAGCTCAACGAATTCAAACCGTTGATGACGCGTATCGACCCGGTAAAAGTGCAAGCCATGACCGATGCCTCCAAAGAAGACCTCACCGCCAGCCAGACCGACACGGGCGCAGCCGCGCCGGCCGGCAATGGCGAACTGGCCAAGGATCCGCTGTCGCCGGAAATCGATTTCGACGCGTTCGCCGCCATCGATCTGCGCGTGGCGCTGATCGTCAAGGCTGAGCACGTTGAGGGCGCCGACAAGCTGCTGCGCCTGACCCTCGATATCGGCGACGAGCAACGTAACGTGTTCTCCGGCATCAAGAGCGCTTACCCGGACCCGTCGAAACTCGACGGTCGCCTGACCATGATGATCGCCAACCTCAAGCCGCGGAAAATGAAGTTCGGCATCTCCGAGGGCATGGTGATGGCGGCAGGTCCCGGTGGTGAAGAGATCTACCTGCTGAGCCCGGACAGCGGCGCCAAGCCGGGTCAACGTATCAAGTAAGACAGTGCGGTAAATCGATCCCACCGGCGTGCGCTGCATGCCGGTGGGATTTTTCATATACGGCCGGATAAGGCCTAACCTAAACAGACACCCGCCCGTTTCGCTGGCAGAACCATGACTGAATTCGTGCTAACGCTGATCAGTGCCGCGCTGCTCAACAACTTCGTGTTGCACTGGCCGCTGGGCGTCGATCCGCTGTTGGCGGGCAGCCGTCGCCAAGTGCATGCGTTGGGGCTGGCGACGCTGTGTCTGATGGTGATCGTTGGCGTTATCGGCTACGCAATCTGGCATTGGCTGCTGGTGCCGCTGCAACTTCAGGCCCTGCGTCTGTTCGTGTTTCTGCCGATGAGCGTTTTGCTGATTGCACCGCTGCTCAAAGGCCTGGCGCGTGGGTTGCCGAACCTTCCCTTCGACGGTTTATGGCCGCTGTTGCTGGGCAATGCCGGCGTTCTCGGCCTCGCGCTGATCAACGCGCAAAACGATCAGGGCCTGCTTCACGCAATGGCGCTGAGCCTGGGCGCCGGGTTGGGATTCTGGCTGGTGCTGAGCCTGTTCAGCGACCTGCGTGAACGCACGGCTGACAACGACATTCCCCTGCCCTTTCGCGGCTTGCCGATCGATCTGCTCGGCGCCGGACTGATCGCAGTGATTTTTCTCGGATTCAGTGGACTGATCAAAACATGAGTCTGATTCAACGCATCGATGCCCTCCTTCCGCAGACCCAGTGCGGCAAGTGCGGTCATCCCGGATGCAAACCTTATGCGCAAGGCATCGCCGCGGGCGAGCCGATCAACAAGTGCCCGCCGGGTGGCGAGGAAACCATCGCCGCGCTGGCCGAGCTGTTGAAAGTGCCGGTGCTGGAACTGGACGTCAGCCGCGGCTCGGCGCCGGCGCAGGTAGCGTTCATTCGCGAAGCCGAGTGCATCGGCTGCACCAAGTGCATTCAGGCTTGTCCAGTCGACGCGATTGTCGGCGCGGCGAAACTGATGCACACCGTCCTGATCGACGAGTGCACCGGTTGCGACCTGTGCGTCGCGCCGTGCCCGGTGGACTGCATCGAAATGCACCCGCTGCCGCCCGAGACGTTGCCGGTGGTGGGCGGGCTGGCCTTCAGCCTCGACGAGCAACGCGCACGCGCCGCCAAACGCGATCACGCACGGCAACGCTTCGAGCGGCGCAACGAACGCCTGCGCCGCGAAGAACAGCAGAAACAGGCTGAACGTGAGGCTCGGGCAAAGCGACCGGCACAAGCGCAAGTGAGCACCACTGACCCGGTGCAGGCCGCCCTTGAACGGGTGCGAGCGCAAAAAGCGGCGAACGCAGACGCGGCCGTGAAGAAAGCCAAAGTCGATGTCGCGATGAGCCGCGCGCAACTGCACAAATCGCTGAAAGCCTTCGGCCATCCACCAACCTTCGAGCAGCAGGCGCAATTGACCGTTTTGCAGCGCCAGTTCGAAGCGGCTGAACAGGTGCTGGCGCATCTGGAGAATAGCGCCGTCCCCGCAGCGCCCCCACCGCCCCCCGCAACAGACGCCGACCTGAAGCGGGCCAAGATCCAGCTGGCGATGTGTCGTGCCGAATACGGCAAGCTCGAACGTAACGCCGACACGCCCGCCGAGATTCTTGAAGAGGCTCGCGCGCGACTGCAAGCTGCCGAGCGCCAGGTAAACGAACATGCCGCCCCTTGAGGCAGCCGACGATCGCCTGCAACAGGCGATGAGAACCGTGCTGCTGGCCACGGTGCCAGGGCTGCTGACACTGTTCTGGTTTTATGGCTGGGGCATGTTGATCAACCTGATGCTGGCGGTTGGCACCGCGCTGACTGTCGAAGCGGGCGTTGCGCAACTGCGCCGGCAGCCCCTGCGGCCAGCGCTGCGCGACGCCAGCGCGCTGGTCAGCGCAATATTGCTGGCGGCGGCATTGCCTGCCTATGGCCCTTGGTGGCTGACGGTGATCGCAATGGGCGCGGGCTTGCTGTTCGGCAAGCACGTGTATGGCGGCACAGGAAAAAACCCGTTCAATCCGGCGATGCTCGGCTTTGCATTGGTGATGATCATGTTCCCGCGCGCGATGACGCAGTGGCCGGCACATGGTCTGGAGCTGGCGGCAACCTTGCAACAGATATCTGGCTCGGGTCAGGCGCCGGACGCCTGGGCACAGGCGACCGCGCTGGACACGCTACGCACCAACACCAGCCTGACCATGGACGAACTGTTCGCCAGCCATACGGCGTTCGGGCACTTTGGTGGTCGCGCTGCCGAGTGGGTGAATCTGGCGTTTCTGGCCGGTGGCGTGTTTTTGCTGCAACGGCGGGTGTTTAGCTGGCACGCACCGTTGGGCATGCTCGCCAGTCTGTTGGTGATCAGCCTGCTGTGCTGGAACGGCTCGGGATCGGATTCGCAGGGTTCACCGCTGTTTCATCTGCTCAGCGGCGCGACCATGCTCGGCGCGTTCTTCATTGTCACTGAGCCAGTCTCCGGCGCCAAAAGCGCACTGGCCCGTTTGCTCTTCGGCGCTGGGGTCGGGTTGCTGACATACGTGATCCGCACGTGGGGCGGCTACCCGGACGGGCTGGCCTTTGCGGTGTTGCTGATGAACCTCTGCGTGCCAGCGCTTGAGCGAATCGATGCGCGTCGACAGATCAAGGTGAACCCGTGAATCGCCGGGTGAGCGCAATGATCGTGCTGCTGGTGGCCATCAGCGGTATCGCCGCGACTTACCTGCTGGCGCGAGCGAGCGCGCCGGAGATCGCCGCCGCCCAGCACTTGCTCGACAGCCGCAAATGGCTCGATATGCTGGCGCCCGAGAGCTACGACAATCAGCCGCTGCGGCAACCACTGAGCTTGATCGATACCCGACTGGAACACAGCCAGTTGAGCGCAGGTTATCGCGCGACGCTGAATGGCAAGTCCGCGGCGATACTGTTGCGCAGTCAGACTCAGGGCTATGTGGGCGTGATCGAATTATTGATCGTCATCGAGCCGAATGGCAGATTGCTCGCGGTGAAAACCCTGGAACAGCGCGAAACACCGGGACTTGGCGGGCATCTGGCGGACCGGCCGAATGCCTGGCTGCAGGCGTTTGCCGGCAAATCGAGCGATGCCGGTTGGGCGCTGAAGAGGGATGCAGGACAGTTCGATCAGATCGCCGGAGCGACCATTACGTCTCGCGCAGTGATCAATGCGGTGCATGACGCCCTGCGTTACTTTGATGAACACCGCGCCGCACTATTGGGGAGCGGAACATGAAACCGTCGTCAGACCTCGCTCATTGCATGATGCTGACATTGCTGCTGGGCAGCAGCGGTTCACTGGCTGGCGCGATCGGCATTCTGCTGATGTTCAGCGTTGTCGTGGGCCTGTACGGCCTGTGCATGCGCGCGTTACGCCCGCAATTGACGGAGACTGGCAGACTGTTTGCGAGTGTATTGCTAGCGGCAACGCTCAGCAGCTGCGCCGACCTGTTTACGCAACGCTGGTTTCTGTCGTGGCAGCACGCTTTCGGCCTGTATGCCAGCGTGATCGCCTTGCAATGTGTAGTGCTCGAATACCATGGTTTCTGGCGCATGGCGCTGGCCGAGCGCGGCAGACTCTGCGCTCTGTCAGGCGGATTGCTGTTGCTGCTGGGCATCCTGCGCGAAGTTGCGGGGAGCGGCGGTCTCGGCCGCAGCCCCTCGGACACCTGGCAAGGTATCGTCCTGTTCAGCGGGGGACTGCCACTGATCAGTCTGGTTCCAGGCGCTTTTATTATGTTGGCGCTGCTGCTGGCGGCGCGTCAGGCACTGGTTCGCCCGAAATTGAATTCAAAGGAAATGCATCGACCATGAATGCCGCAAAACGTCTGGAGATTTTCCGCCGTCTGCACGAAGACAATCCCGAGCCAAAAACCGAATTGGCCTATTCATCGCCATTCGAGCTGTTGATCGCAGTGATTCTATCGGCACAGTCGACGGACGTTGGCGTCAACAAGGCCACGGCAAAGCTGTTCCCGGTGGCGAATACACCGGCCGCGATCCATGCCTTGGGCGTTGAAGGCCTGTCCGAATACATCAAGACCATCGGCCTCTACAACAGCAAGGCGAAAAACGTTATCGAAACCTGCCGCCTGCTGGTCGAACGCCACGGCGGCGAGGTACCGCAAACCCGTGAAGAACTGGAAGCCTTGCCCGGCGTGGGCCGCAAAACCGCCAACGTGGTGCTAAACACGGCATTCAGGCAACTGACCATGGCGGTCGACACGCATATTTTTCGGGTCAGCAACCGCACCGGCATTGCGCCGGGCAAGAACGTGGTTGAAGTAGAAATGAAACTGATGAAGTTTGTGCCCAAGGAGTTTTTGCTCGACTCCCACCATTGGCTGATTCTGCACGGACGTTATGTGTGTCTGTCGCGCAAGCCGCGCTGCGGCAGTTGCCGGATAGAGGACCTGTGTGAGTACAAGGCGAAAACTTCGGACGATTGAGCGGCTATTGGGAAAATTGATAAGCCGATTGAAAAAAACTTTTTTACCCGCCACCGGAATATCGATATAAGGAGCGCCAAAGGCAATCTTGGCCGGGAGCTAACCTTATGAGCGACGACAAAGTACCCGTGGATGAAGACGACGATTTTATTCCCGTTGAGTCCGACGATAGTGAGCCCGTGGTCGAAGTTGCAAAGACCAACCTGAGCAAGCGCCGCACCATCGATAACCTGCTTGAGGAGCGCCGACTGCAAAGGCAGTTGGCTGATTACGATTTTGATCTTTGATACCTGAAAGCCTCCCGAACCGGAGGCTTTTTACTGTCTGCCATTCACTGAATCCGGCCAGCCCATGACCTGTCAGCTTTCGAAATGTCAGACCAGACCATTTCTCTGCGCCAGTTCGATCAGATCGACCAGCGAGCGCGCATTGAGCTTCAATAACAAGCGCGTCTTGTAGGTGCTCACGGTCTTGTTGCTCAAGAACATGCCGTCGGCAATTTCCTTGTTGGTCTTGCCGCGCGCCAACTGCTGCAACACCATCATTTCCCGGCCGGACAGACGATCCACCATGTCCGCTTCGCTGGCATTGCCCAGACTGGTACGCACGGTATGCAATGCCTGATTGGGGAAATAGCTGTAGCCGGACAACACGGCCTTGATTGCACTGAGCAATTCGGTCAGGTCCTGCTGTTTGCAGACGTAACCGGCTGCACCCGACTGCATGCAGCGCATCGAAAAATGCCCGGGCGCCTGGGAAGTCAGCACCAGTACTTTGATCGGCATCGCCGTTGAAGTCAGGCGAGCGATAACTTCCAGACCGTCAAGTTTGGGTATTCCGATATCCAGAATGACAATATCCGGCATTTGTTCTCGAGCAAGTTGTAACGCATCCACACCGTTATCGGTCTCTGCGATGACTTCGTAGCCATGACGTTCCATCAGCATACGCACCGCAAGACGAATGACAGGATGATCATCCACGATCAGCACTTTATTCATGGGCAAGTCCAGTTTCGCTGTTCGAATTTTTAGAGCACGCACAATATCCCAGTCACTTGCTCCATGGCATGCCAAGGTTGACATGCACTTGCATCGAGAGACATACCCTACAGTCATCGCGGATTAATCCTACAAAAAATCGCCTACCTCCTGAACGTCCGACGCTTTCCACTGTTCCGCTGACGGCTACGTTTGATCTTCAACCTTGTTGCAGGGTACTTCCAGCACTGTCGAGCGCTGCGGCAATAGCAAAAATGCCTGCGCCCCAACGGTGCTTGCAGGCGTTGAACCGAAAACTGCGAACTCACGGTTCAATGATTGGAAACACTGGGAAATACCTGTCGCCCTGCCAGGCAGGAAACCTTGAACACCCTAAACACTTGAAACAAGATATTTATACCCAAGCTAGTGGATTTTCTATAAATATAAGTACTCGCCGCGCAACTAAAACAACTTAGCCAATCAATCACGACCATGACAAAAATCAAATCAAAGAGTACAAAGATGATTAAACTCAAGAATAAAATTGCCAACCCGATGACAGTAATAGCCATATTCGCCGCAATATCCGAAACATCGGCAGCCGTATCACTGCCATTCCTGGACAACAAAGACAGGGAAATATATGTATGGTTTCTAATAAGCTTTCCATTCTACTTGCTGTTTCTATTCTTTATCACCTTGAACTTCAATTATCGCTCCCTCTATTCACCTTCAGACTTTGATAAAGACAAGAACTTTCTTAAAGTCATAGAAACCAACGAACGCGACAACAAGCGAAACGCACCGCCCCCCGAAGCTTGTGATCAAGGTGCATTCGGTCTATCGAGTTGTGTCCTGCCCGGCGAGTCGGGCGGTGTCGAGCGTAAAGACTCGTGCAAAGTCCACAATGCAGCCGATCCGCCAACGGATAGCGTTCCGAAACCCAGTCAGATCGTTCAGCACAATATCCAGTTGCCGGCGTGGGTCAGTCATCTGCATCTGATCGATGCGCGGGATGTCGATGCGACGAAGGAACTGGCGACGATTGTGCACAACATACGCAACCTTGATCGCAAAACGGCGCGAGTGATCGTGTTCCTTTCCAATCACGTGTCGGATGTGTTGCTGACGCAACATGCGCTGTTGTCAGCCAGGCAAGTGAAGAAAGGTTCCGGCAAAACGCCATGCATCGTCTACAACCTCTGCTCACAAGCAGTGACGCTGTTGGGAAGAGTCTGAACATGAGGCATTGCCAAGCGCGAGGATCCGGAACATTGCCCGGCCCAAGCAGACAACCATTGATGCAAAAAAGGGCGACCCTGTCTCAAAGACAAGGCCGCCCTTTTCATTGCGCGTCAGAGTGCAAGACTCAGAACAGCTTGCGACCCTTGTTGGCAGCAATGCGCATGCGCAGCGCGTTGAGCTTGATGAAGCCCGCCGCGTCGGCCTGGTTGTAAGCGCCGCCGTCTTCTTCGAAGGTCGCGATGTTGGAATCGAACAGCGAATCGTCGGACTTGCGGCCAGTGACAATCACGTTGCCTTTGTACAACTTCAGGCGCACAACGCCGTTCACATTGACCTGCGACGCGTCGATCATCTGCTGCAGCATCAGACGCTCCGGGCTCCACCAGTAACCGGTGTAGATCAGGCTGGCGTATTTCGGCATCAACTCGTCTTTGAGGTGAGCGACTTCGCGGTCCAGGGTAATTGACTCGATGGCGCGGTGCGCGCGCAGCATGATGGTGCCGCCCGGGGTTTCATAGCAGCCACGGGACTTCATGCCGACATAACGGTTTTCGACAATGTCGAGACGGCCGATACCGTGAGCACCACCGATCTTGTTCAGCGTCGCCAGCACGGTGGCCGGAGTCATTTCAACGCCGTCCAGCGCAACGATGTCGCCGTTACGGTAGGTCAGTTCCAGGTATTGCGCTTTGTCAGGAGCGTTCTCCGGGGAGACGGTCCATTTCCACATGTCTTCTTCGTGCTCGGTCCAGGTGTCTTCCAGCACGCCGCCTTCATAGGAGATGTGCAGCAGGTTGGCGTCCATCGAGTACGGGGATTTTTTCTTGCCGTGACGCTCGATCGGGATCGCGTGCTTCTCGGCGTAGTCCATCAGTTTCTCGCGCGACAGCAAGTCCCACTCGCGCCAAGGGGCAATCACTTTCACGCCTGGCTTGAGTGCGTAGGCGCCCAGTTCGAAACGCACCTGGTCGTTGCCCTTGCCGGTCGCACCATGGGAAATGGCGTCAGCGCCGGTTTCGTTGGCGATTTCGATCAGACGCTTGGCGATCAGCGGACGTGCGATGGAAGTACCCAGCAGGTACTCGCCTTCGTAAACGGTGTTGGCGCGGAACATCGGAAAGACGAAATCGCGCACGAACTCTTCGCGCAGGTCGTCGATGTAGATTTCTTTGACGCCCATGGCCTGGGCCTTGGCGCGGGCCGGCTCGACCTCTTCGCCTTGACCGAGATCGGCGGTGAAGGTCACCACTTCACAGTTATAAGTATCCTGCAGCCACTTGAGGATCACCGAAGTGTCCAGGCCGCCGGAATACGCCAGAACGACCTTGTTTACGTCCGCCATGCCATCACTCCACGGGGTTCTACGGAAAGCCGGGGAGTCTACCGCTCAAACGCGATAATTTACAGAGGCGCGACAGCTTAAGACGACAAAGCGACAGAATCTGTCGAGAGCGCGACGATGACCGGCGAGTCAGGAAGTCGCTGCAGCCGCGGCTGGCGTACTCGCTTGCGGCGCTGGAGCGGGGGCCGTCGTGGGTGCGACGCGCGCCAGTTTTACGTTGACGCGACGGTTCTTCGCACGGTTGGCTTTGTTGGTGTTCGGCACGATCGGATACTGCTCGCCGTGGAAACGCACCGTGATCTGCGACTCCTGAATGCCATTGGCCTTGAAGAAGTCGACCACCGCCAGCGCTCGGCGGCGCGACAGCTCACGATTGGTCAGGCGATTGCCGCTGTTGTCCGAGTGCCCGTCGAGTTCGATGTGGTTCACCGTCGGATCAGCCTTCATGTATTCGAGCATCACTTGCAGTTTGGCTTTGGCCGCCGGGTCGAGGTCAACGCCTTCGCCCGGGAAGCCGATCTGCGATTGCTTGATCTGGTCAAAATTCTGCGGCAGCAACTTCGCCACACAGGTCTGGTAATCGTTGAAGGCCTTGCTGAACTTGACCGGCAGCAGGCGCACTTCCGAGACCCGGCCATCACCCGATGCGCGGCGCACGACCGGACTGCGACCGTCCAGCAGCCCGCTGATCAGCCCGCCAGCCTGCGACTGCGAACTGTTGAACAGGACATTGCCGCTGCCCAGCCGCACGCTGCCCAGATTGATGTCGCCACGTCCCGGCTGCCAGGGTGCAGCGGCCGCCAGCAAGGTCGCTGAACCGCCGCCGAGCATGGCGTTGTAGGCGTTGAGGCGAAAAATCGCCTGCTCGCCGGCCTTGCGCACGAACTCGCCCGAGCCGAAATCGGTGATCGGCTGGGTCAGACGACACTCGAACTTGTCGCCGGCGACCGTCCACTCAATGTTCTCCAGACGGGTCTGGTAGGTCAGCGCCATCGCGGGAAGGCTGGCAAACACACTGAGCAAGGCTAAATAACGCTGGCGCACGGGAGGCTCCATTGGCTTGTGAAACACAAACACCGATTCACACAATGTTTACGGCATACCTTCGGGATATCGGACGCTTGTGGCAAAACTTGATAGCGGGTGCCTGCAAGAGTCTTTTCCGGTAGCATTCGCCTCAGTTTGACCCGCCTGGAAGCCCCTCATGTCCGACCGCCTGACCCTGCTGCGTCCCGACGACTGGCACATTCATCTTCGCGATGGTGCCGTGTTGACCAATACCGTTGCCGATGTGGCTCGCACCTTCGGGCGCGCGATCATCATGCCCAACCTGGTGCCACCGGTGCGCAACGCCGCTGAAGCCGACGGCTATCGTCAGCGCATTCTCGCTGCCCGCCCGGCCGGCAGTCAGTTCGAGCCGTTGATGGTGCTGTACCTCACCGACCGCACCCAACCGGAAGAAATCCGTCAGGCCAAGGCCAGCGGTTTTGTGTACGCCGCCAAGCTGTACCCGGCCGGCGCGACCACCAACTCCGATTCCGGCGTGACCAGCATCGACAAGATTTTCCCGGCGCTGGAAGCCATGGCCGACGTCGGCATGCCGCTGTTGATCCACGGTGAAGTCACCCGTGGCGACGTCGATGTGTTCGACCGCGAAAAGATCTTCATCGACGAACATATGCGCCGCGTGGTCGAGCGTTTCCCGACGCTGAAGGTAGTGTTCGAACACATCACCACCGGCGACGCCGTGCAGTTCGTCAACGAGGCTTCGGCCAACGTCGGCGCGACCATCACCGCCCATCACCTGTTGTACAACCGCAACCACATGCTGGTGGGCGGGATTCGGCCGCACTTCTATTGCCTGCCGATCCTCAAGCGCAATACGCATCAGGAAGCCTTGCTCGACGCCGCCACCAGCGGCAGCGCGAAGTTCTTCCTCGGCACCGACTCGGCGCCGCACGCCCAGCACGCCAAGGAAGCCGCCTGCGGCTGCGCCGGCTGCTACACCGCGTATGCCGCCATCGAGATGTACGCCGAAGCGTTCGAACAACGTAACGCGCTGGACAAGCTTGAAGCCTTCGCCAGCCTCAACGGCCCGCGCTTCTACGGCCTGCCGACGAACACCGATCGCATCACCCTGGTTCGTGAAGAATGGACCGCCCCGACCAGCCTGCCTTTCGGCGAGCTGACCGTTATCCCGCTGCGCGCCGGTGAAAAACTGCGCTGGCGCCTGCTGGAGGAACACGCGTGAGTGAAGAGCATTTCGACGACGAGCTGGACGGTCAAAATGGCGGCGGCGGTTCTCGCCATCCGATGGCAGCACGTTTTCGCGGCTACCTGCCGGTTGTCGTCGACGTAGAAACCGGTGGCTTCAATGCGGCCACCGATGCCTTGCTGGAGATTGCCGCGACCACCATCGCCATGGATGAAAAGGGTTTCGTCTACCCGGATCACACTTACTTCTTCCGCGTCGAGCCCTTCGAGGGCGCCAATGTCGAAGCAGCGGCGCTGGAGTTCACCGGGATCAAACTCGATCATCCGCTGCGCATGGCCGTCAGCGAAGAAACCGCACTGACCGACATTTTCCGCGGTATTCGCAAGGCATTGAAGGCCAACGGCTGCAAGCGGGCGATTCTGGTTGGGCATAACAGCAGTTTCGACCTGGGCTTCCTCAACGCGGCAGTTGCGCGCCTGGACATGAAGCGCAACCCGTTCCACCCGTTCTCCAGCTTCGACACCGCGACGCTGGCTGGTCTGGCGTACGGTCAAACCGTGCTGGCCAAAGCCTGTCAGGCCGCCGGCATCGATTTTGATGGCCGCGAGGCGCACTCGGCGCGTTACGACACCGAGAAAACCGCTGAGCTGTTCTGCGGCATCGTCAACCGCTGGAAGCAGATGGGCGGCTGGGAAGATTTCGACGACTGATCGTCATCGATCAAATCCCGCGCATGAAAAAACCGGCCACGTGGGCCGGTTTTTTTGTACCTCGACGTTGCGCCTTACAGGGCAGCAGCGTTCTCGGTCAGGTAAGCCGCAACGCCTTCTGGCGAAGCGTTCATGCCTTTGTCGCCTTTCTTCCAGTTGGCCGGGCAGACTTCGCCGTGCTCTTCGTGGAATTGCAGTGCGTCGACCAGACGGATCAGCTCTTCCATGTTACGGCCCAGCGGCAGGTCGTTGATGATCTGCGAGCGAACAACGCCCTTGTCGTCGATCAGGAACGCGCCACGGAACGCCACGCCGCCTTCCGACTCAACGTCGTAGGCCTTGGCAATGTCGTGCTTCATGTCGGCAGCCATGGTGTATTTCACCTGGCCGATGCCGCCATTGTTGACCGGGGTGTTGCGCCAGGCGTTGTGGGTGAAGTGCGAGTCGATCGACACAGCGATCACTTCAACGTTGCGAGCCTTGAAGTCAGCCATGCGGTTGTCCAGAGCGATCAGCTCGGACGGGCAGACGAAGGTGAAGTCCAGCGGGTAGAAGAACACCAGGCCGTATTTGCCTTTGATGGCCGAGGACAGGGTGAAGCTGTCGACGATCTCGCCATTGCCGAGTACGGCCGGGACGGTGAAGTCAGGGGCTTGTTTGCCTACGAGTACGCTCATTGATATCTCCTGGTGTAAAGACTTGAAGTTCAGGGTCCGGGCCAGCCTGCCACCCTCAGGCGACAGCCCTGTGACACGAACCCTCTTCGCAAGGGACGACCATCATACACTGCGTTTTTGGCCTGTCCTCAACGGATTTTCCACGTCGGCTGTCCGTCTGGCATTTATAGGGACAGGCAAACGGCGCTCAAACACCGTTCGTCAGTCATGAGCCAAATAAGCTCGAAAGCTGCCGGAAAGCACTTTGACAATCATTCTCGTTAACATTAAGATCCATCGCAATTGAGTCACAACCAGCGACGGTTCTTACTTATGTATGTTTGCCTCTGCACTGGCGTCACCGACGGACAGATCCGCGAAGCGATCTATGAAGGTTGCTGCAGCTACAAAGAAGTTCGCCAGGCGACCGGCGTCGCCAGCCAATGCGGCAAATGTGCGTGCCTTGCCAAGGAAGTGGTCCGCGAAACCCTGACCAAGCTGCAAACCGCTCAGGCCGCGATTCCCTTCCCTGCAGAATTTACTGCCGCCTGATCAGCCCAATTTCAAAGAACCGGACTTATGTCCGGTTTTTTTATGCCTGAAAATCAATCGCTTAGCATCAAGACGCGGAACACAAACATTCTTATTCCGATTAATTTTCATATATTATTCAATAACTTAGGTTTGACACTTATAAGTGTGAAGCTCAAACTCCGCCTTATATACCGCGATTACAGGGCAGGACTCCGATCATGAAAGGCGACATTACCGTCATCCAGCATCTCAACAAGATCCTCGCCAATGAGCTGGTCGCGATCAATCAGTACTTTCTGCATGCGCGCATGTACGAAGATTGGGGTCTGAACAAGCTCGGCAAGCACGAATACAAAGAATCCATCGACGAGATGAAGCACGCGGACAAGCTGATCAAGCGCATCCTGTTTCTCGAAGGCCTGCCGAACGTGCAGGACCTGGGCAAGCTGCACATCGGCGAGCACACCCGTGAAATGCTCGAGTGCGATCTGCGTATCGAGAAGACCGGCCACGCCGACCTGAAAGCCGCCATCGCTCATTGCGAAACCGTTGCCGACTTCGGCAGCCGTGAACTCCTCGAAGACATTCTCGAGTCCGAGGAAGAACACATCGACTGGCTGGAAACCCAACTGGGCCTGATCGACAAGATCGGTCTGGAGAATTACCTGCAATCGCAGATGGGCGAAGAGTAAGTCAGCGCCCGCTGAACGCCAGACACTAAAAAGCCCCGCCCTCTTTTGAGGTGCGGGGCTTTTTATTGCCTGGACTTCGGTCAGTGCCGAAGTCCCTGTGGGAGCGAGCCTGCTCGCGAAGGCGCTGGATCAGTCAATACTTAAACAACTGACAGAACGCTATCGCGAGCTGGCTCACACCTACAGAAAAGCGCTTAGGCTTCGGACTTGTTCGCCGCAGCAGCTTCGACCGCCGACTTGATGGTGCTTTTCAGCGAACCGTCTGCTGCCATCTCGGTCATGATGTCGCTGCCGCCGATCAGCTCACCGCCGACCCACAGTTGCGGGAAAGTCGGCCAGTTGGCGTACTTCGGCAGGTTGGCGCGGATTTCCGGGTTCTGCAGGATGTCCACGTACGCAAACTTTTCGCCACAGGCCATGACAGCCTGCGCAGCTTTTGCGGAGAAGCCGCACTGCGGGGCATTCGGCGAGCCTTTCATGTAAAGCAGAATGGTGTTGTTGGCAATCTGCTCTTTAATCGTTTCGATGATATCCATGGAGCACCTCGGCTGAACTTTCCGACTCATGGGTCGGCACGGTGGCGCATTGTAACGGAATCCCGAGCGCGCTGCTCGGTCTCCCCGACAGACACATGCTCAAGCCGCCACCACCGTCACCGGCACACCATTGAGCGCCGCGTTGCCGGACAACTCATCGAGCTGGCACTCATCGGTCAGGTCGTTGGCACTCGAACCCGGCTGGCCACTGGCGATCGCCATCTGCACGCCCGGTCGCGCATGGCCCCAACCGTGCGGCAGGCTGACCACCCCTTGCATCATGTCCTCGCTGCCCAGCACCTCCACCTCGATCTGCCCGACCCGCGAACTGACACGTACTCGCTGGCCGTCACTGAGGCCTCGGCTGGCGAGATCGGCCGGATGCATCAGCAACTGATGACGCGGCTTGCCCTTCACCAGACGATGGTAGTTGTGCATCCACGAATTGTTACTGCGCACGTGACGGCGGCCGATCATCAGCAGTTGATCGATGGCGGGCGCCTGCAATGCGGCGAAGCGTTGAAGATCGGCGAGTATTTCCGCAGGCGCGGCCTGTATGCGCTGATTCGGGGTTTTCAGGCGTGCGGTCAGGTTGGGCTTCAGAGCACCGAGATCAAGCCCGTGCGGATGATCGAACAGCGTCGCCAGCGACAGTTTGTGTTCGGATCCGTCGCCGTAAAGGCCCATGCGCAAGCCCATGTCGATCATCTTCGACGGCGCCATGGTCGGTTTCAGTTCTTTGCCGGTCTGCGCCGCGAACGCTTTGGCGAGGCCGACGAAGATTTCCCAGTCGTGCAGCGCGCCTTCCGGTTTGCCGAGGATTGCGCGATTGAAGCGGGTGACATTGCGCACCGCAAACAGATTGAAGGTGGTGTCGTAGTGATCGTTTTCCAGCGCCGAAGTCGACGGCAGGATCAGGTCGGCGTAGCGCGTGGTTTCGTTGATGTACAGGTCGATGCTGAGCATGAACTCCAGCCCGTCCAGCGCCTGCTCCAGTTGCCGTCCGTTCGGCGTCGACAGCACCGGATTGCCAGCCACGGTAATCAACGCGCGGATCTGCCCTTCGCCTTCGGTGAGCATTTCCTCGGCCAGCGCCGACACCGGCAGCTCGCCACCGTATTCGGGCCGGCCCGAAACGCGACTCTGCCATTTGTTGAAATGCCCGCCCGAGGTCGAGGCCACCAGGTCAACAGCAGGTTCGGTGCACAACGCACCGCCGACGCGGTCGAGGTTGCCGGTGACCAGATTGATCAACTGCACGAGCCAATGGCACAGCGTGCCGAACGCCTGGGTCGAAACGCCCATGCGTCCGTAGCACACCGCACTCGGCGCGGCAGCGAAATCGCGCGCCAGTTGGCGGATCTGCTCGGCCGGAACGGCGCATAACGGGCTCATCGCCTGCGCAGTAAACGTCGCCACCGCAGCGCGCACCTCGTCGAGGCCATCGACCGGCAGATGACTGTCGCGGGTCAGACCTTCGCTGAACAGGGTATTGAGCACACCGAACAACAGCGCGGCATCGCCGCCCGGGCGAACGAACAGATGCTGATCCGCAATCGCTGCTGTTTCGCTGCGGCGCGGATCGACCACTACCACTTTGCCGCCACGCGTCTGAATCGCTTTGAGACGCTTCTCGACATCCGGCACGGTCATGATGCTGCCATTGGAAGCCAGCGGATTACCGCCCAGGATCAACATGAAATCGGTGTGATCGATGTCAGGAATCGGCAGCAGCAAGCCGTGGCCGTACATCAGGTAACTGCTCAGGTGATGGGGCAACTGATCAACTGACGTCGCCGAGTAGCGATTACGGGTTTTCAGCAAGCCGAGAAAATAGTTGCTGTGGGTCATCAGCCCATAGTTATGCACGCTCGGGTTGCCCTGATAGACCGCCACGGCGTTTTGCCCATGATGCTCCTGAATCGCCGCCAGCTTCGACGCCACCAATGCAAACGCCTCATCCCAGCCGATCGGCAGCCACTCGCTACCGACCCGCCGCATCGGTTGGCGCAGGCGATCAGGGTCGTTCTGGATATCTTGCAATGCCACCGCTTTGGGGCAGATGTGGCCGCGACTGAAGGTGTCGAGGGCATCGCCCCTGATCGAGGTGATCGCGACCTGGCCATCGGTTTCAGTGGTCTCGATGGTCAGGCCACAGATGGCTTCACACAGGTGGCAGGCACGGTGATGGAGAGTCTTGGTCATGGCCAGTCTCTGTCTTGTTCGGGGCGGGCGATCGCGCCCGCGGGAACAAAACTATGGCCCCGGCAGGACCACGGCGCCAGCGACGTTCGTCTTGTGAATCGGGGCGTATCAGGCGGGCCGATAGCGCCGCGTCGTCAGTTCGACGGCAACTGGGGTGGCGGCGCCAGCTGGATTTCCTGAATGGTTTCGATCTGCTCGTGGGCGACGTGTACGCCGGTCAGTTCGCCGATCAGCCGCCAGTGCTCGTCGAGCCCGGCGCTGATGGTCGCCATGCGATCGATCATGTGGCGACCCGCCGTCTTCACCACTTCGTCTTCACTGCGCAGCAGTTCGAACGACATCGAGGTGACCGAGGCGGTGAGGTGGGTCAAGGAGCGAGCCGTGTGGCCCAGCAGTTCCATTAACAGTTGTTCTTTCGATTCCATGCGGAGGCTTCCTGCGTCGCTCGAATGTTATTTATAACCCAGCACTTTGCTTTAGCAAATGTTTCAACCCGGCCATCCGACCAAGAGAATCCGCCGCCACCCCGTGCGAAACCGACCAAAGCCATGCCGTGTGCGGCGCGGCGCATTGCCAAGCGCGGCGGGCCCAGTGTACAAAGAGGCTCGCTGCTGCCCTGAACCCGGCTTCAAATGCGCGACTGCGATGCGCAGTGCGCCCTTCGATTCCCGCGTAAACCGTAGCCTATTGGCGTAACGCGACATTTAATGTCAATATCGCGCCTTCCCCTATTCCGTCGCCCCGTGCGGCTTACGCCGCAGGTCTCGCCCGTTGTTCCGATAAACAAGGCTTTGAGCATCTGCGGTTGGTAGCAAAAAGGTAGTCAATGATGAGCGCAAGGCACTTTCTCTCCCTGATGGATTGCACGCCCGAAGAGCTGGTCAGCGTGATCCGTCGAGGCGTTGAGCTCAAGGACCTGCGTAAGCGCGGCGTACTGTTCGAGCCTCTGAAAAACCGCGTGCTGGGCATGATTTTCGAAAAGTCCTCGACCCGCACCCGCATCTCCTTCGAGGCCGGGATGATCCAGCTCGGCGGCCAGGCGATCTTCCTCTCGCCGCGCGACACCCAACTGGGCCGTGGCGAGCCGATCGGCGACTGCGCCATCGTCATGTCGAGCATGCTCGATGCGGTGATGATCCGCACCTTCGCCCACAGCACCCTGACCGAATTCGCCGCCAACTCACGCGTGCCGGTGATCAACGGCCTGTCCGACGACCTGCACCCGTGCCAGTTGCTGGCCGACATGCAAACCTTCCTCGAACACCGCGGCTCGATCCAGGGCAAGACCGTGGCGTGGATTGGCGACGGCAACAACATGTGCAACAGCTATATAGAAGCGGCGATCCAGTTCGACTTCCAGTTGCGCGTTGCCTGCCCGCAGGGTTATGAACCGAATCCCGAGTTCGTCGCCCGTGCCGGTGACCGTGTGACCATCGTCCGCGATCCGCAGGATGCCGTGCGTGGCGCCCATCTGGTGAGCACCGATGTCTGGACTTCGATGGGTCAGGAAGAGGAAACTGCCAAACGCCTCAAGCTTTTCGCGCCGTTTCAGGTCAACCGTGCGCTGCTCGACCTCGCCGCCGAGGACGTGCTGTTCATGCATTGCCTGCCGGCGCACCGCGGCGAAGAAATCAGTCTCGACCTGCTTGATGACCCGCGCTCCGTTGCCTGGGATCAGGCAGAAAACCGTCTCCACGCACAGAAGGCCCTGCTCGAGTTCCTCGTCGAACCGGCATATCACCACGCATGAGTCATGAATTACTGCTGAACCTGCGCAACCTCGCTTGCGGCTATCAAGATCAACGTGTGGTGCAGAACCTCAATCTGCACCTCAACGCCGGCGACATCGGTTGCCTGCTCGGCTCGTCCGGCTGCGGCAAGACCACCACGCTGCGCGCCATCGCCGGTTTCGAGCCGGTGCATGAAGGCGAAATCAC
This sequence comes from Pseudomonas retamae, assembly GCF_043496865.1. Lineage (NCBI taxonomy): Bacteria > Pseudomonadati > Pseudomonadota > Gammaproteobacteria > Pseudomonadales > Pseudomonadaceae > Pseudomonas > Pseudomonas retamae. The sequence goes on from NZ_JBIEIL010000006.1 coordinate 59,817, forward strand.
CCTCGGTGGCGAAACCCTGTCCAGCGCCGGGTTCACCCTGGCGCCGGAGAAACGCCGGATCGGCATGGTGTTCCAGGATTACGCGCTGTTTCCGCACCTGAGCGTGGCCGACAACATCGCTTTCGGCATTCGCAAGCACCCGAACAAGCAACGCGTCACCGAAGAGCTGCTGGAGCTGGTCAACCTGAAAAACCTCGGCAAGCGCTTCCCGCACGAATTGTCCGGCGGTCAGCAACAGCGCGTCGCCCTCGCCCGCGCCCTAGCCCCGGAGCCGCAATTGCTGCTGCTCGATGAGCCGTTTTCCAACCTGGATGGCGAACTGCGCCGCAAGCTCAGCCATGAGGTGCGCGACATCCTCAAGGCGCGTGGCACCAGCGCAATTCTGGTGACCCACGATCAGGAAGAAGCCTTCGCCGTCAGTGATCATGTCGGCGTATTCAAGGAAGGTCGGCTGGAACAATGGGACACGCCGTACAACCTTTACCACGAGCCAGCGACGCCTTATGTGGCCAGTTTCATCGGTCAGGGTTATTTCATTCGCGGGCAACTCGCCAGCCCGGAGTCGGTGCAGACCGAACTCGGTGAACTGCGCGGCAACCGCGCTTACACTTGGCCAATCGGCGGTGCGGTGGATGTATTGCTGCGTCCGGACGACATTGTCTACGCGCCAGACAGCGCACTGAAGGCGCGGATTGTCGGCAAGACCTTCCTCGGTGCTTCGACGCTGTATCGCCTGCAGTTACCGACCGGTGCGCAGCTGGAATCGATTTTCCCCAGCCATGCGGACCATCAGGTCGGTGCCGATGTGGGGATTCGGGTAGTGGCCGAGCATCTGGTGCTGTTTCAGGCATCCGGCAGCACGGCGGCGCAGATTCCGGCAGTGGAAAACGGCGTTCGCCGGCACAGCACAGCCCTCTGATCAGACCGGGTAAAAATGTGGGAGCGAGCCTGCTCGCGAAAGCGGTGTATCAGTCAAAGATGCTCTGACTGGCCTACCGTATTCGCGAGCAGGCTCGCTCCCACAGTCTGTTTTGTATCAGCCTAAAATCAGTGTTCCACTCGCCACCAGCGTCGCATTGCCGCCGATCTTCACCCGCTCACCTTCCAGTCGACAGAACAACTCCCCGCCTCGCGCCGAGCGCTGGCAAGCGCTCAGGCTTGATTTGCCCAGACGCTTCGACCAATACGGAATCAGGCTGCAGTGGGTCGATCCGGTGACCGGATCTTCATTGATGCCAATCGCCGGGGCGAAATAGCGTGAGACGAAATCATGCTGGTTGCCGCGCGCGGTAACGATCGCGCCCAGCCACGGCAGCTTCGCCAGCGCCGCCATGTCCGGCGTGCAATCAAGCACCGCCTGCTCCGATTCCAGCACCACGAACAGTTCGTTGGAGCCGAGCACATCAACCGCTTCGACACCCAATGCGCGCTCTACGTCCAGTGTCACGCCAATCTCGCTCGGCACAATCGTCGGGAAATCCAGCCACAACCGATCGCCCTCACGGCTGACGCTCAGCGGCCCGGATTTGCAGATGAAGTCGATACGCTCAGCGGTTTCACCGTAGATCTCGAACAGCACATAAGCGCTGGCCAGCGTCGCGTGCCCGCACAGTGGCACTTCGGTGGTCGGGGTGAACCAGCGGATATGCCAAGCCTGGCCTTCGCGCACCAGAAACGCGGTTTCCGCCAGATTGTGCTCGGCGGCGATCTTCTGCATCAACTCGTCGGCGAGCCACGCATCGAGCCGATAGACCATGGCCGGGTTGCCACTAAATGGCCGGTCACTGAACGCGTCGACCTGATGAAACGCAAGCTGCATAACCTTCTCCTTTAAGTCAGTCGGCACAGCATGCGACCACGCGGCGGGCGGCGCCAGTGACAGAACCGGCGATTTTCTTTCATACAGTGCCGAGGCACTTCATGGCCGGCCGATGTCGGCGAATTTTGCTTGGGTATGTTCGGCAAGCACTGCCGGCGCCAGCTCGACCTCCAGCCCACGGCGCCCGGCGCTGACATAGATAGTGGCAAAGCCCTGCGCCGAATTATCGATAAACGTGCGCAGGCGCTTCTTCTGCCCCAGCGGACTGATGCCGCCCAATAGATAACCGGTAGAGCGCTGCGCCGCTGTCGGGTCAGCCATTTCGACTTTTTTCACGCCCGCCGCGTGCGCCAGACCTTTGAGATCAAGGCTTCCGACGACCGGCACCACCGCCACCAGCAATTCGCCTTTTTCGCTCGCCGCCAGCAGCGTCTTGAATACCTGCGCCGGCTCAAGCGCCAGTTTCTCTGCGGCTTCGAGCCCGTACGAAGCGGCTTTGGGGTCATGTTCGTAACTGTGCACGCGATGTTCGGCACGAACTTTTTTCAACAAGTCCAACGCAGGGGTCATGGCAGCTCCGGCTCGGCAATCACAGAAAAAACCTGGACCGGATTTTAGGCGATCAGCCTGTAAAAGGCTCTAGTCCACGCCGCGATTCCCGCGACCTGCAGCGAATTCAAGCGAACCAGACGACGCTTGCGGCAATGGATCATTCACCGCACGAATAGTTTTATTGTGACCAGTAGTTCACTTTCGACCTTTGACAGGTTTGTTTCTTGTCTATATTTTTTCGAAACTGAATAATGTAAGAATTATCGATATTGCAGTACCCGGGGACGGAATGGGGATTCCTAACCGGCGGATATCGCGCCTTGCCCTGTTGGCAGCGCGCCAGACAACAACAAAAACCGAGGTATTCAATGACCACTGCTTTACCGCAACCATCACTTTCCGGCCAATGCCTGGCCGAATTTCTCGGCACCGCCCTGCTGATCTTCTTTGGCACCGGTTGTGTTGCCGCGCTCAAAGTCGCGGGCGCCAGCTTCGGCCTCTGGGAAATCAGCATCATCTGGGGCGTCGGCGTAAGCATGGCGATCTACCTGACTGCCGGGGTTTCCGGCGCGCATTTGAACCCGGCCGTGAGCATCGCCCTGGCGGTTTTCGCCGATTTCGAAAAGCGCAAACTGCCGTTCTATATTCTTTCGCAGATCGCCGGCGCCTTCTGTGGCGCGCTGCTGGTCTACACGCTGTACAGCAATCTGTTCTTCGATTTCGAACAAACTCACCAAATGGTTCGCGGTTCGGCCGCCAGCCTTGAATTGGCCTCGGTGTTCTCGACGTTCCCGAATCCGGCACTGTCGACCGCTCAGGCGTTTCTGGTCGAGATGATCATCACCGCGATCCTGATGGGCGTGATCATGGCCCTGACCGACGACAACAACGGCCTGCAGCGCGGCCCGATGGCGCCGCTGCTGATCGGCTTGCTGATCGCCGTGATCGGCAGCTCGATGGGGCCGCTGACCGGTTTTGCGATGAACCCGGCGCGCGATTTCGGTCCGAAACTGATGACTTTCTTCACTGGCTGGGGTGAAATTTCCTTCACTGGCGGCCGTGACATTCCGTATTTCCTGATTCCGATTTTTGCACCGATTGTCGGTGCCTGCCTCGGCGCTGCCGGGTACCGTGGGCTCATCGCCCGCCACCTGACCGGCGCCACACCTGCTACAAAGGATGCAGAACCGGCCATTGACGGCAAACCCAGAACGTCCTGAAACAGTCGGCGCCGGCTCCTGCCCGTCCGAGCCGGCGCCACGGCCCACTCTCCCTTATTTCGTCCAAGGCAATCGACATGACCGACATTCAGAACAAGAACTACATCATTGCCCTCGATCAGGGTACGACCAGCTCGCGCGCGATCATTTTCGACCGCGATGCGAACGTGGTCTGCACCGCGCAGCGCGAGTTCGTCCAGCACTACCCGCAGGCCGGTTGGGTCGAACACGATCCGATGGAAATCTTCGCCACCCAGAGCGCGGTGATGGTCGAAGCGCTGGCCCAGGCGGGTCTGCATCACGATCAGGTGGCCGCCATCGGTATTACCAACCAGCGTGAAACCACCGTTGTCTGGGACAAGACCACCGGTCGTCCGGTGTACAACGCCATCGTCTGGCAGTGCCGCCGCAGCACCGAGATCTGCCAGCAGCTCAAGCGTGATGGGCACGAAGACTACATCCGCGACACCACCGGCCTGGTCACCGACCCGTACTTCTCCGGCACCAAACTGAAGTGGATTCTCGACAACGTCGAAGGCAGCCGCGAGCGTGCGCGCAACGGCGAGCTGCTGTTCGGCACCGTCGATAGCTGGCTGATCTGGAAATTCACCGGCGGCAAGGTGCACGTCACCGACTACACCAACGCCTCGCGCACCATGCTCTTCAACATCCATTCGCTGGAATGGGATTCGAAGATGCTGGAAATTCTCGACATCCCGCGCGAAATGCTCCCGGAAGTCAAAGCCTCGTCGGAAATCTACGGTCGCACCAAGAGTGGCATCGCCATTGGCGGCATCGCCGGCGACCAGCAGGCAGCGCTGTTCGGGCAGATGTGCGTCGAGCCGGGCCAGGCGAAAAACACCTACGGCACCGGCTGCTTCCTGCTGATGAACACCGGCGACAAGGCGGTGAAATCTCAGCACGGCATGCTCACCACCATCGCTTGCGGCCCACGCGGCGAAGTGGCTTACGCACTGGAAGGGGCAGTGTTCAACGGCGGTTCGACCGTGCAGTGGCTGCGTGACGAACTGAAAATCGTCAACGACGCCCACGACACCGAATACTTCGCCAACAAGGTCAAGGACAGCAACGGCGTCTATCTGGTACCGGCCTTCACCGGTCTCGGCGCGCCGTACTGGGACCCGTATGCCCGTGGCGCGCTGTTCGGCCTGACCCGCGGCGTGCGCGTGGATCACATCATCCGCGCCGCGCTGGAATCGATCGCCTACCAGACCCGCGACGTACTCGACGCCATGCAACAGGACTCCGGCGAACGCCTCAAGGCGCTGCGTGTGGATGGCGGCGCGGTGGCGAACAATTTCCTCATGCAATTCCAGGCTGACATCCTCGGCACCCAGGTCGAGCGCCCGCAAATGCGCGAAACCACCGCTCTTGGCGCGGCGTATTTGGCCGGCCTGGCGTGTGGTTTCTGGGGCAGCCTGGAGGAACTGCGCGGCAAAGCGGTAATCGAGCGCGAGTTCGAACCGAGCCTGGACGAAGCGGCGAAAGAGAAGCTCTACAAAGGCTGGAAAAAAGCCGTCAGCCGTACCCGTGACTGGGCGCGTGAGGACGCTGAATAAGCCAAGGTTCAGTTACAGACAGGCATCAAACTGGTCGGGAGCGGATTCCTGCGTCATCATGGGCAAATTTTGCTTGGCAGCCCAAAGGAAGCCCCATGAATCTGCCTCCCCGTCAGCAGCAAATCCTCGAGCTGGTCCGCGAACGCGGCTATGTGAGCATCGAGGAAATGGCCACGCTGTTCGTTGTTACCCCGCAAACCATTCGCCGCGATATCAATCAGCTCGCGGAAGCCAATCTGCTGCGTCGCTACCACGGCGGCGCGGCGTACGATTCCAGTGTCGAAAACACCGCCTATGCGATGCGCGCCGATCAGATGCGCGATGAAAAGCAACGCATCGGTGAAGCCATCGCCGCGCAGATCCCCGATCACGCCTCACTGTTCATCAACATCGGCACCACCACCGAATCGATTGCCCGCGCCCTGCTCAACCACAGCCATCTGAAAATCATCACCAACAATTTGCATGTGGCTTCGATGCTCAGTGCCAAGGATGATTTCGACGTGCTGCTGACCGGTGGCAATGTGCGGCGCGACGGCGGCGTGGTCGGTCAGGCAAGCGTGGATTTCATCAATCAGTTCAAGGTCGATTTCGCCCTCGTCGGGATCAGCGGCATCGACGAGGATGGCAGCCTGCTCGACTTCGATTATCAGGAAGTGCGGGTATCGCAGGCGATTATTGCCAACGCGCGCCAGGTGATTCTGGCAGCTGACTCAAGCAAGTTCGGGCGCAATGCGATGATCCGGCTGGGGCCGATCAGCCTGATCGATTGCCTGGTAACCGATCAGCAACCGGTGCCGGCGCTGGCGCAGTTGTTGAGTCAGCACAAGATTCGCCTGGAAGTCGTCTGATCCCTCTTCCGCGCTGGCGGTACTGACGCCTTCGCGAGCAGGCTCGCTCCCACCTTTGGAATGCATTTCAAATTGTGGGAGCGAGCCTGCTCGCGAAGAGGCCCCTACAAGCAGCACACCTCTGGCGCTTTTGCGCGCATCCCATGTTCGATAATTTTCCTTTCCCCGCCCTTCGATGAGTTTTTTCAATCGAACGCGACTGGCTGTGCGCGTATTTATGGGCTACCATTTTCGCAAATGAACATTCATGTTCGATTTCAAATATAGAAACCAAAAAAGCCCGAGGCCAGCCAATGTCCACCTCTACCTTGCGAACGCCCCCAATCTCCGAGATCTACGATATCGCCGTCATTGGTGGCGGGATCAACGGCGTCGGGATCGCTGCGGATGCCGCCGGTCGCGGGCTTTCGGTGTTCCTTTGCGAAAAAGACGACCTGGCCAGCCACACCTCATCGGCCAGCAGCAAGCTGATCCACGGTGGCCTGCGCTATCTCGAACATTACGAATTCCGTCTGGTGCGTGAAGCGCTGGCCGAACGCGAGGTGCTGCTGGCCAAGGCGCCGCACATCGTCAAGCCGATGCGCTTCGTGTTGCCGCACCGCCCGCACCTGCGCCCGGCGTGGATGATCCGTGCTGGCCTGTTCCTGTATGACAACCTCGGCAAGCGCGAAAAACTGCCAGGCTCGAAAAGCCTGAAGTTCGGCGCCGACAGCGCGCTGAAAAGCGAGATCAAGAAAGGCTTCGAGTATTCCGATTGCTGGGTAGACGATGCCCGCCTCGTGGTGCTGAACGCCATGGCCGCCCGTGAAAAAGGCGCTCATGTACACACCCAGACCCGTTGCGTCAGCGCCCGTCGCACCAAAGGCTTGTGGCATCTGCACCTGGAACGCGCTGACGGCAGCCTGTTTTCGATCACTGCCAAAGCCTTGGTCAACGCGGCCGGTCCGTGGGTCGCCAAGTTCATTCGCGACGATCTGAAAATGGAATCGCCGTATGGCATCCGCCTGATTCAGGGCAGCCACATCATCGTGCCGAAGCTGTACGAAGGCGAGCATGCGCACATTCTGCAAAACGAAGATCAGCGCATCGTTTTCACTATTCCGTACCTGAACCACTTCACGCTGATCGGCACCACCGACCGCGAGTACACCGGTGACCCGGCCAAAGTGGCGATCACCGAAGCTGAAACCGACTATCTGCTGAAAGTGGTCAACGAACATTTCAAGAAACAGCTCAGCCGCGACGACATCCAGCACAGCTACTCGGGCGTACGTCCGTTGTGCAACGACGAATCGGATAATCCATCGGCGGTGACCCGCGACTACACCTTGGCGCTGTCGGGCAACGCGCAGGAAGCCCCATTGCTCTCGGTGTTCGGCGGCAAGTTGACCACCTACCGCAAGCTCGCCGAGTCGGCGATGGCGCAGTTGATGCCGTTCTTCACCCAGATGCGCCCAAGCTGGACCGCCACGGCGACACTGCCCGGCGGCGAAGACATGACCACCCCGCAGGCACTCAGCACGCTGATCCGCGACAAGTTCGATTTCGTCCCGACAGAAATCGCTCGTCGCTGGTCCGTCACCTACGGCAGCCGCACCTGGCGCATGCTCGAAGGTGTGGAAAGTCTGGCTGACATGGGCGAACACATCGGCGGCGGGCTCTACACCCGCGAAGTCGATTATCTGTGCAGCGAAGAGTGGGCGACCACCGCGCACGACATTCTGTGGCGTCGCACCAAGCTCGGGTTGTTCACTACGGCGGACGAGCAGCAGAAGCTGGCGACGTATCTGGGCAAGGTTGAGCAGAACCGCAAGATCGAAGCGGCGTGATGTAAGCGACGCTTGAACGAAAGCCCCTGAATCGAGAGATTCAGGGGCTGTTTGTTTTGTGGGCCCTGCAAAATCTGATGGGGTCAGTCAGATCTTTCCCCCCTCACCCCAACCCTCCCGAAACGTCGGACCGCCCCCAAGGGGTAGAAGGGGAAGGGAGCCGATCGCGGGCTTCTTCAAATCCTGAGTTCGGCTCGGCATCCCAAGTCGGCGTAGATAGCCCAAACAACGCGGTCAACCCCCTCTCCCTCTGGGAGAGGGTTAGGGTGAGGGGCTTTCAGGTCGGCATCACCGAGACAGGTGAAGCAACAGAAAATCAATGAACGCCCGCGACTTGTGCGGCAGGTGCGCTGTGTTGGGAAACACTACATTGATCGACTGTGATGGCAGCGAATAGCCAGGTAGCAGACGCACCAGACGCCCGGAGGCAATATCGTCTTCGACCACCCATGCCGGCAGTACCGAAGCACCCAGCGATGACAAGGTCATCGAACGGATCGCTGTCGAGGAATTCGACTCGAAGTGACTGGTACCGTTGACCTCCACGCTTCGCCCTTGCGCGTCGCGCAACGTCCACTGCGTCGGCGCCTGAAGATTGCTGTTGGCAATCCACGGCAGGTGGTTCAGGTCTTGCGGTTCTGCTACCGGATGGCGGGCGAGAAACGCCTCGGTTGCCACCAGAACAATTTCGTAGTCCGCCAACTTGCGACACTTGAACGCCGAGTCCGCCAGATTACCCAGACGTACCACCAGATCGAGTTTTTCTGCGACCAGGTCATTCAACGAAGAATTAAAGTTGTAGCACAGTCGAATCTCCGGATAGCGCTCGGAAAACAACGGTATCAACGGCAGGATAAACTTCTCGCCGTACTCGCTGGTTGAACTAATCCGTAACTTTCCCGATACCCGGTTATTACCCTTCAATACATTGTCAAAGGCATTGTCGATATCCGCGACAATACCCTTGAACTCTTCATAAAAGTCCTGCCCTATCTCCGTCAGGGCTATGTTGCGGGTATTGCGGATCAGCAACGTCGCCGACAGGACTTCCTCAAGTGCCTTGACATGCAGGCTGGCCATGGCTTTGCTGATGCTGAGGTAATTCGCAGCCTTGGTATAAGAACCAAAATCGACCACCGCGAGAAACGTCTGAACCCGATTAAGGTGAGAGTGCATAACGTGTTGGCTCACTGTTAAATCCTGTCAAACATTGTTTTAAGCATAGTCGTATCGACACTTCGAGTCCACCGCCTCTATCCTGCGCGGCAAAGAGGATATGCAATGAACTATCGCTACAAGATCGCGCTGATCTTTCTGATCGGCTTCTTTATTGACTGTATAAACATATTCATGTCGGCGGTAGCCCTGCCAAGTATATCGGCAACTTTGCAGGTCAGTACTTCATCGGTGGCATGGGTCGCCAATGCTTATATCCTTGGCCTGACCCTGATTATTCCAGTCAGCACCTGGCTGGCCGGACGTTTTGGCAGCCGCGGGATTCTCACGGCGTCGATGCTGGTGTTCACAGGTTCGGTGTGGATGTGCGGGCTGTCGGACAGCTTCCACGAACTGGTTGTCTGGCGCTTCCTGCAGGGAATAGGCGGCGGGTTGTTGATTCCGGTCGGGCAGGCTTTGACCTTCAATCTGTTTCAGGGTGAACAGCGGGCAAAAATTTCCACACTGGTGATGGCCGTCGCACTGATTGCCCCGGCCATCTCACCGACTGTTGGCGGCATTATTGTCGACAGCAGCTCCTGGCGCTGGGTGTTCTACAGCAACATTCCGTTCTCGCTGATCGCCGCCGGGCTGTCGTGGTTCTGGATCAAGGAAAGCAAACCGGCCAGCCTGCCCCGCCCGGACATCAAAGGCCTGTTGCTGGTCAGCGCCGCACTCGCCAGCCTGCTGATGGGCATGTCGCTGTACGGTGGCGATTACCCGGCGCTGGTCGCGCTGATCTGCGTCGCGGCCGGTCTGCTGTTCATCGCGCTGTACCTGCTGCACTACCGCCGCTGCAGCAATGCGATCATTGAATTGAGCCTGCTCAAAAGCAAAAAGCTCAGCACCTCGATCCTCATCTATTACGCGATTCCCGGTGTGTTCACCGGGGTCAATCTGATGAGCATTTTCTTCCTGCAGGACACCCTGCATTTCAGCGCCCGCCTGACCGGCATGTTCATGATTGTCTATGCCATCGGCGCGTTCATCGCCATGACGATTTGCGGCCGGGTCTACAACAGCATCGGCGCCAGGTGTCTGTTCACCTCAGGAATGCTGCTGCACAGCGCCGGTATCGCCACGCTGATACTGGTCAACGACCCGGCGGACCTGTGGGTGATTGTCATCGCTTACAGCTTGATGGGCATTGGCGGCGGCATCGGTGCCAACACTGCGCAAACCACCTCGCTGATGGACTTTGCCGGCGCTGATACGCACAAGGCCAGCGTGATCTGGAACATCAACCGGCAGATGTCGTTCAGCCTGGGTGCCGCGTTGTTTCTGATGATTTTCAACGTGCTGCTCAAGCAATTCGAAATCACCGCGGCCTATCACGCCACCTTCGCACTGGCGGCACTGATCGGGCTGTTCCCGCTTTTTCAAATGAGCCAATTGAATCCTCCAAAGGAATGCCATGAACAACAACCTGGTTGAACAAGCCCGCCACAGCATTCACCGCGTGCACGAACTGATTCAGCAGGTTTTCACCGATGCCGACGGCACGGGTGAAGCCGCTCTCGAACCGCTGATGGCTGTGTTTGCCGAACATTTCAGCATGGTCACCACTTCAGCCGCCGTCATTGGCCGCGAGCAGGTCGCGCAGTTGTTCAGCGGTGCGGTCGGCGCCCGTAAAGGTCTGGAGATTGTGATCGAGGATCTGCACACGGTATGGCAGGAAGGCACGACCGTGGCGCTGCGCTACAAGGAAACCCATCGACTCCATCAGTTGGAAACGTCCCGCGTCTCGGTGGCTATCGTGCGTCTCCACCACCATGACGTTCGATGGCTGTACCTGCACGAAACACCGATCAGCGTGGAACAGCCGGCATGAAGTACACCGTCACCCAGTGCCGCATGTTGTCGCCGTCCATCAAGGAAATCACCGTTCAAGGGCCAGCACATCAGCCCGACACGCCGCATGGCGGTGCGCATTTCAAATGGTTGATTCCCGCTCTGGACGAGTGGCGCCATTACTCGACCGTGCACATCGACGCGGCCGACGAGGGCCGATTGACCTTCGCCATCCGTCTTGCGCCGGATACCGTCAGCAGTTCGTACATTCGCAACCTGAGTGTCGGCGACGGCGTCGAGCTGGAGGGCCCGTTCAATACCTTTGATTATCCACTCGACGCCGAGCAGGGTCGCGACATCGCCATTGCCGGCGGCATCGGCATCACGCCGCTGACCGGCATCCTGCGCCACTTGTCCTCGCTCAAGCGCACGCCACTGCTGCATTACTTTGCCAAGAGCCGCGACGACGCCGCCTATGTCGAACTTCTGCAAACGCAACTGCAGGAACGCCTGCAACTGCACCTGTCAGGCAGTCGGCCAACAATCAGTCAGGTGCTGGCTGACCTCACCCCGCAAGACCGACTGTATGTCTGCGGCCCGGCCGCGATGCTCAGTGAAGTCCTCACTCATGCCCAAACCGCCGGGTTGCCGCGCGAACGCGTTTATCTGGAAGTGTTCAACGTAGCAGCGGACAGCGACGCCCAAGGCTGCGTGATCGAGGCCGCTGATTCCGGCATGAGCATCCACGTCGGCCCGCAGCAGTCGCTGCTTGAAGCTCTCGAAGCCGCCGGCCTCGACCCGCTCTATGACTGCCGGCGCGGCGAGTGCGGCGTGTGTGCGCTGGACGTACTGGAAGGCGAAGTCGAGCACCGCGATTTCATCATGAGCGAACAGGAAGCGGCTTGCAGCGCACGGATCTACCCCTGCGTTTCGCGAGCGAAAAGCCCTCGCCTGAAGCTGGCAATCTGAAGAGGACACTGCGTTGGACAATTACTTCAATGGCAGAGAAGTGCATAAATCCCTGTTCCTCGATCAGGCGCTTTTCGAACAGGAACAGCAGCGCGTGTTCGCCGCGAGCTGGTGTTACCTGGGCCACGACAGCCTGATCCCCGAAACCGGCGACTATTTCACCACCACCCTGGCCGCGCAGCCGCTGGCGATGGTGCGGCAGAAGAACGGCGCAATCGTCGTGCTGCACAACCGCTGCCCGCACAAAGGCGTGAAAGTCCTCGCTGAAGCGCGCGGCAACGTTGGCCGCTTCATGCGCTGTCCGTACCACGCCTGGACATTCAAGACTGACGGCGAACTGCTGAGCATTCCGGTGAAAAAGGAATACGACGACTGCGACCTCAGCAGTTGTGCCGCGCACAAAGGCATGCGTCCCGTGACGGCGGTGCACAACTATCGCGGCTTCGTGTTTGTCCGTCTGACGGAAGAGGGCATCGGCTTCGAGGCGTTTTTCGGTGAGTCGCTGTCGACGCTGGACAACATGGTCATGCGGTCGCCGCAAGGCCAATTGAAGATCATCGGCCAGCCGCTGCTGCATCGCCATCGCTGCAACTGGAAGATGGTCGTCGACAATCAGACTGATACCTGCCACCCGATGATCGCCCACGAGTCTTCGGCCGGCGAAGCGATACGTCTGTGGCAGGAAACCGGCGATCAGGGCAAGCCGCCGATGGCGGTCGAGTTGTTCTCGCCATTCATGGCGTCTTACGATTTTTTCGCCGGCATGGGCATTCGCGTCTGGCCCAACGGGCACGGACACACCGGCGTCAGCAATTCGATTCACAAGGCTTACACCGACATTCCCGGTTACTGGGAGGCGATGGTCGAAAGCTACGGTGAAGAGCAGGCCCGGGCGATCCTCGACGACACTCGCCACAACACCGTGTATTTCCCCAACCTGATGGTCAAGGGACCGATCCAGACGCTGCGCGTGATCAAACCGGTCAACGCCCGCGAAACCATCGTTGAATCGTGGATTTTCGAGCTGCAGGGCGCGCCCGTGCAGTTGCTGGAAAGAACCGTGCAGTACAACAACCTGATCAACTCGCCATGCTCGATGGTCGCCCACGACGACGTGGAAATGTACGAACGGGCCATGGAAGGCCTGAGCAGCGACGCCAACGACTGGGTCAACGTCGCCCGCCTGTTCAGCCCGAATGAATCCTATGCGCAGACCCACGTGGTGTCCGGCACCAGCGAAATGGCCATGCGTAATTTCTATAACAGTTGGCAGCACTTGATGCAGGACGACCATGCAACCCGATCAATCTAATCACCGCGCCATCGAGCAATTGATCGAGACCGAGTTGCACTTGCTCGACCAGCAGGATTTCGACGCCTGGCAACAACTGCTCAGTGATGATTACCACTACTGGATCCCGATGACTCGCGAGCAACGCAGCCCGCTGCACGAATCGTCGCTGGTGTATGAAGACCGCTTCCTGACCACGCTGCGAATCAACCGGCTGGCCAATGCGCGCAACTTTTCCCAGCAGCCCAGGAGCCGCAGCCTGCATATCGCCCAGCGCCCGCGCATCACGCTTGAGCAAGCTTCGCCAAGCGCCTTCGCCAGCTCCAACATGCTCTATTGCGAGGCTCGCGGCGACAGCGAATGGCACTACCCGGTCACCGTCGAATATCAACTGGTCAACCTCGATGGCTGCTGGAAAATCCAGGGCAAGAAAATCCTCTTGCTCAACCCCGCGCGTGCCCTCGAAAGCCTGCAACTCATCATCTGATCGATCGAGAATTTTCTTTTGAACGCTATCCCCAACGGCTGCAAACAGGCGCCCACCTGCCTGTCTTTTCCCTACGTCGATCTGCTGTATGACTACGGTCAGTTTCTGCGCAACGCCCACAGCGCCGTCGGCTGCCTGCCACCGCACAGCGCTGAAAAACACATCGGCATTGTCGGCGCCGGCTTGACCGGGCTGGTGGCGGCTTATGAATTGCTGCGTGCCGGCGCACGCCGCGTGACCCTGTTCGAAGCTGAAGAACAGCACGTCGGTGGACGCTTTCTGACTCAGTGCTTTGATCCGGCTCATCCGCAATTCATCGCGGAAATGGGTGCCATGCGGTTTCCTCCGAGCGAAGTCGGACTGTTCCATTACTTGCAGCGCTTCGGCATTGAGACCACCGAAGCGTTTCCCGATCCGGGCGTAGTCGACACTGAAATCCATTACCGTGACCAAACCCATCACTGGGCGGCGATGCAGGCACCGCCGGCGCTGTTCAGCACCGTGCATCAAGGCTGGAACGCGTTTCTCAGTCAAGGCGTCACCCTTGACGACGGCACCTGTCTAGCCCCGCCCCTGCTGCTGACAGAACTGCTGAAACAGCACAACTACGCCGAGGTGCGACCGGAATGGCAACGCTATCTGGATTGCTTCGGCGACAGCTCGTTCTATTCGGCAATGGTGCGCATCTTCACCGGCATTAATCCTCCCGGTGGCAAGCCGTGGCGCAAACCCGAAGACTTCCACTTGTTCGGCTCGCTGGGCATTGGTTCGGGCGGTTTTCAATCGGTGTACCGCGCTTCATTCACGGAAATCCTGCGCTTGGTGGTCAATGCGCTGGAGGTCAATCAGCGCTTGGTGCCCAACGGAATTTCAAGCCTGACCGATCGGATTGCCGACACCTCGTTCAATGGCATTGCGCTGCGCGACATGATCTGCCGCACACGCATCGAATCGATCAACAAAGGCGCGAACGGCGAGATTCTGCTGGCCGGCAGCAACGGCGAAACCTATGCCTGCGACCGGGTGATCACCACCACCACGACCCGCGCCCTGCAGGTAAACCTCAAACTCACGCAGAATCAGGCATTCGTGAACCGCGATGTCGCGCGGGCGATCAATGAAACGCACATGGTCGGCTCGTCCAAGCTGTTCATCCTGACCAGGGACAAGTTCTGGCTCAAGCACGGTTTGCCACAGAACATCCAGACCGACACCCTGGTCAAGGGCGTGTACTGCCTCGACTACGCGCCACACGACCCTGACGCCTGGGGCGTGGTACTGATCAGTTACACCTGGGAAGACGACTCGCACAAAATGGTGTCGATGAAGAACAAGGTGCAACGCTGCCTGCGACTCGTCGATGAGCTGGCGATGAGCGCACCGGAATTTGCCAGCCACCTGCTCCCGCTCGACGGTGACTACCAGCGCTACGTGCTGGAGTACGACTGGCTGACCGACCCACATGCACTGGGCGCCTTCAAACTGAATTTTCCCGGCGACGACATCTACTCGGAGCGCCTGTTCTATCAATTCCGCACCGCACTCGATCCGCAGCAGGATACCGGTTTGTATCTGGCCGGTTGCGGCGCCTCGTTCACCGGTGGCTGGGCGGAGGGCGCGATCCAAACCGCGCTCAATGGTGCCTGTGCAGTGATCAGCAGTCTGGGCGGTGATCTGATTGCGGGTAACCCGCTCGACGACTTGCACTCGCAGTACCGCTACTGCTGACCCAACTCCTTCCAGCGTCGAGAACCCTCCATGTACAGCCAGCTTTCCATTGAACAGCTCGTCAACGGATTTCGCAGTGGCCAACACTGCCCGAACACCTGGCAGCGCGCCCTGCGCGAGCGCCATGTGCACTTGCAACACCTGAACAGTTTCATCACCTTCGACCCGACGGCGCTCACCCGCGCCGCTGATACCGGCAGCGCACTGTATGGCCTGCCGGTGTCGTTCAAGGACAACATCAACGTCAGCGGCCTGCCGACCACCGCCGGTACGCCCGGGCTGGCCGACTATGTCCCGCAGGCCGATGCCGGCATCGTCGAGCGCTTCCGGCAACTGGGCGCGCAGATCATGGGCAAGAACAACATGCACGAACTGTCGTTCGGCGTGACCTCGGCCAACCATACCCACGGTGCCGTGAGCAACCCGGTCAACCAACGCCACAGTGCCGGCGGCAGCAGTGGCGGTTGTGCTGCGGCGGTCGCTGCCGGACTGGTGGCGTGCGCGGTCGGCACCGACACCGGCGGGTCGGTGCGCATACCGGCGGCGTTCTGCGGCATCGTCGGTTATCGCCCCACCACCGGCGTTTATCCGGTCGACGGCATCGTCCCGGTGTCGCAAACCAAAGACACCCCGGGCCTGCTGACCCGCACCGTGGAGGATTGCCAGTTCGTTCACGCACAATTGACCGGTAGTTTTCATCAGCCTGAAACCCGGCCGTTGCGCATCGGCATCCCGGAGGGTTTTCTCTGGACCGATCTCGCCGACAACGTGCAGCGCGATTGCCGCGCAGCCATCGATACCCTCGCCGAGCACGGTGCGATCATCGTGCCGGTCGATGATGCCGTGATTGGCGAGATCAACGAGAGCATTCAGTTTCCGTTGCCGATCTTTGAATTTTTCATCGATTTTCCACGGTTTCTGATGAAAGGAGGCCGCGGCGAGCAGTTCCTCGACATCCTCGCGCAGATCCGCGATCCGGCGATCAAGAAAATCCTCACCGCCCAATTGGAAAGCCCTGCGATTTCATACACCGACTACGTGCAGGCACTGATGAGCAAACTGCGTCTGGAACAGCAATACCGCGCCCTTTTCACTCGTCATCGACTGGATCTGCTGGCCTACCCGACCGTCACTTGCAGTGCACCGCTGCTCAGCGATTGCCCGAATGAAGGCCACTTCGAAACCTTCGTGCGCAATACCGACCCGGCGAGCAACCTGGCGGCGCCGAGCATCAGTGTTCCGGTGGCGGCGGCAGGTGCGTTGCCGGTGGGCCTGTCGTTCGATGCGCTCCCAGGCCAGGACGACTTTTTACTGGCGAACGTGCGGTATCTGATGCGCCTGCTACAGAGCGGTTAAACCACGATCCCTATGGGAGCGAGCCTGCTCGCGAAAGCGTCGTGCCAGTCAACCCTCACTTCGTCTGCCACACCGCCTTCGCGAGCAGGCTCGCTCCCACAGGGGATGTGTGTTGATGCGTTCATAACCCTTCAATTTGCGGGCCCTGCCATGCGTGTCACTTCAATGTCTTCCACACCCGCTGCCGAACGCACGCCCTCGATCATTGGCGGCGCCATGATCATCGGTGGCACCATCGTCGGGGCGGGCATGTTCTCGCTGCCGGTGATCATGTCCGGGCTGTGGTTCTACGGCTCGGTCGCCGTGCTGCTGTTTGCCTGGTTCTGCACCTTGCACTCCGGGCTGATGATTCTTGAGGCCAACCTCAATTACCGCGAAGGCTCGAGTTTTTCCACGATCACCCGCGATCTGCTCGGTCGTGGCTGGAGCCGCTTGAATGGCTTGAGCATCGTGTTTGTGCTGTACACGCTGACCTACGCTTATATTTCCGCCAGTGGATCGGTCATTCATCACACCGCGCAAACGATGGGTGTCGAGTTTTCATCACGCGCCGGTGGCCTGCTGTTCACCCTGATGGTGGCGTTCATCATCTGGCTCAGCACGACCGCAGTGAGCCGCATGACCACGCTGGTGTTCGGAGCAAAGATTCTCGCGTTTTTTCTGACCTTCGGCGGTTTGCTGGGGCATGTGCAAAGCACTACGCTGCTCGATCTGACCAGCGCCGAAAGTCATTACTGGCCTTATCTGCTGGTCACGCTGCCCTTTTGCCTGACCTCGTTCGGTTTCCACGGCAACGTGCCCAGCCTGATGAAACACTACGGCAAGGATCCGCAGCGTATCCGTGCCTGTCTGGTCAGCGGCACGCTGGTCGCACTGCTGCTGTACCTGGTGTGGATGCTGTGCAGCATGGGCAACATTCCCCGGGATGCGTTCAAGGACATCGCCCAGCGCGGCGGCAATATCGATGTGCTGATCAACGCATTGGGCTCCCGGCTCGACAGCGCCAACATTGATCTGCTGCTGACGTTTTTCTCCAACTTCGCCGTGGCCTGCTCGTTTCTCGGGGTAACCCTCGGTCTGTTCGATTATCTGGCCGATGTGCTGGGGTTTGACGACAGCCCCGGCGGTCGCTTGCAAACCGCCATCGCGACGTTTGCACCGCCGATGTTCTGCGCTTTTATCTGGTCGGAAGGTTTTCTGCACGCCATCGGTTTCGCCGGACTGGCCGCTACCTTGTGGGCGGTCATCACCCCGGCGCTGCTGGCACGCGCATCACGCAAACGCTTCGGTAGCCCACGCTATCGGGTGTGGGGCGGTACGCCGATGATCGCGCTGGTGCTGTCGTTCGGGGGGATATGCGCGCTATCGCATCTTCTGTTTGTATTCGGGTGGCTGCCTGTGTGGCGGTAAGGCGTGGCGTTCGGTTTTCCGAACGAGACTCTTTGGTCGATTCGGTAAACCGGATCAGTCCTTCACAAAAAAACCATCACAAAACTTTAATAACGTTATAAAACAGCCAGTTAACCATCGGCGACTGCTCTGGCACGACTCATGCTCTACACTCTCTCGACGAATGCCCGCTGAGCCAACACTTCAGGAGCCGTCAGGCATTCGAAGCACAAAAGGGCCGACAAACTGGCTCCATAAAAAAAACAATGTCGAGGAAAATTTGATGCGCATCGTTCCCCATATCCTGGGCGCAGCCATTGCTGTAGCTCTGATCAGCACGCCAGTTTTCGCCGCCGAACTCACCGGCACCCTGAAGAAAATCAACGATTCGGGCACCATCACGCTCGCTCACCGCGACAGCTCAATTCCGTTTTCCTACATTGCAGATGCTTCTGGCAAACCAGTGGGTTACTCCCACGACATTCAGGTGGCGATCGTTGAAGCCCTGAAAAAAGACCTGAACAAGCCAGACCTGCAGGTCAAGTACAACCTGGTGACCTCGCAAACCCGTATCCCGCTGATCCAGAACGGCACCGCGGACATCGAGTGTGGTTCCACCACCAACAACACCGAACGCGCCCAGCAGGTCGACTTCACCGTCAACATCTTCGAAATCGGCACCCGTCTGCTGGTCAAGAAAGACAAGGAAGGCAAGCCGTCCTATAACGACTTCGCTGACCTCAAGGGCAAAAACGTCGTGACCACCGCTGGCACCACGTCCGAGCGCATCATCAAAGCGATGAACGCTGACAAGCAGATGGGCATGAACATCATCTCCGCCAAAGACCACGGCGAGTCCTTCAACATGCTCGAAAGCGGCCGCGCCGTTGCCTTCATGATGGACGACGCCCTGCTGGCCGGTGAAGAAGCCAAGGCCAAGAAGCCGACTGACTGGGTCATCACCGGTACCCCGCAATCCTTCGAAGCCTATGCCTGCATGGTTCGCAAAGGCGACGCGCCGTTCAAGAAAGCCGTCGATGACGCCATTGTCGGCCTGTACAAGTCTGGCGAGATCAACAAGATCTACAGCAAGTGGTTCGAAAGCCCGATCCCGCCAAAAGGCCTGAACCTGAACTTCCCGATGAGCGACAAGGTAAAGGATCTGATCGCCAACCCGAGCGACAAGCCTGCGCCTGACGTGAAAATCTGATTCCTGACTAACCTTATCGTCTGAGGGAGCGACCTCCCTCAGACGTCTGTTACTGCCTGCTGGCTTTGCTGTGGAACACTCGACCTGGCGGTTTTCGAGCCGATCGTGTGTGCCTGACGTTCAACGTCAGGTGGGAAAGGATTTTCCCCAAGCGGGTGCTTGTACATCGATCGATTTCGAGGGGAGACCCTAATGAATTACAACTGGGACTGGGGCGTGTTCTTCAAGTCCACTGGCGTTGGCAGCGAGACCTATCTCGACTGGTACATCGCCGGTCTGGGCTGGACCATCGGCATCGCTGTCGTGGCATGGATCATCGCTCTGCTGCTGGGCTCCATTCTGGGGGTCATGCGCACTGTGCCAAACCGCATCGTAGCGGGCATCGCGACCTGCTACGTCGAGCTGTTTCGTAACGTGCCGCTGCTGGTTCAGCTGTTCATCTGGTACTTTCTGGTGCCCGACTTGCTGCCGCAGAACCTGCAGGACTGGTACAAGCAAGACCTCAACCCGACCACCTCGGCGTACCTGAGCGTTGTCGTGTGCCTGGGTCTGTTCACCGCTGCCCGTGTCTGCGAGCAGGTGCGCACCGGTATCCAGGCGCTGCCACGCGGCCAGGAAGCCGCCGCCCGCGCGATGGGTTTCAAGCTGCCGCAGATCTACTGGAACGTGCTGCTGCCGCAGGCGTACCGGATCATCATTCCGCCGCTCACCTCGGAATTCCTCAACGTCTTCAAGAACTCCTCCGTGGCGTCCCTGATCGGCTTGATGGAACTGCTGGCGCAAACCAAACAGACCGCCGAGTTCTCGGCCAACCTGTTTGAAGCCTTCACCCTGGCCACGCTGATCTACTTCACCCTGAACATGAGCCTGATGTTGCTGATGCGCATGGTCGAGAAGAAAGTCGCCGTGCCCGGCCTGATCTCCGTGGGGGGTAAATAATGGACTTCGATTTCAGCGGCATCATCCCCGCGATCCCGGGCCTGTGGAACGGCATGGTCATGACCTTGCAGTTGATGGTCATGGGCGTGATCGGCGGCATCGTGCTCGGCACGATCCTGGCGCTGATGCGCCTGTCGTCAAGCAAACTGCTGTCGAACATTGCCGGCGCGTACGTCAACTATTTCCGTTCGATCCCGCTGCTGCTGGTGATCACCTGGTTCTACCTGGCGGTGCCGTTCGTGCTGCGCTGGATCACCGGCGAAGACACGCCGATCGGTGCATTCACCTCGTGCGTCGTGGCCTTCATGATGTTCGAAGCGGCGTATTTCTGTGAAATCGTCCGGGCCGGCGTGCAGTCGATACCCAAAGGCCAGATGGCCGCCGCGCAAGCGATGGGCATGACCTACGGCCAGACCATGCGCCTGATCATCCTGCCCCAGGCGTTCCGCAAGATGACGCCGTTGCTGCTGCAACAGAGCATCATCCTGTTCCAGGACACCTCGCTGGTCTACACCGTGGGCCTGGTCGACTTCCTCAACTCCGCGCGCTCGAACGGCGACATCATCGGCCGTTCCAACGAGTTCCTGATCTTCGCCGGTGTCGTCTACTTCATCATCAGCTTTTCCGCCTCGCTGCTGGTCAAGCGTCTGCAAAAAAGGTTCGCCGTATGATCTCTATCAAGAACATCAACAAGTGGTATGGGGACTTCCAGGTGCTGACTGATTGCAGCACCGAGGTCAAGAAAGGCGAAGTGATCGTGGTCTGCGGCCCGTCGGGCTCGGGCAAATCGACGCTGATCAAGTGCGTCAACGCACTGGAGCCGTTCCAGAAAGGCGATATCGTCGTCGACGGCACGTCGATTGCCGACCCGAAGACCAACCTGCCGAAACTGCGCTCGCGCGTGGGCATGGTGTTCCAGCATTTCGAATTGTTCCCGCACCTGACCATCACCGAAAACCTGACCATCGCGCAGATCAAGGTGCTGGGTCGCAGCAAGGAAGAGGCGACCAAAAAAGGTCTGCAACTGCTTGAGCGTGTCGGCCTCTCGGCACATGCCCACAAGCATCCGGGGCAGTTGTCCGGTGGCCAGCAGCAGCGTGTGGCGATTGCCCGTGCGCTGGCGATGGACCCGATCGTCATGCTGTTCGACGAACCGACCTCGGCGCTCGACCCGGAAATGGTCAACGAAGTGCTCGACGTGATGGTGCAACTGGCCCACGAAGGCATGACCATGATGTGCGTGACCCACGAAATGGGCTTCGCCCGTAAAGTGGCCGACCGCGTGATCTTCATGGACGCCGGCAAGATCATCGAAGACTGCCCGAAAGAGGAATTCTTCGGCGACATCAGCGCCCGCTCCGAACGCGCACAGCACTTCCTCGAGAAAATCCTGCAGCATTAAAAAGCGTCGCTCTCCAACTGTGGGAGCGAGCCTGCTCGCGAATGCGATCTGTCAGACGATGACGATGTGAATGACACAGCGCTTTTGCGAGCAGGCTCGCTCCCACAAGGGGCGGCAGCGCCTCTGAAACAAGTGTGGTGGTTGACCCAAGGCAACTGTGATGAAATGCGACCCCAATCTTTATCGCGCAGCGCCGCCATCACTTGCCGTGAAGCCCCGTCTGATTCGTCATTTGTTCCTGCCGCCGCTGGTCATCGCCTTGATGATCGGTCTGGGTTTCATCGGCTTCTGGACCAGTGAGCATTTCGGTATCCGCAGCCTCGGCGAGAATGGCCAGCGTCAGCTGGAACTGCATGCCCGCGCGGTCGAAAGCGAGATCAGCAAATACACCTACCTGCCCAGCCTGCTCGAACTGGAAACCAGTGTTTCGCAGTTGCTGGCCGACCCGACCCCGGAAACCCGGCGTACGGTCAACGATTACCTTGAAGGCCTGAACCGGCGCAGCCGCAGTCGGGCCATCTACGTCATGGACACCACCGGCCGCGTCATGGCTACCAGCAACTGGCGCGATGTCGACAGTTACCTCGGTGAAGACCTGTCCTTTCGCGCCTACTTCCAGAAAGCCGTGCGCGGCGAACCGGGGCGCTTCTACGGCATCGGCAGCACCAGCGGCGAGCCCGGTTATTACCTCGCCCACGGCCTCGAAGAGCACGGCAAGATCATCGGTGTCGCGGTGGTCAAAGTGCGCCTGGAAGCCATGGAAGAGCGCTGGCAGCGTGCACGTCTGGAAGCGTTTGTCAGCGACGAAAACGGCATCATCATTCTCTCCAGCGATCCGGCTCGACGCCTCAAGTCGGTGATCCCGCTGAGCGACGAGGTCAAAGAGAAACTGGCGCGCAGCCTGCAGTATTACTGGTTCCCGCTCAACGAACTGCAACCGCTGGCCCGCGAGACGCTGGAGGAAGGTGTGGAAAAACTCACCTTCCCGGCCAACAGCGAAGTGCAATCCGACGAAGACGACATCAGTTATCTGGCGCAGACCCGGCCGCTGAGCGACACACCGTGGAATTTCACCCTGCTCACGCCGCTGCAGGACCTGCGCCGTGAAGCGATCAACCAAGGCATTCTGGTCGCTGTGGCGTTCGCCTTTCTCGCCTTCCTGCTGATTGCCTGGAACGAGCGGCGCAAAGTCATCGCCACCCGCCTCGCCGCCCGCGAAGCCTTGCAGGAAGCCAACAATCAACTCGAGCGTCGGATTACCGAACGCACCACCGATCTGCGCGCCAGCAACGAACGGCTGAAAAGCCAGATCCGCGAACGCCGTCAGGCCGAAGAGACCTTGCGCCGCGCCCAGGATGAACTGGTGCAGGCCGGTAAACTCGCCGCCATCGGCCAGATGTCGACGAGCATCGCCCACGAACTGAACCAGCCGCTGGCGGCGATGCGTACGCTATCCGGCAACACCGTGCGCTTCCTTGAGCGCGGGCAACTGGATGTCGCCAGCACCAACCTCAAGACCATCAATGACTTGATCGATCGCATGGGCCGCATCACCGCCAGCCTGCGTTCGTTCGCCCGGCGAGGCGACAACCAAGGCCAGGCCAGCCTTGGCAAAGCTGTCGAGGCGGCGCTGCAATTGCTCGGCGCGCGCCTGGAGCATTCGCCACTACAGATTCATCGGCAATTCAGCGACGTGCAGTTGCACATCGATCAGACCCGTCTGGAGCAGATTCTGGTCAACCTGATCGGCAACGCCCTCGACGCCATGCACGCGCAAGCGCAGCCCGAGCTGTGGCTGGAAGGCGAAGAATTCGACGGCAAATACCGCCTGCGCGTGCGCGACAACGGCCATGGCATCGACGCCGAAGCGCGCAAGCATCTGTTCGAACCGTTTTTCACCACCAAGCCCGGCGCGCAAGGCCTGGGCCTGGGCCTGACACTTTCTGCGAGCCTCGCGGCCGCCACCGGCGGGCATCTGGGTGTCGAACACCCGGCCAGCGGTGGTACTACTTTCGTCCTCAGTTTACCGTTGGTAAGCCCTACTCCTGCCGAGCCAATATGAATAACGATCTCAGTGTGCTGATCGTCGAAGACGACCCCCATGTGCTGCTCGGCTGCCAACAGGCGCTGACCCTGGAAGACATTCCCTGCATCGGCGTCGGCAGTGCCGAAGAAGCGCTGGAGCAGGTCGGCGACAATTTTGCCGGCATCGTCATCAGCGACATCCGCCTGCCGGGCATCGATGGCCTGGAACTGCTGACCCGCCTCAAGGCCCGCGATCGCAGCTTGCCGGTGGTGTTGATCACCGGCCATGGCGACATTTCCATGGCCGTGGGTGCGATGCAAAAAGGCGCCTATGACTTCATGGAAAAACCGTTCTCGCCGGAGCGTCTGGTCGATGTCGCGCGGCGAGCGCTGGAACAACGCGGCCTCGCCCGCGAAGTGTCGTCGCTGCGTCGACAACTGGCCGAACGCGACTCGCTGGAAGGACGGATCATCGGCCGCTCGCCCGCCATGCAGAACCTGCGCGAGCTGATCGCCAACGTCGCCGACACCTCGGCCAACGTGTTGATCGAGGGCGAAACCGGCACTGGCAAGGAACTGGTCGCGCGCTGCCTGCACGATTTCAGTCGCCGCCACAGCAAACAGTTCGTCGCGCTGAACTGCGGCGGCCTGCCGGAAAATCTGTTTGAAAGCGAGATCTTCGGTCACGAGGCCAACGCCTTTACCGGCGCCGGCAAGCGTCGCATCGGCAAGATCGAACACGCCGACGGCGGCACGCTGTTCCTCGACGAAGTGGAAAGCATGCCGTTGCCCCTGCAGATCAAACTGCTGCGTGTGCTCCAGGAACGCACCCTCGAACGCCTCGGCTCGAACCAGAGCGTGGCCGTGGATTGCCGGGTGATCGCGGCGACCAAATCCGACCTCGACGCTTCGAGCAAGGCCGGCGAATTTCGCAGCGACTTGTACTACCGCCTCAACGTCGTGACCCTGGAACTGCCGCCGCTGCGCGAACGCCGCGAAGACATCCTGCAATTGTTCGAACACTTCACCCAGCAATCGGCGCTGCGCTTCGACCGCGCCTTGCCAGAGCTGGACAACCAGACCCTGTCGAACCTGATGAGCCACGACTGGCCGGGCAACGTGCGCGAACTGCGCAACGTCGCCGAACGCTTCGCCCTCGGCTTGCCGGCGTTCAAGAAGTCCGGCGCCAACAGCGGCCAGGGCCTGGCCTTTGCCGAAGCGGTGGAAGCCTTCGAACGCAACTTGCTCAGCGACGCCCTGCAACGCAGCGGCGGCAACCTGACCCAGGCGAGCCTGGAGCTGGGCATGGCCAAGACCACGCTGTTCGACAAAGTGAAAAAGTACGGGCTGAGCCACTGATGGACCTGATTCTCAAAGCCGCGATCGGCGCCGCCGTGGTGCTGATCCTCGCGGCGCTCTCCAAGACCAAAAATTATTACATCGCAGGATTGGTGCCGCTGTTCCCGACCTTTGCGCTGATCGCGCATTACATCGTCGGCAAGGGGCGCTCGGTTGAGGATCTGAAAACCACCATCGTGTTCGGGATGTGGTCGATCATTCCGTACTTCGTTTATCTGGCGACGTTGTATGTGATGGTGGACCGGATGCGGCTGGAGGCTTCGCTGGCCGTGGCGGCGGTGGCGTGGTTGATGGCGGCGACTGTTTTGGTGAGCGTTTGGGTGCGTATTCACAGTTAAGATCAAAAGCCACCTAAAGCACATCCCCACCCGCCACCGGCTCAACCCGCGCCCAATGCGACGTGTCCTCACGATGCGCCTGCAAATACGGCAGCACCGCCGCCAGCAACGGTTCCTTGAACGCCTCCTGAAAGCGATGCGCCAGCCCCGGAATCAGCTTCAACTGACTGCCCTGAATGTGCGCCGCCAGATGCACGCCATGCATCACCGGCAGCAGCGGGTCCGCCGTGCCATGCACCACCAGCGTCGGCACGCGCAACTGGTTGAGCAGCGCCACCCGGCTCGGTTCGGCGAGGATCGCCATGATCTGCCGCTTCACCCCTTCTGGATTGAACGCCCGGTCATAGGACGCCGCGGCCTGTTGCAGCAGGGCTTGACGATCATCGGTAACGTTGGGGCTGCCCAGCGCCGCGAGCAAATCCGCTTGTTGCTCCAGCGCCACCTGACGATTCGGTGCGCCGCGGCGCGACAGCAACTGCACCAGTGCCGCGCTCGGTGCCGGCAACCCTTCGGCACCGGACGTGCTCATGATCAACGTCAGGCTCTCGACTCGCTGCGGCGCCATCGCTGCCACATGCTGAGCAATCATCCCGCCCATGCTCGCGCCGAGTACGTGGAATTGCTGAACCTGCAAGGCGTCCATCAAACCCAGCGCGTCGTCGGCCATGTCAGTCAGGCTGTACGGGGCCGAAACCGGCAAACCGAGTTTGTAGCGCAGCACTTCAAAGGTCAGGTTGGCTTCAACCGGCGCCTGACGCCAGGTCGACAAACCGACATCGCGATTGTCATAGCGAATCACTCGAAAGCCCTGCTGACACAGCGCGACCACCACCTCATCCGGCCAGTGGATCAACTGCCCGCCCAGGCCCATCACCAGCAGCAGCGCCGGGTCCGAGGCACGGCCGATGCTCTGATAGGCGATGCTCACCTGCGGCAGATCAGCCCGCTCGGTCGGGACATTGACATCGCAACGCCCTGCCGCCGCCGCTGAAGCGCCGAATAAAAGCGCGGCCAAAATGGCCGCGACAGAAAAAAAATGCTTACCCATGAAAAACACCGAAACGCAGAACCCCAGTAAGCCGCGAGTCTGATGATGTTTGTTCAAGCGCGCTGCCACAGTTCGATGACAGTTTGATGAAGAGTGCCGAGCGGTCATCCAGCCGGTGCAAACAATATCCATGTACCGCCTGGGTCCGGCGTGAACTCTTTTTAATGAACCGCACAGGAGCGGATGTCCCGCTCTCCCTCGCGAGTCACCCGCCATGCTCGACCCCCTCACCCTCAATTTGCCGCCTTCGCCCCCAGAGTCGTTCGCAACGACCCTGGCACTGCCTCCAACCATCGACGAAAGCGCGTTGTCACAGGCCAATCAGCGCTGGCGCGACAGCAGCAATGGCTTGCGCGAATTGCTCGCAAGCAGTCCCGCACTGCGCGATACGATCAACGCATCGCTGCGACAACAGCTGCAGCTGGACGGCGAAAAAACCGGATTCGGCTTCACTGCCAGCCAAACGCAGGCTGAGCATTTCGTCAGCCTTACCGATGCCTGCGCGTTTGTCGTTCAGCATCCAGCAGCGGATTTCTCACTTGACCAGCGCTGCCATGTCATCGGTGTGATGCCCGGTCATGCTCTGTACGCACTGAGGCCGTCGCAACTGCTGGAAAAGCTCAAGCCGCTCGACCTGCAGAGCGCCCACGCCACACGCTGGGCCGAATTCTGGGAAGCACGTGCGCCGGGCACTCCGGTTTCACGACGCACGCGCGCCACCGCCCTTTATCGAACGCATTTCGAAGCAAGCGCTGACGCCGCTTACGCCAGCAAAATCATCGACGCCGAAGAGCTCGACCTGCTTCGGAAAATCGTCGATTCAGATTCCACGCCACTGACGTTCAAAGATCAGCCCGTTCACCTGGAAAAACCGGCTCTGGTGCTGAGCAACCACAGCAAAGTCAAACTTCCGGGAGCTTGGGTGATCCGCGCGGGTGACCTCGTAACAGCACGAACGCTGCTCTACCTGCCCTGCCGCCCCCTATGTATTCAGGCGTTCGACAATCGAGCAGATATGCAAACGTGGCTGGCCGGCGAGGTGCAGATTCCCACCGGTTTGCCACGCGAGATCCTGCGCTTCGATTACCGCGCAGCGACAGACCCGATGATCACCGGCGCCAGCGATCTGTTCGCCGACCGGCAACAGGCGCAAATCAGTGCGTTGCGCAATACCAACCGGGGCAAGCCCGGGTTGCGTGAACACGGTGCGCAGGCGCTGCTGCATGTCGAGCTGATTGACCATCAACGCAGCACAACGAACATCGTCGCAGCGCCGGCCAGGGCGGCCATTGCCCCGGATACGCTGGCGAGTGACGTCCCGTTGTTTGGCAGCCTGTCCGCTGGCATTCCGCTCGCCGTAAGGCATGCCGCGCTCAAGCGCGAGCGCGAGGCACTCGAACACCTGCTGGCCAACGACCGCGACGGCGCCCGATTTCGACAATGTCAGGAAGCACTGAGCGCCCTGGAAATTGCCGAGCAAGCCTGCGAGACCGCCTGCACCTCATTGCTCGACGACTCCCCTCCCCCCGCCACGACGCTCACTGCGATTTATCAGGCTCACAAAAATGGCTTGTATGCCGAGGCGAAGCTGCAATCCTTGCTGGGGCAAGTCGACAGCGCTGAACACGAGCTGCTCAAAGCCGTGCTGGACAACCCCGTGGCGGGCACACGCGATGCAGATCTGGTCGCGGCCAGCCTGACCCTGTCGCTCCGTGAAACCCTCGACGCCACCACCACGGTGCAGCGCGAAACGCTCAAGGGCGCACTGGTGTTCACCCGGCAAGCAGCACTGAAGGACAGCGCGTCCGACACGAGCGTGCTGCTTTACTGCCCTGGCAACAGCGGTGGCCTGCAGCGCTTCAGCGATCGCCGGGCATTGGCGCTCGCCCTGTTGAAAGTTGACGATCAGGACAGCGAATCCGCGTTGCAACTTAGCGCCATTACCACGGACCCGCTGCAGCATTGTCTCAACGCGCTGATCGCCGATTGCGAAACGCAAGCAATCAGGCTGCGCGCCAAACCCGAGCACGCCGATGCACTGGCAATTTTCCGTCAGGATTGCATGGCTGCCATGCAGGTCCCGGTCAGCGCGGCCAGAGGCCTGATGTTTGCGCATGTGCAGGAGCAGGAGCGCAGCGGTGCACTCGCCACTCATCTGCCGGGCTGGCTGGTGCGTCTGCAGAAAAGCGAGCGGATCGCGCTCAAACAAAACGTCCAGGCGTACATCGAGGCAATGCGTAAAAGTCATGCGCTGATGACGTTGGCGCTGGAACCGCGCGACGACTTCACCCGCAAACATCTGCACGCGCGCCTGCGCAAGGATTTCGCCATCGAAGGCTCTTTTTCCGTGCAGGTCGAATTGCCTGATTCGACCACAACCGAAACGTTGGTGGAGTCCAGCCCCGCCGGCCCCCGCCGTAATACCGTCATCGTGCCGGGCGCCACGCGCAGCCGGATGGCCCTTGAAGACCTTGCCCAACTGAATATCGACAACGTTCAATCCGTGCTCAATGACGCCCTGTCGCAGCGCCTGATTTTCATGCGCCTGGACGTCAATGCCGCGCGCCGAAAGGATCGCAGCCGCCTGCTCAACGGCATCAATCTGAGCTATCTGCGCAAAGTCCTGCCAGAGCTGGACCTGCCCAAGGCCTATGAGCGCAGGATCCATGAAGCCTTCCATGGCGCACCAGGCGAGGCGCTGTTCGTCAGGCAGCATCGACGCGAAAGCCTGATCGAACCGTGGCGCCTGCTGCTGAAAATCCAGTGTGACAACGCGCGGGCACAGAAACACCTCAATCGAGATGAAGCTGAGGTGGTGGACATCGCGATCGATGCCAATACCGCAGACGCCTGGCTCGCCAAGGGCAAGCGCATCGTGTTGTTGCCGGTTTCGCTTAAAACCGGCGGCAAAGACACTCCGCGTGAAGGCCCCGTCACCTTGTCCGGCGTGACTTTCATTGAAGAGCAGATCAGCGGCACTACCGTGCTGTACCTGCCGGACAGTCCTGATCAGCGTTTTTTCCGCCGCTACGACAGTCTCGAGTCAGCGCGCAAAGGGCTGTTCAGATTGTGTGCGAGTGACCATTGGATTGAATACCTTGCAGGCAAGGCCCTGCACGGCGATGTCCGCGCTCATGTCAGCCGCATCGGTCAGGCAGTGAAGAAAAACTTCGACGCCATTATCGACATTGGCCCCCGCTGGCCGGCGAGCACTTCGCTCGCCGCGCACCTGCTCGACGCGCACAAGGGGCGTTTGATCGAAGCTCATCGCGGCAGCTCACGCTCCAACGATGAACTGTTCTTCGAACGCTACGCACTGAAGGGGCCACGCGCGTTCAACTACATAAAAATGGCGCTGGGCATGGTGCCTTTCGTCGGCACCGTCGTGGCGCTGTACGACGCCTGGACGGCCGCCAATCAGGCCGTGGCAGCTTTCTTACGCGGTGATGTGGCGGATGGCCTGGCGGAAATCGAGACAATGTTTCTCTCGTTGATCGACGCGTTCATGGACCTGCTCCCGGGCGAAGCGCTGGCTTCGACTCTCTCGCGCACCACCCGCGCGCTGACACGTACGCGCCAGCTGCATACGCTGCTGGGCAACGTCGCGGCTTTGCATGGCAAAACGCAGCGGCAGGCCCGGCATGTGCTCGCCCGTTTCCAGGGTTACGACTACGAACGACCGCTGTCGCTGGCCGGAATCGAGCCAGCCAGTCACGGTCTCTACCGTGGCGTTTACCGGCATGCCGACGGTGATTTCATCCAGCGTCAGGGGCGCATCTATCAGGTGGAACTGGGCACGGGCTCGCGCAACTGGCGCCTGTTCGGCAATTCGCGCAAGACCTACAAACAGCCGATCACGCTGGATGAAACCGGCCAGTGGGATACCTGGTACGGCGTGTACGGCACCACCAGCACGGATGGCTTGCGTGGCGGAGGCAACGTCGCCGGGCATCTGGCCGACGCGTTGGACCCTTACTGGCCACCGGTGATTCGCCAGCGCTTGCCACGCTGGTGGGCAGAGCGCACGTTTCGACGGCATCAGCAGCTGGAACGCGAGACTGAACGCCTGGCCAATGTCATCGACAGCAAGATCGAGGCGCACAAGACGGCGATACTGGCTTTCCAGAACGCCAGCCCCGCCCAGCAGCGCGTTTTGCTGCCTGCAGCCGAAGCCGCATGCCTTGAAGATATCCGCCTGTCAGTTCAACGCTATGAGGCCCTGGCTGAGTTGAAACCGCTCACCAGCGGCAATAAGCAAGCCTCCGTCAACCGAGTGCAAAGCTCTCTTGCTCAACGACTGACTTCGCGATACGCCATGCGCTCGGGTCAAGTGTCCGCAGCGTCTGTCCTGGTCCTGGAAGACGTCATGCGGCTGAGCAGGACAGTGAACGCTTTGCCTCCAGGCGCCCGGACGCGGCGAATGGCAATGTTTGCTCAGATTCGCGAATTGCAGCTGGACTACGTGAAAAAGTTCGAGGAACTGGAGGACCTCAGGACCAAAGTCAATCAGTGGAATGAACGCATCAGCTTGAAATCCGACAAGGCCACTCAGTTCGGCATTGTCGAGCTTATCAACAGCCAACATAGCGACGCACGTCTGCTCTATCACAAAACCTACATGCGCCTGGATCTGGTCAAGAATTACAGCTATGACAATGACGTTTCCTGGATGTACTTCCGCGAGCGCACAGACGAACTCTGGAAGCAGACCAGACAGGCCGCGACCACCCAGAACGACCTGCCAAACATTCAAACCACTGCGCAGAATCGCAGCCGCATGCTTGAGCAGTGTCTGGATGTCTATACCCGCTTCCGACGGCAGATGACCATCTGGAGGACTGCCTATCCAGAGCATTTTCATCAGGACACCCTCGAACCCTTGCTTGATGGCCTGGAGCAGATGGCCGGTCGTGCCCGCCGAGGCGTCATCGATCCACCGGCGCCGAAAACACCCGGCCAGCCTGCTCAACGGGTTTTCACCACCGAGGACGGCAACCTGCTGTACGGCACGGAACGCTTCGACACGAAGTCGCAGCGGCGGATTTATGAACGCAAGCTCAGAGAGGGTGAAGTGCAGATCTGGGAGCAAGGTGCCGACGGCCGCTCGCGCCAGATCGGCCCACAGGCGCAACCGCCCCAGCCACCACCGGTAAGCCTCGCGGCTCTGGTCAGTGATGCCCGGCAGCGTCTGGACAGGATTCCTGCCTACCGGGCCAGCGTGCACAGCAATGCCGACCGGGGCATGCTGCCGATCGATCTGCAACACATGATGGACTCCCAGGCCAGTGAGTTGAACGCCCGCGCCGACCGCATCGCCGGCAGATCTGCGCAGCATCCGCTGATCCAGCGGTTGCGCGATCAGGCCGCCGAGCTGAGCGTTTCCGGGCGCACCCTGCGCACCGAACGTTCGTTGACCAGCCAGAAGCCCACCGATGGCATGCTCGATGACTTGATCGGTCAAGGCGTCGTGGAAATACGCCGAGAGCAGCCGATCAAATTGCTCGGCAGGCGTGCAGGCGATCCGGACTACATGCAGGAATACGAGGTCTGGAACATCACGCGCGAGCCCGAGCAGTTGCTGTGGTACGCGCACTTTCACTACCGCGATGCGACACCGGTGTTCGACAGCTTTGAAACCGCGCATTTGAAATTGCCGCAGCACCGATTCCTGACCCATGCCGATGATGCGACGCTGCCCTATTCGAAAATTGGCAAACAATCGGTTGTCCTTGGGCATTTCGAGCGGGTTTGAACCCCAACGCCCGATCTTGCTCGCAGCCAGTAATGACCGTGAGCAAGATCGACTGGCGCTGACTTCGAAGTGCTCCGTTGTCGACAAGCGAATCATCATGAGACAAACTCAACAGCTATCTATTTATCACAAGTTTTTCTCATGGAGCCACACGGGTGCTTGAAATCCGCCACTTGAAGACGCTTCACGCTTTGCGTGATGCCGACAGCCTGGTCGATGCCGCCGACCGCCTGCACCTGACGCAGTCGGCGTTATCGCATCAGTTCAAGGAGCTCGAAGAACGCCTGGGCATGGCGCTGTTCGTGCGCAAGACCAAGCCGGTGCGTTTCACCAGCGCCGGTTTGCGCTTGCTGCAACTGGCCGATGCGACCTTGCCGCTGCTGCGCGCCGCCGAGCGCGACATTGGCCGTCTGGCCGGTGGCACGGCCGGGCGCCTGCACATGGCGATCGAATGCCACAGTTGCTTTCAATGGCTGATGCCGACCATCGATCAGTTCCGCGATGCCTGGCCCGAGGTTGAACTTGATCTGGCCTCGGGCTTCTCTTTCGCGCCACTGCCAGCGCTGGCCCGCGGCGATCTGGATCTGGTGGTGACCTCCGACCCGCTGGACATTGCCGGCATCACCTATGTGCCGCTGTTCACCTACGAGGCCATGCTCGCGGTGGCCAATCAGCATGCGCTGGCGAGCAAGCCGTACATCGTCCCGGAAGACTTGCTCAGCGAAACCTTGATCACTTATCCGGTGGAACGTGATCGCCTCGACATCTTCACGCGGTTTCTCGAACCGGCCGATATCGAACCGGCGCAGGTGCGCACCTCGGAACTGACGGTGATGATGATGCAACTGGTTGCCAGCGGCCGCGGCGTCTGCGGCATGCCGCACTGGGCGCTGCATGAATACAGTTCGCGCGGGTATGTGAAGGGCAAGCGGCTCGGCGAGAAGGGGCTATTTGCTACGTTGTATGCAGCGATTCGCACCGACATGCTTGATGCGCCGTATATGCGTGATTTCCTGCTGACGGCGAAAGACACTTCGTTCTCGACGCTGGATGGGGTCAGTGCCGTGCGCTAAACCGCTGCACAACGCCAATCCCCGTGGGAGCGAGCCTGCTCGCGAATGCATTCGTTCAGCCACCTGCAGCGGTGAATGACACAGCGCTTTCGCGAGCAGGCTCGCTCCCACAGGGGATCAGTGTGAGTCAGATCGATCGTTCCCACGCTCCGCGTGGGAATGCAGCCCGGGACGCTCCGCGTTCCTTCTGAAGCCGAACGCAGAGCGTCCGTCGAGGCATTCCCACGCAGAGCATGGGAACGATCATCTGCGCGGCTCAGATTTCACGCCACATATGGATCTTGTCGAAGTAGTCTTCGCCGACGCGTACGGCCAGCGGTTCGAGGCCGTACTGGATAAAGCCGCAGCGCTGGTAGAGGTTGAATGCCGCATCGTTGCCGGCGGTGACCGTGAGCTGCAGAAGTTTCAGCGCCGGATGCTTCTGCGCTTCGTCGATCGCCGCTTGCACCAGCGCCATACCCAGGCCGTGCTGGCGAAAGTCGCCCGACACGTACATGCCGAACAGCGTCGCTTTGTGCCGGGCTTTTTCCCTTGGTTCGAAGGCGAGGCCGACGATCCCCGCCAGCGAACTGTCCTCGAACGCCCCCAAGACCACATCGAGCTTGCTGGTCAGGCGCCCTTCCCACCAGCTCAACGGCATCACCGCGCGCTCGCGCACGCTTGAAGTGAACGCTTGCGGGTGGCGGTCGTAGGCTTCGAGCATCAGTTCGCGATAAGCCAGCGCATGGCTGGCGTCCAGCCGTTCGATCCACATGTTCAGGCCGTCCTGCGTTGCTCAAGCATCAGGCGCACGGCCAGACCGCCGAGCACGAACCCCATCACATAACGTTGCAGCGACAGCCACGTCGGATTGCGCACAAACCACGCAGCAATGCCCGCGGCAAACAACGCGATCAGCAGATTGACACTGAAGCTGACGCTGATCTGGGTCAGGCCGAGAACGATGCTCTGCGCGAACACCGAGCCGTACTCTGGGCTGATGAATTGCGGAAACACCGACAGGTAGAACACGGCGATTTTCGGGTTCAGCGCACTGGTGAGAAAACCCATGGTGATCAGTTTGCGCGACGAGTCCGCCGGCAGTTGCTGCGCCTCGAACGGCGAACGCGCGCCGGGCTTCACCGCTTGCCAGGCCAGCCACAGCAGGTACAGGGCACCCGCCCACTTCAACACTTCATAGGCCATCGGCACCGCAAGAAATACCGCAGTCAAACCCGCCGCTGCCGCAAACATATGCACGAAAAATCCACCGACCACGCCAAGCAACGACGTCACACCGGCGCGGCGCCCCTGACAGATCGACCGCGAAATCAGATAAATCATGTTCGGCCCCGGCGTCAGCACCATGAGCAATGCAGCGGCGGCAAAAATCAGCAAGTCGTGGAGCGGGATCATGGCAGTGTCCCTTGCGTGAATGATCAGGCGAGTGCAGTCAGTGAACGGCGATAAAACGGCAGGATCCGGTCGCGTGTCAATGGCGCCAGTTCGACCGCAGGATCAGTGGCCGGATCGATCCAGATCACTTCTTCGATTTCCGCCGCCGGGCAGACGGCGCAATCGATGGTCAGTTGAAAGATCTGCGCATGCACAACGAAGCCCGGCTCGTTGGCGGCTGGAGCGGAAAACTGACTGAGGAAAATCGCCTGGGCCGGATCGATCTGCAACCCTAACTCTTCTTCCAGTTCACGGGCCAGTGCGTGCACCGGCAATTCATCGGCTTCGATCTTTCCGCCAGGTTGCATGAACGCCGTGGTGCCGCGCTTGCGCACCAGCAAGGTCTGGCCTTGAATGTTGAGCAACAGCGCAGCGGCGATATGAATGGTCGACATAGAAAATCCCTGGCGCAAAAGCGCCAAGGATCACATGGTTGCTAGCGGTAGGCCAAGCCAACGCTTTCAGCTCGCTTCCTGAAAATCCAGCTCCGGCGGCTGGCGACGGAAACCGCCAGTAAGCACGGCCAGGTACATCACGCCAATCGCCAGCCAGCTCAGGCCCAGGTACACCGCGAGGTGATCGAGGCTGACCATCAGCCAGACATCGGCAACCAGCCCGATGAACGGGAACAGCAGGAACAGCACGAATTCACGCGGTCCCTTTTTCTCGCCACCGATCCAGTAGTGAAAAATCACCGACAGGTTGACCAGGCTGAACGCCAGAAACGCGCCGAAGTTGATGAACGAGGTCGAAGTGGTCACGTCGAGTTTCAGCGCCAGCAACGCCACCGCGGCGCACAGCAGAATGCTGTTGACCGGTGTGCCGAAGCGCGCGTGCAGCGTGCCGAAAAACGATTTCGGCAGCACGCCGTCGCGGCCCATTGCAAACAGCAGGCGCGAGCCGCTGGCCTGCGCCGCCAAGCCTGACGCGAACTGGCCGACGATCAGGCCGATGAGGAAGATCGACACGAACAGGTCGCCACCAATGTTGCGCGCAATTTCATAAGCCGCCGAGTCGACACTGTCGAACTGGAACGACGGATGCGCCCTCTGCACGAAGTATGAGACGCCGACGAAGATCAGCCCGCCAATCAAGGTAATCAGCATGATTGCCCGCGGAATGGTGCGGCGCGGGTCGCGGGTTTCTTCGGTCAAGGTGCTGACCGCATCGAAACCGAGGAACGAATAACAGGCGATTGCCGCGCCGCTCATGATCAACGGCATCTGCAAGTCGCCATTGAAGAACGGCTCGATCGACCACAACGGCGTGTTCGCATCGCCGCCGATGTAGTGCACACACAGTGCGACGAAAGCGATCAGCACCAGAAACTGCACCAGCATCAGCAGAGCGTTGATGCCGTTGGCCAGTTTCAGGCCGATGATGTTGATCGCACTGGTGATGCCGATAAAGGCCAGCACCCACAACCATTGCGGGATCGACGGGAACGCCGAGGCCAGATACGCCGCGCCGATCAACCAGATCGCCATCGGCAGAAACAGGTAATCGAGCAACACCGCCCAACCAGCAATGAAACCGAGCTTGGGGCTGATCGCCTTGCGCACATAGCTGTAGGCGGAACCGGCGACCGGGAACGCGGCGGCCATACGGCCGTAACTCATCGCGGTGAAAAACATTGCCACGAGCGCGGCCAGATAGGCCGCCGGGACCAGTCCAGCGGTGGTCTGAGCGAGAATACCGAAGGTGCCGAGGACGATGATCGGTGTCATGTAGGCGATGCCGAACAGCACCACCGCCCCCAGTGAAAGGGTGCGTTGCAAACGAGCCATGGGCGACTTACTCCGAATTATTGGTTTTATGGCAGAGCCGGGTTCGGCGAAAATTTCGGGTGTGGCTGATTATTGTTGTTGTTGATCGTTCCCACGCTCTGCGTGGGAACGCCTCATTGGACGCTCCGCGTCCGCTCTTGGGACGCAGAGCGTCCCGGGCTGCATTCCCACGCAGAGCGTGGGAACGATCGGGAGTAACGGGTCAAGGGATCAGCAGTTCACGCAAGCCAGAAGCGTGTTCCAGCACCTCCCCCGGCAACTTCAAACGCTGATCATCCAGATAACGATAATCCCTGCGCGCCACCTGCAACTGCGCAAAATCCAGCTCAACACGGAACTGCCCTTCGTCACGTCCAGCCTCGAACAGCAGCGTCCCGAGCGGATCGACCAGCGCGCTGCCGCCGGCAAACACCAGACCGTCATCCCCGGTCTCGACGCGATTGACCATCAGCGCGAACGCCTGATTCTCCTGAGCTCGGGCCATGATCGCGGTGCGGTGGGTCGGGCCGTACGGGTCCATGTTGCCGTTGGTCACGATCAACAGGTCAGCGCCCAGTTGCGCCAGGGCGCGGGCCGATTCCGGGAATTCGATGTCGTAGCAGATCAGCAGACCGATGCGCACGCCATTCCACATGCAGGTCGCGTAACGGTCGCCGGGCGCAAACACGCCGCGATCCGAGGCCCATAGATGGGTCTTGCGGTATTTCAGGGCGATGCCTTCAGGGGTGAGCAACAGCGTGGTGTTGTAGAAGCGTCCCTCGTCGTTCTCGGCCATGCCGATCACCACGGCAATATTGCGTTCGCGCACCGCCGCCAGTACGGCGCTGACGCTCGGGCCGTCGACGGGTTCGGCGATTTGCGCCACGGTCTCGCGGTTCGGGAAGCCCATCAGGTGGGTTTCCGGGAACACGA
The DNA here is from genome assembly GCF_043496865.1 of Pseudomonas retamae. Taxonomy (NCBI): domain Bacteria; kingdom Pseudomonadati; phylum Pseudomonadota; class Gammaproteobacteria; order Pseudomonadales; family Pseudomonadaceae; genus Pseudomonas; species Pseudomonas retamae. The sequence goes on from NZ_JBIEIL010000006.1 coordinate 97,173, forward strand.
GCAATTGCGTGTCGGCGGCGCAGGCCGCGATGGCTGCCAAGGCACGTTGCAGGTTGTACGCCGTGTCGTTATCACGGCCCGCCAGTTGGGCGAGTTCGACTTTCATGAATATTCCTTGTTATCGCCGCGGGCGGTGAAAGATTGCCCGGCCTCTGTCTGTGGGCCAGTATGCGCAGCAAGCAACCGGCCAGGGAATCACGCAGCCGGGGTAACCCGATAGGGGTAGATCGATGACACTTTCGTTGAATGACATCACCTGGCACCGCGCCGTCGGGCAACTGATCGATGCGCTCGACAAGCCGAACTTCTGGGCGCAACTGGTGCGTCTGCTGGAACAGTACGTGGCGTTCGATAGCTGGGTGGTGCTGCTGTTCAGTGCCGATCAGCGTCCGCAAGTCTTCGCTGAGAGTCCGGGCGAAGATGGCAGCCCGGATCCTCTGTTCCAGGATTATCTGCGTGGTCTGTACCTGCTTGATCCGTTTTACATCGCCTGTCGCGAGCAATCGCGCACCGGTCTGTATCGCCTGTGGGAAGTGGCACCGGAGCATTTCGAGCAGACCGAGTATTACCAGCGATACTTTCGTCTGAATGTGGTCGCCGATGAAATCCAGTTCAATTGCCAACTCCAGGGCGAGCGCACGCTGTGCCTGTCGCTGGGCAGTGAAAAACCTTTCACTGGTGAACAGATTGCGCTGCTGTCTTTGATTCAACCCTGGGTGCTGGGATTGTTGCGCCAGCGCCTGCCGTACGAGATCAACGAAACCGTGGCGCTCGCTGCCGCGCCGGCCCCAGCCGATTGGCGGGTGCAACTGGAAGCCTCGGTGCAGCAACTCAAAGGCGCGCAGCTGACCGCCCGCGAACTGGATGTCGGGCGCTTGATGCTCAGCGGTTGCTCCAGTAAAGAAATCGCCCGTAAGCTGGAAATCTCCGTGGAAACCGTGAAAGTCCATAAGAAACACATGTACAGCAAGCTCGGGATCAAGTCCCAATCCGAGCTGTTTTCGATTTTTCTGCAAGCACAGAACGCCTGAAACGGCGCGATTTACGCTTTTTTGTGGGAGCGAGCCTGCTCGCGAAGAGGCCATCACTTCCAACATTCATGTTGGCTGATCCACCGTCTTCGCGAGCAGGCTCGCTCCCACAAGAGATTGCGGCGCTGATTATTTTGAGTCCGAACCCAAGGAAACCGTATGAGCCTGTCCCTGCTGAGCCGCTACGCCTTCTTTGCCGTCTGCGTGGTGTTCACCCTCGCCAGCCTGCCCTTTCTCGAACATGACTGGCTGTGGCCGATCACTGCCATCACGGGCGTGTTGAGCCTGATCGGTCTGTTCGACCTGCTGCAGAGCCCGCACGCGGTGCGACGCAATTATCCGATTCTGGGCAACATCCGTTATCTGGTCGAAGGCATCCGCCCGGAGATCCGCCAGTACCTGCTGGAATCCGACAGCGACGCCCTGCCCTTCTCCCGCGCCCAGCGTTCGCTGGTGTATTCGCGAGCAAAAAACGAAACTGCCGACAAACCGTTCGGCACGCTGATCGATGTCTATCAATCGGGTTTCGAATTCATCGGCCACTCGATGCGTCCGGCGCCACTCAGCGACCCGAGCAGTTTTCGCGTCACCGTTGGCGGCCCGCAGTGCAGCCAGCCGTACTCGGCCTCGGTGTTCAATATCTCGGCGATGAGCTTCGGCTCACTCAGCGCCAACGCGATTCGCGCGCTGAACCAGGGCGCGAAACTCGGCAACTTTGCCCACGACACTGGCGAAGGCAGCATCAGCCCGTATCACCGCGAACACGGCGGCGACCTGACCTGGGAACTGGGCAGCGGCTACTTCGGCTGCCGCACCAGCGACGGCCGTTTCGACCCGGAGCGCTTCGCCGTTCAGGCGCAGAACCCGCAAGTGCGAATGATCGAAATCAAGATGAGCCAAGGCGCCAAACCCGGCCACGGCGGCATCCTGCCCAAGCACAAGGTCACCCGGGAAATCGCCGACACGCGCGGCATCCTGATGGGCGAAGACTGCGTCTCACCGTCACGCCACAGCGCGTTTTCCACACCGCTGGAAATGATGCATTTCATCCAGCAACTGCGTGAACTGTCCGGCGGCAAACCGGTGGGCTTCAAGTTCTGCCTCGGCCATCCGTGGGAATTCATGGGCATCGCCAAGGCCATGCTGGAAACCGGGATTCTCCCGGACTTCATCGTCGTCGACGGCAAGGAAGGCGGCACCGGCGCCGCGCCAGTGGAGTTCACCGACCACATTGGTGTGCCGATGCGTGAAGGCCTGCTGTTTGTGCACAACACCCTGGTCGGCCTCAACCTGCGTGACAAGATCAAACTCGGTGCCAGTGGCAAGATCGTCAGCGCCTTCGACATCGCCAGCGTGCTGGCCATCGGCGCCGACTGGGCCAACGCCGCGCGCGGCTTCATGTTCGCCATCGGCTGCATCCAGTCGCAGAGCTGCCACACCAACAAATGCCCGACCGGCGTCGCTACGCAGGACGCGCTGCGCCAACGCGCGCTGGTGGTGCCGGACAAGGCCCAGCGCGTGTTCAACTTTCACCGCAACACGCTCAAAGCGCTGGCGGAAATGCTGGCGGCGGCTGGGCTGGAACATCCGTCGCAACTCTCGGCCAAGCACTTGGTGCGACGCATGTCGGCGACCGAAATCAAGCTGTTCTCGCAGTTGCATGTGTTTTTGAAACCGGGGGAATTGCTCACGGGCGAAGTGAATGGCGAGTTCTATTCGCGGATGTGGCAGATGGCGCGGGCGGACAGTTTTGAGCCGCAGGAAGTGGCGGCGGCGTAACCGCAAAGCGCCAATTCGAACGATGGATTGGCGCTGCGTATTCATTTACCTCACGCGGCCGTTGCGCCGTCCATGATCGTCACTGGCCTGATGACGGTTTTCTTTACGCTGGTGTTTGGATAAACACTCACCAGCGTGTCAGGAGACGTTAACCAGCCGGGTTTCGCCGAGGAATATTTTATGATCGTGGCGACGCCTTCGCTGGACTGGAAATAAAGCTTCCAGGCTCGTCCCGAACGGTCGTACTTCATGAAAGCGAAACCCAGCAGCCTCGAGTCCGCCTGACCGCTTGCGTCCACGCGCAGACCATAGTCGGGATATTCCATCGACGCACTGAGGCCCAGACCATGTTCATGCCTGGCCAGGTCGTTGTACTGCGCGAGTTCTTTTCCACCCTCGACATGCCTTACCCGTAAGCGACTGGCATCCATCTGGTCCACCACCAACGAGCAACCACTGAAGCCTGGCGTAAACAGGTGATCCGGCTCGCCCCATTTGGGGTGTAACGGGATATCAACGTAGCCTCCTTGAGCAGCCCAATAGCCCACCACGGCATTCGACGGTTCGGGGAGCTTGTCGATTTGCGTATCATGGATTTTCAGCGCATTGAATTCAGACCTGACCGAACTGGCAGGCTGAACGCGTTCCATGACAAAAACGAAGCTTGCACCACCTTCCTTGTTGGCTAGTTGTGCAGCAATCTCGGCGCTGTAGTTGACTCGGCCCGGCTGCAGCAATTCCGTTGCAACCGGGAATCGGCTCAATTGTGAGGTCGCCAAGGCCTCGTGGATGCTGGTGCTTTGGAGCGAGTAATGCGTCAGCGAAGGCTTTCCCCAATCGTACCCAAGATGCTTGATCCGACTGGCTGGAACAACCTCGATGACCGGCTCCCACAAACCGTTGGGCAGCCGCTCGCGCACAAATGCTGTTTCGAGATTCAAAGGATTATTGGCGGTAAACACGACCTGGTTCGCCAGACTGGCGCTTTCGTCGATGACCGCGCCTGCCGGAACGTCTGCCGCCTCTGCAGGGAGGTCGCCGCCGCGCAATGACACCGGTTGCCATTGGTCTGGCGCCACTTGCCAGAGCCGGCTGCCATGGGCCCGACCGGTTGCTCGATCAACAATGACGACATCCGTGAAATCTGTGTTCAGGGAAAAATCGTTGCTGATCCTGTAATAAGCCTGTTGGCCGGTCGCATCAATGTTGCGAATGTAAAAACTCTGGCCATCGATACTTCGGAAAATGCCTTTGGCATTGGCTTCAAGACCGACAACGACCGAAGGTTTGATGGCGAAAGTGCGCATATCGTTGTTGCCAAAGCCGCCGATTCCAGAGGGCCGAAAGTCGCCTGGAACGCCATACAGCTGATGGGTCAGGGGGCTATAGGGATACCAGTCAGCGCCTTTCAATACGCCCACGCTTTCATAACTGTGTGCCCCCACCTGGAAAGTACCCAGCGCTGCCGGTCCGTGTTGTTTGCTCACGCCAATCAGCAGGTCGTACCCCAATACAGCGTCTCGAAATCTTTCCAGTTGCTGCAAGCCTTTCAAGCCCAGGTACTTGACTCCCATAACCAGAAGTTTGCCTCCCGCCACGACTGCAGTGAGCGGGTTGAGTTCGCTGATGACGAACACCCCGATGACCCTTGCCGCCTTGAGCCCCCGACTGAGCGCCGAAGCACTCCTGCCGACAACCTGCGTCAGCTTTGCGACAGTCGAAGTACCGGCAGTAACGAAGCCCAGTACATCGAAAAACAGATCCACTGCACCGTCGAAATAGTTGCCGTTGACGAAGTTGGTGATCGCTGATTTGAACGGGATCAGGTCAACGACGAAATTGATAACCTTCTGCACGACCGCGTTCTCGCGGTCTTGCGTAGTCTGGCCCTTGGCTGCATTCAGGATGTCTTCGCTGTCCAGATCAAGATGTTCAACGAATGCCTGGGCAATCAACTCGGTTCGTTCGCTGGAATAACTGGCGGGCACCGAAGAGCCGTTCGCGGTTTGTGCCAGCAACTTCTCGGCGCTGGCCTCGTCAGCCAGCTTGAAAGACTCGATGGTGTATTTGATGCTCGGAACGGATGGGCTGGTGCGCTCGGTCGCTTCCGCTGGGTCATGGGTGCTGGTGTGGATAACCCCCTTCTTCAGGTCGATTTCATACAGCTTCGATTCGTGGCCCAGGTCAACCTTCACCCTCAGCATGCGGTCTGTGGCTATCAGATTTCGGCCGAACAGGTGCAGACTCAGACGATAGGTCTTGAACTGGTAAAACGAGACGCGACCGTATTCGAGATTTTTTCTGTCCTCCAGCGGCAACTCGGCTATCAGATGTTTGACAAACAGCCGCGCGCCCTGCTTCAGGTTGCCGATAGCGTTTTCGAATTGCGTCTGGAAGGCGTCTGCCACGCCAAGTTCCAGCGGTGCATTGATCTGGTCAAGCAGCGGCAGCAAGCGCGGATCGCGGGTCGTCCATCGATAGTAGGGCGGCCCACCCATCATGGCGATGTCGAGCAGCGAATATCGGCCGTTGAGGGTCGGGTACAAGAAGTGCCCGTCGCCTCCGGCGACCTTGGGCTGCTCCAGGAGGCGCTCTTCAAACGGTATGTCGCCTTTGAACTTTTTCTTCAGTCTGTTCAGCGCGATGACCGTGCGGCTTGGCAACTCGCTGTTCAACAGAATCGAAGTATTGAGGCGATCGGTCAGTTGCAGGTTGAAGTGTGTCTTGGCACTTTCCAGTTCATCACGGGTGTAATGTTCATTGTGCTTCTTTTGCACCACGCCGCTGACTACGCCCCAATCTGCCAGCGCGGCGACCTGGACGTCGTGAACAACTTGCGAATCGATCCGCACAGCACTTTGCGCACTGGCCATGACTTGTGCGAACGTCATGTGGGCGACTTTCCCGGGTGTATGTGCCTCGATCGTGCGCGCCGCGACGGTCAGGTTGAACCACGCCGTGGTGCCGTATTTCAAGTCAGGGGGCAATTTCTCGATGAGAAACTCGGGCGCCTTGCGAACCAGCAACAGGGCGGCGGTCAATCCGGCCAGTCTGCGGCTGCTCAAATGCGCCTTGATCAAGTAATCCGCCAGACGCTCGAATACTTGCAACGCGGGTTTGCCCCAGAGTTCCTCTCCAGCCAGATCGAAACCGGCAACTTTGCTGCTTGACGGTTGATCAATATCGCCCTGATGCAGACTCAAATGGATGCCGGCCATTGCATACTCGCTGGCGCTGACCTGCGTGGCAATGCCGTTCAAGCGTGTCTGAATGGCAAGTCCCAAAGCCTGCCCACGAGTACTGTTGATCAGGCTAGCCAATGCCGTGGGCGGATCCTTCAGCGCCTCATCCGAGAGCCGCACGTCCACGTCCAGATAGTCCAGCACTCCAGCACCCGGCATTGAAACCAGATCCAGGCTATCCAGATAAACACTGGTGGCGTTCAAGACTTCTTTTTGTTGCGCAGCCGTCAACGGAATCGGCCAGGACAACGCCCCGGCAAAGTCACCAAATGGATGGGGATTGATTTTCTCAAGTTCAAGACTGGCTACAACGTGTTCGACCGGATCTTTCTCGGACGTCGATACTTCATCAACTACTTTCATATTGAATTCTGGCACTTGATCTTCCCGAAAGGAAATAAAATTGAATCCAAAGTAAGCACTAGCGCCAGCCAAAACATGAAGCAGAGAAGTATTACCGATCAAACAAAAGCAGCCTCACTGGAAACCAATCAAATACACACTACAGAAAATCATTACGCAATAAATGTAGCCAACAATATATTGTTCACATCCAGCTTTATCCTACTCGCAGTAAAACCGGCACCCGACATCAAAATCCGCGACAAAGGGATAATTGACAAGCTGCTTCTTGAAATTACCAGCGAACCCCCTTCAATTACTGCAACAACAAAAAAAGGTCGCTTCCTGCAACAATATCCACCTCACTTTGACCGGTAGACATTACTGCAGGCAACGACCTTTTCCGATGACCTCGCGCTTTAAAACTTACGACGCGGAACGCACGGCACCTCGCGACAGATTATTCGGTTGCAACTTGAACACATGAAACAACACCGTCAGTAGCACCAGAAACGCCGGCCCCACATACAGCGCCACGCGCGTGTCCGGAAAGTACGCCATCAGACCGACGACCAATACCAGAAACGCCAGCGCGAAGTACGAGCTGACCGGGTACAGCCACATCCTGTACTTGAGGCCGGCGCGTTCGCTGGCGCTCAGGCCTTTGCGGAATTTCAGCTGGGCCAGCAGGATCATCACCCAAGTCCAGATTGCACCGAAGGTCGCGATCGAGGTGACCCAGACGAAGACTTTTTCCGGTACCAGATAATTAAGCATTACACCCAGCAGCAATACCGCAATCGACAACAGCAGCGCACGACGTGGAACGCCATTGGCCGAGGTCTTGGCAAAACCGGCCGGGGCCTGGCCGTTCTGCGCCAGGCTATAGAGCATGCGCCCGGTGCTGAAGATGCCACCATTGCACGATGACAGCGCGGCGGTGATCACCACGAAGTTGATGATGCCTGCGGCGGTCTTGATGCCCAGCCGCTCAAACGTCATCACGAACGGGCTGCCCTGAGTGCCGATTTCATTCCACGGGTAGATCGACAGAATCACGAACAGCGCGCCGACGTAGAACAGCAGGATCCGCCAGAACACCGAGCCGATCGCATCGGGGATAGTCTTCTGCGGGTTCTTCGCTTCGCCGGCGGTGAGGCCGATCATCTCGACCCCGAGGTAGGCGAACATGACCATTTGCAGCGACATCAGCACACCGGTCACGCCGTTGGGCATGAAACCACCATGCGCCCACAGGTTGGAAATACCCAGCGCCACGCCATCGTTACCGAAGCCGAACGCGATGATGCCGACGCCGCCGATGACCATCGCGATGATCGTGACGATCTTGATCAGAGCGAACCAGAACTCGAACTCACCAAAGGCCTTGACCGCAATCAGGTTGATCGAGCCCATGCTGATCAGCGCCGCCAGCGCCCAGATCCAGCGCGGCACATCGGGAAACCAGATGCCCATGTAAACCGCCACTGCGGTGATTTCTGCCACGCAGGTCACCAGCCACAGGAACCAATAGTTCCAGCCGGTGAGGAAACCGGCCAGCGGGCCAAGATAGTCCTGGGCGTAGCGGCTGAACGAACCGGCCACCGGGTTGTGCACCGCCATCTCGCCAAGGGCGCGCATGATCACCAGGATCGCCAGACCGCCAAGAATGTAGGACAGCATGATCGCCGGGCCGGCCATTTCGATAGCCTTGGCCGAGCCAAGAAACAACCCGACGCCGATACAGGCACCAAGCGCCATCAGGCGGATATGCCGTTCGCCGAGTTCACGTTTGAGCGGACCGCCCTGAGCGGTATCGCCGTGCGGCAGAGGATTGCCAACTGGCATAGGGGTACAACCTCGTCTTGTTATTGGATAAGACCACCGGGTTTCGAAGCGTCGGCCGATAGGCCTTGGCTGGGCAGGAAACCGCGTCGGCTTCGTGGGCAGACGCGTCTTGCAGGGCAACCTGAAAGATCAGCGGGACGTCAGTATAAAAACCTCGAAGCAGGTCTTTTCACTCTATAAATCACTGGATTCAGCGAGAGTTCTCGCATTAAGTCGATAGACCGAGCCGATCAACTGGGTCACGTAGGAAAACTCGCCAATCTTTAGCAGCGTCGAGTATTGCACGGCATTGGTGCAGGGTCATGCCCGAATGTCACCAACATCTGTCGCCTGACCGCTCTATTGCGCCGCTCGGCACTGTTGTGGCGAGACAACCGTTACGTCTCGCTGTAACGCAGGGCAGCGCGGGCAAACTTCCTCGTCACAGCCATGAACACGTGATTCAGCGTTGTTCAGAAATCAGCAGCGCCCTGCCAGCGACATTTTCTTCGCCAGCGCCAACCACCGTCTAAGCTTCAGACAAGTCCGATCAATCTGCGTGTATGGATCAATCGACTATGGGCGCTTTGTGGCAAACCGATTCGAGTAAAACCGTGGTTCCGACTGAACGTATGGATCAAGCGCCTGTTCCTGAAAAACCCCGTCGCAACCGGCACGGGGGGAAGGCTTTCTGGTTATTGCTGCTGATCATCGCGATCGTAGTGGGGCTGGCTGCGTCCAGAGAAATGCGCACCTCGCGTTTCCAGGCACGCGAACTCAGCCAGTACGCGGCTTCGCTGACTTACACATTGGAGCCGGGGCCGAGCGAAGCGATTCGTTATCCGGGCAACGGACCATTCGACCTGCGTCTGGGGTACAGCTCGCTGGATGAATTCCTGCCGCGCTTGCTCAAGCGCAATTACGTCATTACCGAGCAAACACGTTTTTCGCCGGCATTGCTGAGCTACACCGACAAAGGCCTGTTCGTGCCCTATTCGGAAAAGATTCAGGCTGGCTTGTCGATCACCGATTGCCGCGCCGCGCCGCTGTACCGCTACAACTATCCGCAACAGCTGTATGCCGATTTCGCCGCCATTCCGCCGGTGGTGGTCAACAGCCTGTTGTTCATCGAAAACCGTTTTCTGCTCGACCCCAAGCAACCGCTGGCCAACCCCGCCGTGGACTGGCCGCGTTTCGGCATGGCCGCGTGGTCGCAGATAGCGAAGCTGTTGCACCTGCCGGGGCAATCGGCCGGCGGCAGCACGCTGGCGACGCAACTGGAAAAGTACCGACACTCGCCGGAAGGTCTTACCGCATCCGGCGCGGAGAAACTGCGGCAGATGTTTTCCGCCAGCGTGCGCGCTTATCAAGACGGGCCGCAGACCCTGGGGGCACGGCAGAACATCGTGCGCGACTACCTCAACAGTGTGCCGCTGTCGGCGGTGCCGGGGCATGGCGAGGTGCATGGCATGGCCGAAGGCTTGCGGGTCTGGTATGGCAGTGATTTCGCCAAGGCCAACGAGCAACTGAACAGCCCGGCCACCGACCCGCAGACCATGGCCGGCAAAGGCCTGGCCCTGCGCGAAATGCTCTCGTTGATGATCGCCCAGCGCCGCCCGTCGTATTACCTGACCAAGGGCCGCGAAGATCTCGCCAGCCTCACCGACAGTCATCTGCGCCTGCTCAAACAGAACGGCGTGATCGACAACGCGCTCGCCGATGCCGCGCTGGCGAGCACCGTGTCGTACCGCGACTGGCAAACCCAACCGACGATCCAGCCGATCGAAACCAACAAGGGCATCAGTGCCGCCCGCAGCCGTCTGGCGAGCATGCTCGATCGGCCGCTCTACGACCTCGACCGCCTCGACCTCTCCGCCACCAGCACCCTGCAGGGCGACCTGCAGACCCAGGCCACGGCGTACCTGAAAAAACTCGCCGACCCAGCCTATGCCGCCGAAATCGGCCTGCTCGGCGAACGCCTGCTGACGCCAACCAGCACCACGCAAGTGCGCTACAGCTTCACTTTGTTCGAACTGACCGCGGACGGCTCACGGGTACGGGTGCAGACCGACAGCACTGATCAACCCTTCGACATCAACGAAGGCAGCAAACTGGAGCTGGGCTCGACCGCAAAAATGCGCGTGCTGACCACCTACCTGCAAATCATCGCCGAGCTGCACGACAAGTACGGCGCGATGAGCGCGACCGAGCTGAAGAAAGTCGAGGTGCCCGATCAGGACCGGCTGAGCCGCTGGGTCATCGATTACCTGATGCAGAACAAGGACCACGATCTGTCGAAACTGCTCGCCGCCGCACTGGACCGCAAATATTCGGCGAGCCCCGGCGAGGCGTTTTTCACCGGTGGCGGTTTGCATACGTTTCACAACTTTCGCAAAGAGGACAACGGCCGCCTGCCGACCCTGCGCGATTCTCTTCGCGAATCGATCAACCTGCCGTTCATTCGGTTGATGCGCGACATCGTCCGTTACACCACCTATTCCGGGCCGAACGCTGAATTGCTCAAGGATGATCGTGACCCGCGTCGTCAGGAATATCTGGCCAGTTTTGCCGATCGCGAAGGCACTTCATTCCTGCTCAAGTTCTGGAAGAAGTACCGGAACAAGGACACCCAGGCGCGTCTCGACACGTTTCTCGACAGCATGCGCCCGACACCGATCCGCATGGCCGCCGTGCATCGCTACCTGCTGCCCGAGGCCAGTCAGGAAGATTTCAACCGCTTCGTGCGCTCGCACCTCAAGGGCACCAAACTCAATGAAAAACTGACCGACGACCGCTTGATCCGCCTCTACGATGCCTATGGCCCCGGCAGTTACGACCTGCCCGACCAGGGCTTCATCGCTAAAGTGCATCCACTGGATTTGTGGATGATCGGCTACCTGCTGCACCACCCGGACGCGACATTCAGCGAGATCGTCAAGGCCAGCCATTTCGAGCGCCAGGAAGTCTACAGCTGGTTGTTCAAGAGCCGGCACAAGGGCGCGCGCGACAGCCGCATCCGCACCATGCTGGAAATCGAAGCGTTCCTCGATATTCACCAGCGCTGGCAAAAAGTCGGCTACCCGTTCGATCACCTGGTGCCGTCGCTGGCCACCGCCATCGGCAGTTCCGGCGACCGCCCCGCCGCGCTCGCCGAGTTGATCGGGACCATCCTCAACGACGGTGTACGCATGCCGACGCTGCGCATCGACAGCCTGCATTTCGCCGCCGGCACGCCTTACGAAACCAAAGTGGTCAACGACCCGCACGTCGGCAAGCGGGTGATGCCCGTGGAAGTCGCCCGCGCCATGCGCGAGGCGCTGTCGCAAGTGGTCGATGCCGGTACGGCAAAACGTGTTTCCGGCAGTTTCAAACTCGCCGATGGCACGCCGCTGGCCATGGGTGGCAAGACCGGTACCGGCGACAACCGCATTGCGGCCATCGGCTCGGGCGGGCGGATCATCAGTTCGAAGTCGATCAACCGCACCGCGACCTTCGTGTTCTACATCGGTGACCACCATTTCGGCACCCTCACCGCCTTCGTTCCCGGGCGCTCGGCGGAGAACTTCAAATTCACCTCGGCCCTGCCCACACAGGTGCTCAAGGGCATGGCGCCGATTCTGACGCCGTACCTTCAACCAGGCAGCGACTCGCAATGCCAGCCGCCACAGATCGCGAGCGTGGCCCTTGACGACACGCCGCGTCCTGCAGCGAGGTAAACAATCGTGTCGGGAGTATCTCCATCGGGGTGAGGTTTTTCCCCGACGGCGGGTGGTACTCCGGTATTTTTCAGATTCGAATTTTCGTCGCATCTGCCCGACCGGGCGCCCTTTGCCACCTGATCTTTGAACTTTTGTTTTGTCCCGCCGTGGGTAGGCTGATCACTCCTCAACAATCAAGGATGATTGGCCATGTCTCCCGCTCCCCTGCCTGCCGAACAACCAGACAAAGGCCGGCACTACGAATTCATCAAGTCTGCCGTCAACGACAGCTTCAAAAACGCGACCGTCAGCCGCGCCCGCGCCTTGACCAACGTATCCCTGGAGCCCCAGCCCTGGTACACCTCCGCACCCGCCGCCTACCTGAAAAAACTTGCCGCCGCCAATCTAAAAGCGTGGAACTCGCAGAACCGGGTCGATCATCTGCTGGCGAAAACCGACCTGTATGCCTTCGCCGAACCGCTGCTCAAGGCAAGGATCAAGGCCGTTCATGGCATCGAACCGGACGTGAAAACCACGTATCTGCGCCTTTATCTGCCTGCAGAAACGCCCTGGTACGCAATCAATCTGTCCGAGGGCATCGTCACCCGAACGGTGTCGCTGCTCGATGCCGCACTGCACAACTTCGCCAGCAGCGAAACAGCCGGGCCTGACTCGGATTACATCAGCCAGCCCGATGCACGGGGTCTGTTCGATGTCTTGCCGATCAAAAGCGCGATGCCCATCAGCGACTTTCAAAAACTGTGTCGCGATCTGGACCTCGGCGCGCAATACAAAAAGCATCTGGAAAGCTACCTGCTGCCCGGCGAACCGCTGGCCGAAAGCGTTCTGCAATACAAGGTCAGCCAGAGTCAGCAGGATGCCCTCGGGGCCGCTGCGCAACTGGCGCTGATCAAGGACGACATTGCCTACGACGCGTACAAGATGATCCTCAGCCTGAGCGAAAACAAACCGCTGCTGATGCTCAACGGTCGCTCGCTGGCGTACGCCGACCTGTCGCTGCTCGACACCGCGCTGACCGGGATCCTGCTGCTGCCCCACGCACAATCGGACAGCCGCGGCGTTCGTCGCCTGATCGTCTACATCCCGCACGACCCGGATCACCCGCTCAAGGAGTACACCTCGCTGAAAGCCTTTCGCGTGGAACTGACCCGGCAACTTCGCGAAGACCGCTTCAGCGAGGCGACGCAACAGACCTACCGGCAGTTCTTCAGCCAGTTCGTCGATCAGCAACAGCGCGGGCACTTTTTTGCTGAACTGGAACAACGCCTGTTCATCACCCGCTATCACCCGCCTGTCGGCACGACCGACCCACGCCCGGCGTGGCGCAAGGATGCCGTAGACAATCCCGACCTGCGGTTCAAGCGGCTGAGAGTGCACGGCGAATACTGGCGCCATGCCTATCAGCAAAAGCTCAACAAGATTCTCAACGACGCCCGGGAAATCGCCGTGTCCACCGCCGACGCCGACAGCAAGGCGCGCTGGGTCTGGTGGGACAACTTCAAGAAGATCCTCTCCGACATTTTCAACGTCGCCCTGTTGATCGCCACGCCATTTGTGCCGGGTCTTGGCGAGCTGATGATGGCCTACACCGCATATCAACTGACCACCGACGTCATCGAAGGCATTGTCGATCTCGCCGAGGGCCTCTGGCAGGAAGCCGGCGAGCATGTCATCAGCGTGGTGACCAATGTCATAGAACTGGCCGCGTTTGGCGCCGGAGCGCAAATCGCCGGGGCGTTCAAGGTCAAGCTGTCGCCGCTGGTTGATGGCATGAAGCCGGTGCGGTTACCGGATGGCAAGGCGTCGCTGTGGCATCCCGATCTTGGCCCCTACGAGCAAAAGAAACTGACGCTGGATGCGGCGTCAAAACCCGACCCGCAGGGCCTGCACGAGCATGGCGGCACGCGCATTCTGCCGCTGGACGGCAAGCTTTTCAGTGTCGAAAAAGCATCATCGCGTCCCGAAATCAAAAGCTACCGGGTCAAACATCCCGAGCGCGCCAATGCCTACAAACCGCTGCTGGAACACAACGAGCACGGTGCCTGGCGGCATGAGGCCGAAGATCCTGCAGACTGGCACGACAGCGCGTTGATGCCGCGCCTGGGTCACCGTGCCGAGCGTTTTACGCCCACGCAACTGGAGCAGATCCGCATCAGCAGCGGCACCGGCCACGATCACTTGCGCCGGATGCACAGCGAGAGCAGCCCGCCGCCGCCATTGCTGACCGACAGTCTGACGCGTTTTGCAGCCTACGATGATGCGCAACTCGCCAGTGCCAACATCCGCGCTGGCAAGCCGATCGCGGCCGAGTCGGACTGGTTCGAACCGATCGCCACCAGCCTGCCGGGCTGGCCATACGAGCGAGCGTTGAAAGTGCAGTACGAACACCTCGACGGCTACTCGCGCCAATACGGCAACCCGAGCGCCAGCGCCGCCGACACCCTGAGCATCAGCCAGTCCGAGCTTAATGCCGGATTGTTGCCGGAACGGCTGCTGAGCTTTCTCGACGAGGGTCAGATACGCACACTGTTGGGCCGAGAAGTGCCTGCAGCCGAGCGGGTGCAAGCGCTGCGTGATGTGCTGGCCGATGCCGTCGACAAACGTCGCAGCGATGTGTCCAGGCGCCTCTATCAAGCGGCCGACCGCACCGGCGAGCCCGATCTGCAGGTGGTCCGCAAGACCTTCCCCGAGCTGCCACTGCCGCTGGGCGAAAAGCTGCTCGATCAGGCCAGCGCCAGCGAACGGCAGCGCACCCTCAACGAACAGCGCTTGCCGCTGCGTCTGAAGAATCAGGCGCGGGAGCTGGATTTCGAAGCCAGAACCAGCCGTGCCTACGAAGGGTTCTACCGTGACGATCAATTGAGCGCCGACAGCGAACGCCTCGCGCTCGGCACGCTGCGGCTGCACACCGACGCCTTTGCCGACCTGCGCATCGAGGTCCGCGACGGCACCTTTGACGGGCCCTTGCGTTGCAGCGTCGGAGCCGAGGATGCCGGCACGACCCGACGCCTCGTCAGAGACGAACATGGGCGTTACGAAGTGCTCGACGCCGACAGCCGGTCGCTGCATGCCGCGGACGAGTTCCATGAGGCAATATTGCGCGCCCTGCCTGACGAAACACGGGCGAACGTCGGCTACCGACGCGGTCAGGGCGCTGCGTTGAAAGTCTGGCTGATGGAGTTGGCGGCTGCGCCTGCCGAGCGTCGCACGGTCCTCGCCGAACCGCCGATTCGCCCGGTGGCGAGCCTCGAAACCGAAACCCTGGTGCGTGGCTGGCCGAGGTTCATGCGGCGCTCGACAGCCGAGGAAAGAATCCGCGACCTGTATCCGGCTATGTCGGAAAGAGAAGCCATCACCTTCGTTGAAGCATTGGCGCGCCGGGGCGAGCCGCAGGAAGCCATCGCACGGCTGGAGCAGGAGCGCGACGACCTGCAAACCGAATTGGCCGCCTGGCGTGACAGTTATCCCGCCGGGGAAGACGCCGAAGCGGGATCCAGGTACTTGTCCTCGGATTATCTGTACGAAGGCGGCGCGTTCGTCCTGGATCGCCTGACCGAATGCTTCGAGCGCCGCGGCGAAATCTTTGGCGAGCGTAGTGCCCATCCTGACCAAGGCTATACGCTCGATTTGTCTTCGGAACTGATGGGCCATGATGTGGAGCGCTGGTGGCGTGACCTGCTCAAACGGCCAAAAATGAAGCCATACATCGATAACATCACCGCGCTCAGGCTGGACAGGGCGCGCCTTTCGCCAGATCCGAGTGCGTTGCTGATCAGCTTTCCCAAGCTGCGCCAACTGAGCGCACGGCAGTGTCAATTGCAGTCACTGCCGGACAGTCTCGGCGTGATGCGCCCGTTGCAGGCTCTGGATCTGGCCGATAACAACATCAAACTGACGAGCGAGTCGCAGCAACAGCTTGGCAAGCTCACGCAATTGCGCACGTTGAATCTGAACGGCAATCCACTGGACCTGCCTCCGGATGTCGGCGCGATGGACCACTTGACCGAATTGAGCCTGGCCAACACCCGTATCGAGGCCTGGCCCGAGGGTCTGTTCCGGGTTGGCGCCGTGGACAAGCAACGACCGCAAAGCTTCATGCTGGACATGCGCGGCACGCGCGTCAGGACGTTGCCCGAGGTCACGTCCGGCTCTGCGCAGGCGCGCCTCCTCAGTCGCGCGCGCTTCGACACGTCGCGCCTGAGCAACGAAGATCATGCGCGGCTTGGCCGCTATCGCGAGTCTGTCGGCCTGGCGCTGGTGCAGGATTATTTCCCCGCTGCCGACGACGAGCTCAGCTACTGGCGTTCGCTTCCCCAACAACCGGACCTGTTCAGCCCGTCAGCCGCCATGCTCAAGTACCGCGAAGAGTCCTGGCACGACTTGATGGCAGAACCCGATTCCGGCGGTTTTTTCAGTGTGATTCGCAAGCTGCGGGAAAGCACTGATTACCGTACCGACGCCGGCCGCAGCCGATTGACGCAACGGGTCTGGGAAATGGTCGATGCGCTGGCGGTGGACGCGAGACTGCGCGAAACGCTGTTCCGACAGATCGCGACGCCCGACGACTGCAGCGCTTTCGGTGCACAGCTGTTCAATTCGCTGGGAATGAAGGTGCGGGTGTCCAAGGCCTATGGCGACTCGACATCGCCCGCCATTCTGGAAGACACACTGGTGCGCCTGGCCCGTGGTGCCTCGCGATTGAACAGAGTCGCCGACGAAGCCGCTTTCGAATGCCAGGCGCAAACGTTGTTGAATCTTGAGGACCCCGGCAATCCCGCACCGGACGAAGTCGCCGTGCACATGGCGTTCGAAACGGGGCTGGCTCAGCGCTTGCAACTGCCCTGGCAATCGGAAGGCATGCCTTATCAGGCACGCTCGGCTGTGACCCAGGAGAAGCTCGACTTGGCTTTTGCCATGATCACCCAGGCTGAGCAGGCCGATGGACTGGTCAACGCCATGCTCGATTTGTATCCCGACAATTTCTGGAAGGACTTTTTGCAAAACACCTACCCGGACCAGTACGCGAGCAACGCTGCTGTATTCGATCCCAAGGTGGCCCTGCTCGACGAATTGCGCGAGGCCAAGGCTGAATGGGCCAACCCGCACGAACAGACCAATGTGCACACGCTCACCCGCAGGATCGAACGCCTGGCAGAGCAGTTGAACATTGCCGATGCGCCAGATCTGTTTGACGACGCGCCAATGAGCGTCGCTCGTTACGAAGCGCTGTTGAACGGCATCGGTCATCAGCGCAACGAACTGTCGCGAAAGCTGACCCGCGAAGCGCTGGCCAGAGCCGGCCTCTGACCGCGGTTGTTGTACCCGGCCTGCCTGTGCAGGCCGGGCGGGCGGCTTAATCGACCTCCGAATCCCAGATCACAGCGACGTTGCCTTGGTAGGGACGGCCTTTGGCGTTGTCGATCAGCCAGTCAGTCCAGTCCTTGCTTATTTCGAAGTGCAGCGTGCCGGGGCGACGATCGACATAAAAACCCGGTTGAAACACGGGGCTGGTTTCACGGCTCAACGGGTAACGTCTGACCGCTTGACCGGCACTATCGGTCAAACCGTTGGGCAAGCTGACGCTGACATCGACGCCTCCAGCGAAACCGGATTCACGATCAACAATGGCGCAGCCCGAGCCCACGCCCAGTTCATGTTCGCACTCCAGCCGCATCGTGAATTTCGACGAGGCGGACAAATGGAACGTCTGATCGCGGTAAAGCCGTACTGGCTTGCGCCCGCTGTCCAGCCAACTGCGCCAGCCGCCCTGGGGCTCCAGCACAATGTGGTTACCGCCGGGCGGGATGTCGACCTTCAGGGTGTGCTGCACGTCGAGCACAAAATCCAGCGTCAGGCTGGGATCCTCCGCCCGCATCAGCGGCCCCATGTCAAAATCTGCGCCGGGCCCGAGCGTGTAAGTCAGTGAGCCGACATAGCGACCGGAGGCCATGCCCAGTGGATTGGGCGTGAGCATTTCATAGGCGAAATCCAGCGTGTCGAACGACAATCCGGGAATGTGATAGGCCGGGACCTTGGCACACATGGACTGGAAAGGAGTCTTCCAGAAAAACCGGAAGGTTTCCGGGCCATGTTCGGCTCTGCCGCTGTAAGTGCACGGCCCCGGTACGCCGTTCACCCAACTGTTCGTCGTCCACAGACGGCCATGGGCTTCAAGCGGTGTGCTGCCACCGGCCAGGCGCATGGCCGGGTGGCTAAGGACATAGTTGGAGCCAAGGCCGATGATGCGCACCGCGAGCATTTCCTTGGCCTGTGTCTGGGTGTTGGTCACGGTCACATTGCGCCAGGCAGCGGGCGCTTTGACACCGACCCAGTCGCCGATGCTAACGTAGCGGGTTGAAGTGAAACGCGCCGGTACGCGAATGCTGAACATGCGGAAGTTCGCGCACTCGGCCGGATAGGTCACGCAATAGCCGCTGTTCGGCGTCTGGTTGACGAAGGCGTTCTTGGTGGGCTTCGACGAATCAGGCTGGAACAGTGCACGGATCTCCTGATTCATCGCCTGTGCCTCGGGGATGCTCGCCATCAACAAAAGACCCAGCGCCAAGGTGATTTTTTTCATGGTTGTATTCGCCTGAAACTCACGGTGCTGTCTCCCCGGCCGGTGCCGCAGCACTGAACATCAGCAGCACATTGCCGTGGTAGTCGCCGGAGCGGTAACCGCCGGCGGGTTCGATCGGTTCGATCTTCAGCGCCACGCGTTTGCCACTGGCGGCCTCTTCTCTGGAGACCACTTGCCGGGGAACGGGCTGAGCACTCAGCTCCACATTGTTGAACGTGACTCGCAGCATGATCGCTTCATTGGGTCGGCCATTTTCCAGATACGGTTCAAATAACAGACGCGCATCGATGGCGCTGCTGTCGTGGCGCACATCGAAGTTTTTCTCCAGGCTGCCGAGGGTTGCCTTGGGATAGTCCCACCACAATTGCTGCGGCCGATGAATCCAGTCCGGCTCGGCCGGGATGACATAGAACGGCCGGTTGGGAACGGTCAGCGACACTTCGAAGGTGTGCTCTTCCCGGGCCGCCCACGCCAGTGCGCCGGTCAGCCCGGTAGCGGCCATCAGCGCGGCGGCGGTGCATTGCTTGATCATGTTGAGTACCCGATGCGTCAATGAAAGCGGACCTAGCGACTGGCGATCTTCATGGCCTTTTTCTCGGCCCCTTCGATCAGAAAGAAGCGGTATTCGCGGCCCTTTTCCTTGTCGAAAGCGAAGGTCTTGCCGGCCAGAACGTGGTGTTTGGTGGTCGCGCCGCAATCGGTGTCCTGGGTCAGCGAACAGCTCTTGAACTCGTCGATGATGATCACCGTGTTGCCGTTGTTGCGCAGTTCGTAGCGGCTGGCGCTGTCATCGACCACGGTGTCGAACCGCGCATCCTTGGGCCGTACGAAGAAGATCGTGCCGAACCCGGTCATCACGTTGACTCCGGCCGACAGTGAATTTTTATAGTCTTCGCGCTCTTCGTTGCTGACCACGAACTCGTCTTCCTTTTCCGGCACCACCGGCACGAAACGCACGCGGAAATAACGCTCGCGATCGCGCTCGCCCATGTACAACAGGCGCGTGCCCTGCATGCCCTGTGCGGGCACGATCAACCGCGCCGGGCTGGCCATCAGGCCGTTGCGCGAGGCGCCGTCGGCGGCGTTCTCGATGGCAATTTCCTGCGAAGTGCCGTCAGCCGCGTAAATGATCTCCAGCACGTTGACCTTGACGAACGCGGTGGCATCGCCGCTGTTGAACACGCGCTTGAGGTAGGTGCTTTTATCGGCGTCGAGATAGTCGTAGACGGTGCCGACATTGATCTGCGGGCCCGCCTCGGCGGTCAGGCAGAACAGGCTGAGCACGCCCAGCAGAAAAGCACGGTTCATGTTTGAGAACTCCTGAACGATTGGGAAAACGCGGACCGAAAGGCTCATGCTTCCGAATCCCAGATAATGGTGACGTTGCCGCGCAGGCGGTCGTTGAGGTCACGCTGTTTAAGGAGAAAATCGATGTCGAAACGGCTCATATCGAAATGAATCGCGCCGGGCTTGCGATCGATGTAAAGGCCAGGCTGGAACGGGCCGATCCACTCGTTGAAACGCAGCGGGAGACGCTTGGCCGTATTGCCTCCAGCATGCGTAATGCCCGGTGGCAAAGTCATGGATACCTGGACGTTGGTCGTGTTGCCTTTCGGGCTGCCCAGCCTGCAGGTATTACCGCCGTGCGAATTGCACAACAGCATCACCTTGAATCGCGACGATGCCGAAATGTGGAACGGCTGATCGCGAAAAATCCTGTTCGGCTTGTTCCCACTCTCGATCCACGGCCGCCAGCCGCCTTCGGGTTCAAGGCTGACGTTGTTGCCACCGGGCGGCAGATCGATCTTGAGGGTGTGCTGTACGTCGAGGACGAAGTCCAGGGTCAGGCTGCTGTCGTCGGGTTGAAACCCGCCCCCAATGTCGAAATCGCCGCCCCCGCCAACGCTATAGATCATCGAGCCGGTGTACAGCCCAGAGGACATTCCCAACGGATTGGGAGTACGCAGTTCATAAGCGAAGTCGAGCGTGTCGAAATAGATAGACGGAATGGCGTACATCGTCTTCTTCGTGCAGTAACCCTCTGCCGGTGCTTTCCAGAAAAAACGATAGGTAGCAGGGGTGTAAGCGCCGACACCGCTGTACTGACAGGGTGAGGGTGCGTATACCCAACTGCTGCTTTCCCAGAGTCGTTGATGGCCCTCCAATGGGTCGCTCACACCGACCAGTTCATGCGCCGGATCACTCAAGAAATAATTGGAGCCAATACCCGTGATGCGCATTTCAACGATCTCCACTTCCTGCGTATCCGCATTGGTGACCGTCAGCCGCCTCCAGTTGGCAGGAACCTTCAAGCCAACCCCCCAATTGGGTTTGATCGGGCCGTTGGAAGTGAAGCGAATTGGCAGTTGAATACTGAATGTGGCGTTTTCCGCGCATTGCTCCGGATAGTTCGCGCAGTAACCGCTGTTCGGTGTTTGGTTGATAAACACGTTTTTGCTCGGCTGCGAGGAATCCGGGCGAAACGTCGCACGAATTTCCTGGCTGGCGGCCTGTGCGGTGGACATGACAAAGCCCAGCGACAAGCCCAAAGCGCCTGCGATTCTTTTCATACCTTTCAACCTGCCTTCTGTTCAGTGGTCGTAACATCCGCCAGGGTGTCCGGCGTGCAGCGCAAATCACCGATCATCAGCACGTCGTTTTCGCTGCGATGGCGGTTGGCATCGAGACGGAACTGGCACAGCAACTGGTTGCCCTGGCGCACTTCCAGGGTTGGCGAGCCGGCGTTCATTTCCATCGAAAAGAACCCGTCGACTTCGGTCACGCCACGGCTGGCGTGGTTGATGACGTGGTGGCCCTTGAGCGGCTGGCCCTGCGCATCGACCAGCCGGCCAAGCACCGTGAAGGTTTTCATCACGCGGACCTTGCGGTATTCCACGCCGCCCTTGTTCAAGTGATAACGGGTGCGCGCCGGTTCGATGGTCGCGGCCGGCACGTTGTTGCCTTCGAAATCGAAGCTCACCGAACTGTTCTGGTACGCCGTGATCGGAATGAAATTGCGCCCCGGCTTCAGCGCCGCGCCGCCACCGCTGTAGTCGTCGGCACGCAGGACGATGTCGTCGATGTCCGATTCGACGTCGACGATCAGCCCGGCGCCGCGCACTTCGCTCTGGCTGGTCATGAGCATCTGCTCACCGCCGATCACCAGCGTGCTGTCGACGTTGAGGCCGCCGGTGTAATTGCCGTTGTACGAGGAGCGCTGGACAAACGCGTCGCCATTGACCGCGTCGGTGCGGAAATTGGTCAGGCCGGACATGCCCAGGCCATAGGTATCGGTGAGCGCGGTGACCGACACGCTTTGCAGCACGTGATCCTTGAAATCCTTGCGCCAGCCGAGCGAAGCATTGTTGTCGCGCTGACCATCGCGGGCGGTGCGTGAGCCGATGCTACCGGTGATCTGCTGGCCGGGCGCACCGAGCGCGATGTTGACGCTCAGGTCGACGCCACGATTGCGCGCATCGCCACTGCTGTAGCTGCCCGGCCGGTCGAAAATTGACAAGCGCCAACTGGCGTCACTGCCCAGCAGCGTGGTGCGCTGGGTCCAGCCGAGATCGACCCCCAGGCCTTCGACATTGCCTTCGCTATGCGCGACCCGGGCGTTGACCGAGTTCTTGCTGTTGACCCGATGATTGAGTGCCAGCGAGGAGTTGCTGGTCTGGCCGACGAACACATTGCGCGGGCGAATACGCGTGCCATCGGGCAACGTGTCGTAGGTATTGGTGGTATCGAGCCAGCTGCGGTTGTGACTGACAACAATGCTGCCGGCACCGTAGTTGTAAAGGCTCTGCAGGTCGAGCCCGGTGCCGTAATCCTCGGTCTTGTAGACGTTGGCGTAGAGGCTGACGTGATTGGCCAGCGTCCAGTCGATGGAGGTGCCGTACTGCAGCTTTTCGCGAATCTGCCGCGCCGAGGCGCCAAGAATGACCCGCGGGTGCAGCAGGTAGTTGACCGCTGCCCCGGCCGTCGGACTGCCGCTTGACTGGGTTTCCCAGTTGCTGAGCAGTTTGCTTTCTTCGCCGGCGAACAGGTTGTAGCGCCAGCGCTCGTCGAGGTTGCGCCAGTTGCTGGGCTTGTACACCAGCTCCTGGGTGGTGGAGGTGATCTGGCCGTCTTCGATCAGCCGTACCTCCACTTCATAAATCCCGCCGGGCAGCGGCCGCGTATCGAGAGTTTGCAAGCCAGCCGGCACCGATTGGGTATTGATCAGCAGACCATCACGCCAGATCTCCACCGAGCCTTGGCGGTTGGCGGTGACGTAGATCGGATAGACGCTGGGCATCGGGCTGTTGATGGCCAGGCTGTCGGAGCTGCCATACATGACGCCGACAGCGGTGTCAGGGCTGGTGCCGAACGTACGCGGTTGGCGCGTCAGCCCTTCGGAATTGGGGGTGAAGTAGCCCAGGCGGAAAAAACTGCCTTGCAGTTCGCGCTGGGTGTGCAGCTCATGGACAGCGTGATAAAGCTTGTCGTCCGGGCCGCCGAGACGGGCCATTTGCAGGTTGAGGGTCTGGCTCCAGTTGCCCAGGCTCGCGCTGGCTTCGAGGCCGAAACGCCCACCGAGATCCTGTTCCTGACCACCGTTGAGGTTGAGCTGATTGCGCACCATCAAGCCGCTGCTGCCGCCGCTGGGTTGCTCGTAATATCGTTTGGCGGAGACGTCGCGCTCGGCGTTTTCGGTGACGATCGAAACCAGCGAACTTTCCAGGTTGTAATGCACCGCCAGAAACTGATCCGGGCAGGACCCGCTGCACGCGCCCAAGGGCACGCCGGGCTTGAGGTAACTGGCCCACTTCTCCCGCTCGGCCGGGCCGAAACGGTTTTCACTGGTGTCGGTGAATTCGAGGAGCGTGATGCGATCATCGCGGGACAACACCACCATGGCTTCGCCCAGCGGCTGTTGGTCGACTTCGACCCGCACCGCCAGCGGCACATCAAAGAAGTGCTCCTCGAAATCCGCCGGCAAACCCTTGGCCTGCGCCAACAGACTGCGTGGCGTGGTTCCGGCGGTGTTGGATGCGACGGCTGCGCTGGCACAAAACAACAGCGCAAGCGCCGCCGCGATGGGAGTCATCGGGAACATGAACGCGTACTCGGGTAACAAACAAATGGAAGTCCGCCAGGGCAGATAAAGCGTCTGCCCCGACGGTCAAGCGTCAACATGAACGTTGGGCTTGGGTGCCTGATCGATCGATCAAGTGAGCGGTTATGGCGTCACGGCGTCGAAGATCATTGCCACCGAACCGGTGTAATCGCCCGGCTGGAAGTTGCTGCCCACGGCGCTGATGTTCAGCGGTGCGCGGAAGTTGACGTCGGACTCGGCTTCACCCACAACTACTTGCGGGGTCAGGTTCAGTTCCTTGTTGTTGAACATCACACGCAGATCGATAGAGGTGTTGCCGGAAACCAGTTTCGGCAGGCTTTCGAGGCTGGCGTGCACCGAACCGTTGTTGTTGCGCACGTCGAAGAAACCGTTGACGTCGCGCATCTTGCCGGTGCTTGGCTGGTAGCTCATGTCCTGGTCCTTGTTGACCAGATCAGGGTCGGTCGGCACGACATAGAAACCGTTGGTCGGCACATGCGCGACAAGGCTGATCGAGTGCGACGCTTCA
The DNA here is from genome assembly GCF_043496865.1 of Pseudomonas retamae. Classification (NCBI taxonomy): domain Bacteria; kingdom Pseudomonadati; phylum Pseudomonadota; class Gammaproteobacteria; order Pseudomonadales; family Pseudomonadaceae; genus Pseudomonas; species Pseudomonas retamae. The sequence goes on from NZ_JBIEIL010000006.1 coordinate 121,320, forward strand.
CCGGCAGCGAATGCGCCAGTGGAGGTCATTGCCAGAAGAGCCAGTGGAGCGGCGATTGCGAGTTTCTTGAACATCGTTATGTACCTGTTTGCTTGATAGGGGGATGAACATTGAAAGTTCAAGCAGACACTGCCCGAGTCGTCGCCCGAGTTGAGCCAGATCAACTTGAACTTTCAATGTGGGCGCATCATCGGCTGTCGACTCTGGAAAGTAAGCAGGCAACTTCCGACAACCTCGTAGTTAAACAACCCTATGACATGCAAGAAAAAACAGCTAAATAGCCATATTCGAAACAGTAACTGTAAGCGATGCCCTACAGACAGTTTTAGTTAAAAAACCATACAGCAACTTTGCCCCGCCACGGCAGTAACTTCGCAACTTTTAGAACTTATACTCTACAGCAACTAGAGCGATGACTTTAACCTTGAGGTCATTGCTTGTGGATTCGCCATGAGCATTCCCGGGCTTGCATTTCCCTGGCCCCTGCCGCTCGTCAGCCGCGCACACCGAGCGGAAAAAACGTCTTGCGCGGCGCTTAAGATATATCTTAAGTTGTATCTAAACACGACGAGAGAAGACAGAAATGAGAGACCATCATTCCCCCCACCGCGAACACGGTGACCCCCGCGACGGTTTCGACCGCCGCCCCGGCCGCGAACGCGGTGGTCGCGGCCCGCGGGTATTCGCCCCCGGTGACCTGAAATTGCTGCTGCTGGCGCTGGTCGCCGAGCAGCCCTGCCACGGCTACGACCTGATCCGCCAGATCGAAAGCATGTTCGACGGCGCCTACAGCCCGAGCCCCGGCGTGATCTATCCGACCCTGACCTTTCTCGAAGAAAGCGAACTGATCAGCGGCGATGCCGAGGGCGGCAAGAAACGCTACAGCGTCACCGACGCCGGTCGTGTCTCGCTTGAGGAACAAGCGGTGGCGCTGGATGGCGTGCGCATGCGCATCGACGTCAGCAAACGCTCGTTGCGCGGCCATGACCGGCCGCCTGAAATCCACGAGGCGGTGCACAACCTGCGCCACGCTCTGCAAATGCACCACGGACGCTGGAGCGCAGAAGAAATCCTGCGCGTGCGCGACCTGCTCAACAACACCGCCAAAGCCATCGTCGACGGCCCCGCCGCTCGACCTGCCCCGGAGACTGCCGAATGACCGCCGTCGATACCCAGACCATTCACCGCGTCATGCATGAAATCAAACGCCGCAAGCTGCAAGTATTGCGCGTGGTCGACCTGACGCCGCGCATGCGCCGCATCACCCTAGGCGGGCCGGAGCTGGCGGGTTTCATCAGCCTGGGCACGGACGATCACGTCAAATTGCTGTTCCCGCAGAACGCCGAGCAAGCGGCTGCGCTGGAGACGATGGTGCTTGGCGCCGGCAAGGACGACGGCCCCAAACCGGAAATGCGCGACTACACCCCGCGCCGCTATGATCTGGAAAAAATGGAGCTGGACATCGACTTCGTCCTGCACGGCGATGGCCCTGCCTCGACCTGGGCCGAGCAGGCGCAGCCCGGCCAGTTTCTGCACATCGGCGGCCCGCGTGGCTCGATGATCGTGCCGGACATGTTTGACAGCTACCTGCTGATCGGCGACGAAACCGCCCTGCCCGCCATCGCCCGCCGCCTCGAAGGCCTGGCGGCCAATCGCAAGGCGCTGGTGGTGGTCGAAGTGGAAAACGGCGCTGAACAGCAACGCCTGGAAAGCGCCGCGCAGGTCAATGTGATCTGGGTCTTGCGCGAGGGCGGCAAGGACAACCTGCTGACCACCGTCAAGCAACTGCAGGTGCCCAAGGGCAACCTGTATGCGTGGGTCGCGACGGAAACCAAAGTTTCACGGCAGATTCGCCGGGTGCTGCTCGATGAGCACGGGCTCGATGAGCAGTTCATCAAGGCTGCCGGCTACTGGCGCGCCGAGGGCGGCGACGAGGAATGATATTCCCCTGATTCACATCCCCTTGTGGGAGCGAGCCTGCTCGCGAAGGCGTCGGCACAGTCGACAACGTTGGTGACTGACACACCGCTTTCGCGAGCAGGCTCGCTCCCACACGGGTTGTCAACTTCGTGCGGGCCGTTTGCGGTCTACGCCGATGATCAACAGGCCAATCAGCACAAACCCCACCAATATCCCCCCGGCATTGATAAACACCTGTGGATAACCCAGCACCGCCACGTCAATGAATGGATACGCGTACGCGCCAAGCAGATGCCCGCGCAGCAAGGCGTAGATGAAGTACACCAGCGGATAGATCAGCCACAGCGGCAGATGCCACAGGCGCAACGTACCCTTGGGTACGCAGTACCACCAATAGCCAAGAAACAGCAGCGGCATGACATCGTGGAGCAATTCGTCAGCAACAAATTGCCAGCCCTCGGGATGCCACAAATGCCGCAGCAAAATGCTGTAAGCGAGGCCGACCACGGCGATGCTCACCGCCACCCCACTGCTCACCCACGGCTGCAATAACCAGCGCCGTGCTGCCGATTCACGCGGTGTGACGGCACAGGTCAGCACCGTCGCCACCAGCGTATTGGTCAATACCGTGAAGTAACTGAAAAAGCTCACCAGCCCACCGAGCAGGCTCGCTCCGACGCTCACACGGGCGAAGAAGATCAGGTACAGCTGAATAGCCAATCCGGCCCAGCCCAAAACAGCGGCGCAGGTGATCAGGCGCTGACGCCAGGTTGCGTCCATCTCAAAGCGGTCGCTTGGTGCGCATCAGCTTCACGTAAAGACGTTCGACCTTCTCCCGCGCCCACGGGGTTTTGCGCAGGAATGTCAGGCTCGACTTGATGCTCGGATCGCTTTTGAAGCAACGGATATCGATGCGCTCGGCCAGCCCCGACCATTCATAGTGGGTCACCAGTGCATTGAGAATCTGTTCAAGGGTCACGCCGTGCAGCGGATCAGTGGTGGGTTCGTTCATGCCAGGCCTTTGAGCGAAGTGAAAATGCGTAAAGCCGCGCACCTTAGCCGAGGGTGTGACCGGGCGAAAGGCCTCGCTGTAAATGTAGGTCAACCCGAGAACATCGCAGGCCGGCGAACGATCGACAATGCGCCCGTTTGCCGCACTGTTACCGAATCCGAAACGCTGCATGTCTGCAAAAGCCCTTTCTCAATTTGTTACAGATCATTATCCTGCCGCCCTTCCGCTGAATCGCTTCACTGCCTGCGTCATATTGAAGCGCCGAAATTGCACTCCCAAAACATTAGAAAAAGACTTTTCCATGGCTGATTTTTCCTTCTCCCGAGACAGCGCTATCTCCACCCTGCGCATCGTTGGCGGCTGCACCGCGCTGGGCCTCGCTGCCTGCGCGCAAGCGGCGCCCGCGTTCGACAGTGAATCACCGTACATGCTCGGTGACTGGAACGGCACGCGCACCGAACTTTCGGAAAAAGGCTACGACTTCAAACTCGATTACACCGGCGAAATGGGCAGCAACCTGCACGGCGGCTACGACCACGACCGCACCGCGCGCTACAGCGACCAGTTCGGCCTCGGCACGCACCTGGACCTGCAGAAGATCCTCGGTTGGGACGACGCCGAATTTCAGCTGACCATCACCAAGCGCAGCGGCAACAACATCAGCAACGACCGCATCAACGATCCACGGGTCGGTGGTTTCACTTCCGCTCAGGAAGTCTGGGGCCGTGGCCAGACCACCCGCCTGACGCAAATGTGGTATCAGCAGAAATTCTTCGATCAGAAGCTCGACATCAAGGTCGGCCGTTTTGGCGAGGGCGAAGACTTCAACAGCTTCCCCTGCGATTTCCAGAACCTGGCGTTCTGCGGCTCGCAGGTCGGCAACTGGGTCGGCGGCATCTGGTACAACTGGCCTGTCAGCCAATGGGCGCTGCGGGTCAAATACCACCTGACGCCAGAGTTGTACGCACAGGTCGGCGCCTACGAGCAGAACCCATCCAACCTCGATCGCGGCAACGGCTTCAAACTCAGCGGCAGCGGCACCCAAGGGGCGATCCTGCCGATCGAACTGGTGTGGACGCCGAAGCTCAACGGCCTGCCGGGCGAATACCGTGCCGGTTACTACTACAGCAACGCCAACGCTTCGGACGTTTACAAAGACCAGAACGACCGACCAGCGGCCCTCAGCGGCGCAGCCTATCGCAGTGCGTCGAGCAAACACGGCGTGTGGCTGGGCGTTCAGCAGCAGATCACCAGCGTGGCCAGCGATAACAGCCGCGGCCTGAGCGTGTTCGCCAACGCAACGATGCACGACAAGAAAACCAACGCCATCGACAACTACGTGCAGGCCGGCCTCACCTACAAAGGCCCGTTCGACGCGCGCGCCAGGGACGACATCGGTTTCGCCCTGGCCCGCGTGCATGTCAACCCGGCCTATCGCAAGAACGCCGAAGCGAGCAACCGCGCCAACGCCGTGTATGACTACGACGATCCGTCCTTTCTGCCGCCACAGGACACCGAATACAGCGCCGAGCTGTACTACGGCGTGCACGTGACGAACTGGCTGACCGTACGCCCGAACCTGCAATACATCCGCCACCCCGGTGGCGTGAACGACGTCGACGACGCCGTGATCGGTGGGATCAAGATCCAGTCCACGTTCTAAAAGATCACAGCTAACCCCATGTGGGAGCGAGCCTGCTCGCGAAGGCGGCGTACCCGCCGCTGCAGATGTTGCCTGACACACCGCTTTCGCGAGCAGGCTCGCTCCCACAGGTCATTCGTTAGCCGAACAAGTTTTTATCTGAACCATGCCTGCGCCAAATCGTCATCTAAAGTGACTACAGCGCGGGACTACATAAACGTCACGGAGAATCACATTATGAGCACCGAAAGTGCTTCGAGCCGGGGGCGGTTGCTACCCGCCCTGCTCGGCATCCTGCTTCTACTGATGGGCCTGGCCATGCTGGCCGGGGGAATCAAGCTGAGCACGCTGGGCGGCTCGCTGTATTACTTGCTGGCCGGTATCGGCATCGCCTTGAGCGGCATTCTGCTGCTGATGCGTCGTCGTGCGGCGCTGGGCCTGTACGCCATCGTTCTGTTCGCCAGCACCGTCTGGGCGCTGTGGGAAGTCGGTCTGGACTGGTGGCAACTGGTGCCGCGTCTGGCGCTGTGGTTTGTCCTCGGCTTCGTGATGCTGCTGCCGTGGTTCCGTCGGCCGTTGCTGCTCAACGGTCCGGCCAAAATGGGCACCGCTGGTCTGACCGTGGCCGTTGTTCTGGCTGGCGTCACCGCTGTGGCCAGCCTGTTTACCCATCCGGGCGAAACCTTCGGCGAACTGGGCCGCGAAACTGCGGGCACCACCAGCACCGCCCCGGCCATGCCGGACGGCGACTGGCAGGCCTACGGTCGCACCGAATTCGGTGACCGTTACTCGCCGCTCAAGCAGATCACCCCGGCCAACGTCGGCAAGCTGCAAGAAGCCTGGCGCATCCAGACCGGCGACCTGCCAACCAAGGATGACCCGGTCGAGCTGACCAACGAAAACACCCCGCTCAAAGCCAACGGCATGATCTACGCGTGCACCGCGCACAGCAAAGTGCTGGCTCTGGACCCGGACACCGGTAAAGAACTGTGGCGCTTCGACCCGCAGATCAAGAGCCCGGTCGGCTTCAAAGGCTTTGCGCACATGACCTGCCGTGGCGTTTCGTACTACGACGAAGCCGCTTACGCCAAGTCGGAAAACGCTGGCTCCGCGGTCATCTCCGCCGCCGGTCAGGCTGTTGCTCAAGCCTGCCCGCGTCGCCTGTACCTGCCAACCGCGGATGCCCGCCTGATCGCGTTGAACGCCGACACCGGCAAGATCTGCGAAGGCTTCGGCACCAACGGCGTGGTCGACCTGACCCAAGGCATCGGCCCGTTCACCGCCGGTGGCTACTACTCCACCTCGCCAGCGGCGATTACCCGTGATCTGGTGATCATGGGCGGTCACGTCACCGACAATGAGTCGACCAACGAGCCATCCGGCGTGATCCGCGCCTTTGACGTGCGCGACGGTCACCTCGTATGGAACTGGGACAGCGACAAGCCAGACGCCACCGAGCCTTTGGCCCCGGGCGAAACCTACAGCCGCAACTCGGCGAACATGTGGTCGCTGGCCAGTGTCGACGAAAAACTCGGCATGGTTTACCTGCCACTGGGCAACCAGACCCCGGACCAATGGGGCGGCAACCGCACCCCGGGTGCCGAGAAATTCAGCGCCGGCCTCGTCGCGCTGGACCTGGCCACCGGTAAAGTGCGCTGGAACTACCAGTTCACCCACCACGACCTGTGGGACATGGACGTCGGCAGCCAGCCAACCCTGCTCGACATGAAAACCGCCGAGGGCGTGAAACCGGCGCTGATCGCACCGACCAAACAGGGCAGCCTGTACGTCCTCGACCGTCGTGACGGCACGCCGATCATCCCGATCCAGGAAATCCCGGTACCGCAAGGCGCCGTCAAAGGCGACCACACCGCACCAACCCAGGCCCGTTCGGACCTCAACCTGCTGGCCCCGGAACTGAACGAAAAAGCCATGTGGGGCGCGACCCCGTTCGACCAGATGCTGTGCCGCATCCAGTTCAAGGAACTGCGTTACGAAGGCCAGTACACCCCGCCATCGGAACAGGGCAGCCTGATCTATCCGGGTAACGTCGGCGTGTTCAACTGGGGCGGTGTCTCGGTCGACCCGGTTCGCCAGATGCTGTTCACCAGCCCGAACTACATGGCCTTCGTGTCGAAAATGGTGCCGCGCGAGCAAGTCGAAGCCGGCAGCAAACGCGAAAGCGAAACCTCGGGCGTGCAGCCGAACACTGGCGCGCCTTACGCGGTAATCATGCACCCGTTCATGTCGCCACTCGGCGTACCGTGCCAGGCCCCGGCCTGGGGCTACGTCGCCGGCATCGACCTGACCACCGGCAAAGTCGTGTGGAAACGCAAGAACGGCACCAGCCGCGACAGCTCGCCGATCCCGATCGGCTTCACCCTCGGCGTGCCAAGCATGGGCGGCTCGATCGTCACCGCCGGCGGCGTCGGCTTCCTCAGCGGCACCCTCGACCAGTACCTGCGCGCGTACGACGTCAACTCCGGTAAAGAGTTGTGGAAATCGCGTCTGCCAGCCGGTGGTCAAGCGACCCCGATGACCTATACCGGCAAGGACGGCAAGCAATACGTCCTGCTGGTTGTCGGCGGTCACGGCTCGCTGGGTACGAAGATGGGTGACTACATCATTGCGTACAAACTGCCGGAATAAGCTTTAGCCGGTGGTAACAAAAAGGCGATGCCCCGCAACGGGCATCGCCTTTTTTTGTGCACGCCATTTCTGCATACACCTGAGGACCCTGTGGGAGCGAGCCTGCTCGCGAAGGCGTCAGCACATTCAACATCTACGGTGCCTGACACACCGCTTTCGCGAGCAGGCTCGCTCCCACAGGTTGATAAGCGTTTATCTGTGGGAAAGGTGCTCGTCCTACAGACGTTGAAAATTGCGCGGAGTTTTCCGACACATCGCGTCGGTTGTGCCTCGGAAATCTGCTGGATAGGCTCGTAGGGTCGCTGCAAATTCAGCGAACGGGCGTCGCGGCCCGAGCTGTTCATTCGATTTGATGCATAATCGCCAACCCCAACCGAAGCGCCCCGGTGCTCTCTGTCTGGTTTGATGGTGGCTGTGCGCGGGATACCTTCGGGTATGCCGAGATTGCCGAATGGCTCGGTCCGCGAACCCGCGTACAGCTGCCGCCCTCTGTCACGTCGCGGTGATTGAGAGTGACAGCCCCATTTATCATTCGGAGCTTCACAATGAAAAAACCGACCCCCAATCCGCCAGAAACCGATGACACCTCGCCATACGAATCCCCCGATTCCAAGAAATTCCACGAAGCCGCCGACCGCGCCCTCGACCACTACCTCAAACCCAACGCCCTGACCCTGCGCTTCCACAAACCCAGCACCATGTTCCAGGTCGCCCCCGAGCAGGACAGCGAAAGCCTGCTGGTCCACGCCTGCGAATCCCTGGCCCAGGCCAGCCTGATGACCAGCGACATCGCCGCGTACATCGACCTGCCGCAACGCCGCACGATCCTGGCGATCCAGCAGATCATCATGCTCGCCGAACTGGCGGTGAACCGCGTGCTGGATAACCACGAAATCCCGCAATCTCCAACACACAACTAATCCCGTGGCAGCGAACCTGCTCGCGAAAACGTCGGCCCATTCAGCCGTTGTGATGACTGACACACCGCTTTCGCGAGCAGGCCCACCCCGTAGCGGATCATCTCTGGGCCCTATATAACTCACCTTGTAAGACACAATCGCGAACAGGCATAAAACCTGTCAGATGTGACAGTTAACTGTTTATGCCGCTTCTTCCAGACTTCCTTCTCCAACCCAAGTCAGTCAAGGAAGCACACGTGAACACTTCAACAGAATCCCGAGCAGTCTTCACAGTCGGTTCACTGACCATTGATGTGAAAGGCACCCTTTTCGGTAAATATCTGGGCCTTACCCGCTATACCACGACCGCCTCATCGGTACATTTCAATCCGTTAGGGGGTTACGACTTTTTCTTCCGGGACAACGATGGCTTGTCGAGCGAACGAACCCTGTCCATCTCCCTTCGCGACCTGGAGGTTCCATCTCCGCCTCGCTACTCTGAAAGTGTCGTTACAGAACGGGGTATCTTGATTTATGACTATGCAATGGAGTCGTCTTCAACTATCGAGGTTACTAAACTCGATCCCGAACAAAGCCTCTACCGATACGCCTTCAACGATTTCAAACTGTCCGGCAAGGCAGTCCGCACGAATGACACACGTGAACTCACCTGTAACGGGTTCTTTCTGCTCCAGGAGCTGACGTGGCCTTTGTAATGAACTGGTCAGGCAAGCCCGTACCCAAATGCAGATCGTGAAAAAATCAAAAGCCCCTCACCCTAACCCTCTCCCAGAGGGAGAGGTGACTGATCGCAGGGAATTTGAGAATTGCATCGAGCTGCAATTGCGCGTCGAACGCAAAACTTGAAACGCATACCAATCGGCTCCCTCTCCCTCGGGAGAGGGCTGGGGTGAGGGGCAAACCCACCACAAATCCCAAACCAACCACCCGCTTCTAACCACTCAACAATGAGCGTTAGCTCGAGTGCCCTTGATCTTGATCTTGCCTAACCAGCGACATCGGAAGGCTGAGCGTAGGGATCGATCCGGGCGTGGGAGCGCAGCGACCGTCTGGCGCAGCCAGACACAGCGGAAGTAGGTGCAGCGAAGCAAACCGTAGCCGCTGCGCCCGGATCGATCCCGCAGCGAAGGGACCCGAGCCTGCGAGGGCCGAACGCAGGAGCAAGCCTTTTCGGTTACCTTTTCGGCGTCTGGAAAAGGTGACTCGCCGTAAGGGCGAAACCGCCAGCCGCAGCACCCGAAGCAACGGATATGCCCCAAAAACCCCAAGAGCCTGGTCGGCCCAGAGGCCGCCAAGGCCACCCCCCTGTCAAAACCCTGAACACAAGCAGAAACACCACCCCCCATTGAAACCACCCACCCCCTGCCCCATCTAAGACCCATACCCCATTTGCGCAGGTGCCCCATGACCGACCAGCAGGAACTCCCGGACAACCCCGACGACTACAGCGAAGCCGAGCACATCGAACACACCAGCTCCGGCACCGGCCTCGCCCTGCCCGGCCAGAACCTGCCGGACAAGGTCTACATCATCCCGATCCACAACCGCCCCTTCTTCCCGGCGCAGGTGTTGCCGGTCATCGTCAACGAAGAACCGTGGGCCGAAACCCTCGAACTGGTCAGCAAATCCGAACACCACTCCCTGGCCCTGTTCTTCATGGACACCCCCCAGGAAGACCCGCGCCACTTCGACACCGGCGCCCTGCCCGAATACGGCACGTTGGTCAAAGTCCACCACGCCAGCCGCGAGAACGGCAAACTGCAGTTCGTCGCTCAGGGCCTGAGCCGGGTGCGCATCAAGACCTGGCTCAAACACCACCGCCCACCGTATCTGGTGGAGGTCGAATACCCGCACCAGCCGACCGAGCCGACCGACGAGGTCAAGGCCTACGGCATGGCGCTGATCAACGCGATCAAGGAACTGCTGCCGCTCAACCCGCTGTACAGCGAAGAGCTGAAGAACTACCTCAACCGCTTCAGCCCCAACGACCCGTCGCCGCTGACCGACTTCGCCGCCGCGCTGACCTCGGCCACCGGAGCCGAGCTGCAAGGTGTGCTCGACTGCGTGCCGATGCTCAAGCGCATGGAAAAAGTCCTGCCAATGCTGCGCAAGGAAGTCGAAGTCGCGCGCCTGCAGAAAGAGATTTCCGCCGAGGTCAACCGCAAGATCGGCGAACATCAACGCCAGTTCTTCCTCAAGGAACAACTCAAGGTCATCCAGCAGGAACTCGGCCTGACCAAGGACGACCGCAGCGCCGACCTCGAGCAGTTCGAACAACGCCTGGAAGGCAAAGTCCTGCCGGCGCAGGTACAAAAGCGTCTGGAAGAAGAAACCCACAAACTGTCGATCCTGGAAACCGGCTCGCCGGAATATGCGGTCACCCGCAACTACCTCGACTGGGCCACTTCGGTGCCGTGGGGCGTGTACGGCGAAGACAAACTCGATCTCAAGCACGCCCGTAAAATCCTCGACAAACACCACGCCGGGCTGGACGACATCAAGGACCGCATCCTCGAGTTCCTTGCGGTCGGCGCTTATAAAGGCGAGATCAGCGGCTCCATCGTGTTGCTGGTCGGCCCGCCGGGCGTGGGTAAAACCAGCGTCGGCAAGTCGATCGCCGAATCCCTCGGCCGACCGTTCTATCGCTTCAGCCTCGGCGGCATGCGCGACGAAGCCGAGATCAAGGGCCACCGCCGCACCTACATCGGCGCGCAGCCGGGCAAACTGGTGCAGGCGCTCAAAGACGTCGAAGTGATGAACCCGGTGATCATGCTCGACGAGATCGACAAGATGGGTCAGAGCTACCAGGGCGACCCGGCCTCGGCGCTGCTGGAAACCCTCGACCCGGAGCAGAACGTCGAATTCCTCGACCATTACCTCGACCTGCGCATGGACCTGTCGAAAGTCCTGTTCGTCTGCACCGCCAACACCCTGGACTCGATCCCCGGCCCGCTGCTGGACCGGATGGAAGTGATTCGCCTGTCGGGCTACATCACCGAAGAAAAAGTCGCCATCGCCAAGCGTCACCTGTGGCCGAAACTGCTGGAAAAGGCCGGCGTATCCAAGGGCAGCCTGAGCATCAGCGACAGCGCCCTCAAGGCCTTGATCGACGGTTATGCCCGTGAAGCCGGGGTGCGCCAGCTGGAAAAGCAGATGGGCAAACTGGTGCGCAAAGCGGTGATGAAGCTGATCGACGATCCAAAAGCAGTGATCAAACTCGGCCCCAAAGACCTCGAAGCGTCACTGGGTCATCCGGTGTTCCGCAACGAACAAGTGCTGTCCGGCACGGGCGTGATCACCGGCCTGGCCTGGACCAGCATGGGCGGCGCCACATTGCCGATCGAAGCCACGCGGATTCACACGCTTAACCGTGGATTCAAGCTCACCGGGCAGCTGGGCGATGTGATGAAAGAATCGGCCGAGATCGCCTACAGCTATGTCAGCTCGCACCTGAAACAATTCGGCGGTGACGCGAAGTTCTTCGACGAAGCCTTTGTACACTTGCACGTACCGGAGGGCGCCACACCGAAAGACGGCCCGAGCGCGGGCGTGACCATGGCCAGTGCGCTGTTGTCTCTGGCGCGCAATCAGCCACCGAAGAAAGGCGTGGCGATGACTGGCGAATTGACGCTCACCGGGCATGTACTGCCGATTGGCGGGGTGCGCGAGAAGGTGATTGCTGCGCGGCGGCAGAAGCTCTTCGAATTGATCCTGCCGGAAGCGAACCGCGGCAACTTCGAGGAACTGCCGGATTATCTGAAGGAAGGCATAACCGTGCATTTCGCCAAGCGGTTTGCCGATGTGGCGAAGGTTTTGTTTTGACCGGTAGTCCGTAGCCCCTCACCCCAGCCCTCTCCCCAAGGAGAGGGAGCCGACCGAGTTGTCTTGCGCTATTCATCGCCCTGATATACCGGGGCGATTATGGATTCGCTGACGCACGCTCAGGTCGACGTACCTCGCCAATATTCCCCGGTCAGTCCCCTCTCCCCCTGGGAGAGGGTTAGGGTGAGGGCTTGGCGCCAGTCCAGACAATGCAGCACCCCGGCAGTCACACATCGCCTCATCTTCAGTTATGCTCGCCGTTCGTCGTAACCGCCGGAGCCACTGACCCCATGTCCGCCACTCGCCTGTTTCTCCCCCTCGCCCTCTCGTTGCTGGCCGCTTGTGCCACGCAGCCAAAACACAACGTGACCGTGGAAAAACAAAGCGAATGCCCGGTGCGGCTCAGCACCGGACAAAACCTGATCATCACCCTGCCGAGCAACCCGACCACCGGCTACCGCTGGGCGATTCAGGATTCCGCTGGCGGCGTTCTGCGCGCGCTCAGCCCCGAGGTTTACAGCAACCCGGAAGATGCCGGCGTGGTTGGCTCGGCGGGCGTTTCGACCTGGCGCTTCCAGGCCTTTGCCGCCGGCACCGGCCGTTTGCGCCTGACTTCGCAACAACCGTGGGCGCCGGAAGTGCTGCCGGTGGAAACCTTTGACTGCGCCATTTCGGTGAACTGACGACGGAAAATCGCGCTGGTTTCTTCGCGAGCAGGCTCGCTCCCACAGGACACCACGATCCCCTGTGGGAGCGAGCCTGCTCGCGAAAGCTATCTGCCTGACGCAGAGGATTAAGCGGACTGACGCGGTGCTTTATCAGCAACCCAAGCATCCCCGCGCCCTTTTGGCTAAAATGCCGGCCTTTTCCATCGACACCGCCGGAAACCGCCGTGAGCAAAGAACCCGATCGCCTTTTCGCCCAGCCTTTGGCCCAGGTGCCTGACTTCGCCTTCAACGAAGACGTGGTGCGGGTGTTCCCGGACATGATCAAGCGCTCGGTGCCGGGTTACCCGACCATTGTCGAAAACCTCGGCGTGCTCGCCGCGCAATTCGCCCAACCCAACAGCGTGCTCTACGATCTCGGCTCGTCGCTGGGGGCCGTAACTCAGGCCCTGCGCCGCCATGTACGCACCGACGGTTGCCGTGTGATCGCTGTGGATAACTCGGCGGCGATGGTCGAGCGCTGCCGCGAATACCTCAACGGTCAGGATTCGATGTTCCAGGAATTGCTGCCGGTGGAGGTCATCGAAGGCGACATTCTTGCCCTCGAGTTTCAGCCCGCTTCGGTGGTGGCGCTGAACTTCACCCTGCAATTCATCGCCCCGGATCAGCGCACCGCGCTGCTTTCACGCATTCGCCAGTCGTTGCTGCCGGGCGGCGCGCTGATCCTGTCGGAGAAGCTGCGCTTCAACGATGCCGAGGAACATGCGCTGCTCACCGATCTGCATGTCGCCTTCAAACGCGCCAACGGCTACAGCGAACTGGAAATTGCCCAGAAACGCAGCGCCATCGAAAACGTCATGAAGCCCGACAGCCTCGAAGAACACCGCGAACGCCTGCTGGCCGCTGGGTTCTCGAAAGTCGTGCCGTGGTTCCAGTGTCTTAACTTTGCCTCGTTGATTGCCTTGCCATGATTGATCTGTCCCCCCTCGCCCGCCGTCTGGCCGGTACACCGCTGGCCGAATGGGCCAATACCCTGCAGGCGCAACTCGACAAGAAAATGGAAAAAGGCCACGGCGACCTGGAACGCTGGCAAAGTGCGCTGGACGCCCTGCCGAAGATCCAGCCGAGCGAAGTGGATTTGCTCAACGGTCTGAAACTCGACACCGATTGCGACGACGCAACCCGCGCGCAGATGCGCACCGCGCTGATGGGCCTGTCGCCGTGGCGCAAGGGGCCGTTCGATCTGTTCGGCGTGCACGTCGACACCGAATGGCGCTCGGACTGGAAATGGTCGCGGGTCGCCCCGCACCTGGACCTCAAGGGCAAGCGCATCCTCGATGTCGGTTGCGGCAACGGTTATTACATGTGGCGCATGCTCGGCGCCGGCGCGGACAGCGTGATCGGCGTCGATCCGAACTGGCTGTTCTTCTGCCAGTTCCAGGCGGTGCAGCGCTACTTGTCCGAGCCGAACGCCTGGCACCTGCCGTTCCCGTTCGAAGACCTGCCGGCGAACCTCGAAGGTTTCGACACCGTATTTTCCATGGGCGTGTTCTATCACCGCCGCTCGCCAATTGAACACCTGCTGGCGCTGAAGGATTGCCTGGTCAAGGGCGGCGAACTGGTGCTGGAAACACTGGTGGTCGAAGGCGACAAGCATCAGGTGCTGGTGCCCGAAGACCGCTACGCGCAGATGCGTAACGTGTGGTTCTTGCCGTCGGTGCCGGCGCTGGAATTGTGGCTGCGCCGCGCGGGCTTCACCGATATTCGTTGCGTGGATGTCAGCACGACCACGGTCGAGGAGCAGCGCGGGACGGAGTGGATGAAGTATCAGTCGCTGAGCGATTTTCTTGATCCCGAGGATCACAGCAAAACGGTTGAAGGGCTGCCGGCGCCGATGCGGGCGGTTATTGTTGCCAGGAAGTGAGAGTATTTTCACATGACCGCGGTGGGCCTACCCCTCACCCCAGCCCTCTCCCCAGGGAGAGGGCGCTGATTGTTGAGCTTTTCAAAACTTGAGTCCGACTCGGTATTTCAGGTCGGCGGACTTGGCCCATCCAACTCGGTCAGTCCCCTCTCCCTCCGGGAGAGGGTTAGGGTGAGGGGCTTTTGTTGCGGCGAGCGCGAAAGAATTCGGTCAACACCGCCCCACACTCCTCCGCCAACACCCCGCCCTCATACAACACCCGGTGATTCAAAAAGCCTTGGGTAAAAAACTGCCCTTGACTCTGCACGATCCCCGCTTTCGGCTCCAGCGCGCCATACACCACCCGCGCCACCCGCGAATGCACGATCAGCCCGGCGCACATGCTGCACGGCTCCAGCGTCACATAAAGGGTGCTGCCCGGCAGGCGATAGTTATCCACAGCCTGAGCCGCAGCGCGGATCGCGACCATTTCCGCATGGGCGCTCGGGTCGCTGGCGCTGATCGGGCAGTTATAGCCGCGACCAATGATCTCGCCGTCCTGCACCAGCACCGCGCCCACTGGCACCTCGCCCAGCGCGGCGCCTTGTGCGGCCAGCGTCAGAGCTTCGCGCATGAAGTCGCGGTCGCGGCTGCGGTCGATGATCGCCGCGGGGCGAATCTGGCGCATCACTTCACCTCGATGGCGGCCATCAGGCCGGTTTCCATGTGGTCGATCACATGGCAGTGGAACATCCACACCCCTGGATTATCGGCCACCAGCGCTACTTGCGCGCGCTCGTTCTTGCCCAGCAGGTAGGTGTCGGTGAAGTACGGAATGACCTTGTGCCGGTTCGACGCAATCACCTTGAAACTCATGCCGTGCAGGTGAATCGGGTGTTGGTACTGGGTCATGTTCTTCAATTCGAAGATGTAGCTCTGACCTAGCTTCAGGCTGGCGATCGGTCGATCAGCGCAGGTCTTGTCGGTGATGTCCCAGGCCTTGCCGTTGATCTGCCACAGGCTCGGCGGTTTGCCGTTGTCGACATTGACCGACACCGAACCGACCCACTCGAAATTGAAGTTGAGTTTCTCTGCATTGGCCAGGTCCGGCTCGGCCACAGGGTTGGCCGGCAGGGCTTTGGGCCAGTCCGTCGGCGCATCGCTATTGGCCACCGATCGTAGCGTACCCAGACGCACCGGCCCGTTACGCAGCGACAGTTCCTCGCCCGCCGTCGGCGCCTTGATTGCCAGACAAATGCGCATGCCCGGGCCGAGCCAATATTCCTTGCCCAATGGTCGTGGTTCGACCGGGTTGCCGTCCAGCGCATAGATCTTCGCTTCGACGCCGGGAATATTGATGCGATAGGTAAGGGTGTTGTCGAGGTTGAGCAACCGCACGCGGGTGATCTGCCCGGCCGGCAAATCGATCACCGGCAGCGGCACGCCATTGATCGTCGACAAGCGCCCCGCCGTGCCGCCCCGCGCGGCTTCGCGAGGAATACTGAATTCGACGAAATTGCCTTGATCATCGATGTGCCAGTTTTTCAGGCTCAAGGTCTTTTCGTATTGGAAACCGGTCGGCTCGCGTTCTTCGATGATCAGCGGCCCGACCAGCCCGCGACCGAGTTCTTCACTGCTGCTGACGTGCGGGTGATACCAGTAACTGCCGGCGTCCGGCACGCGGAACTTGTAATCGAAGTATTCGCCCGGCAGCACCGGCAATTGCGAGACGTAGGGCACGCCGTCCATTTCCAGCGGCAGACGAATGCCGTGCCAATGAATAGTGGTCGCCACCGGCAAGTGGTTGATGAAGCGCACCCGCAACCATTCACCCTGACGAACGCGCAGCTCGGTGCCCGGCGCCGACGGCCCGAACGCCCAGGCCTCGGTCTTGTGTCCCGGCACCAGCTCGACGTCCAGCGGCGCGGCAATCAGCTCGTAGTCGTGGCCCGCTTCGGCGTCGGCCCGTTTGCCGAGCCAGTAACGCGACGCGCCCCCCGCCCCCATGCCAACGACAACAAGACCGGCCAGGCCACCGAGGATTTGGCGACGGGTAAAGGACATGAACTCAACTACCTCACGTATCAGCGACAGGCCCCGAGGGCCCGCAAAAGGCGAATACGATACACCTGCGGTTGAGAAACAGTAAGGGCGACCCGCCGCCGCACATCAGTTGAAAGCTAAGCGCGCAGCCCGGTGATCAGATGCACCACACCGTTTTCCAGGGGCATCACGCCAGCGATGCCGGCATCGCTCAAGGCCTTCTCGTCCAGCCGCGACACATCGCGCAGTGTCACCCGCACCCGTGTGAGCGCCAACGGCTGCTGCGACTGCAGGTTATCCACACCGCCCAACGCGGCCACGACAGCGGCACTCAATCCATCGTCAGGCGTGGCTTGCACGCTCGGTGCGTCCGGCACCAGGTCCGGGGTCAAGGCTTTCCAGAAGGCTTTTTGCAATTGATCGAACATCTTCAATTCTCCATGACTGGCAGTGTTTCAGCGCTCGCTTCTTGAAACAGCTGCAATGCCTCGCGCACTTGCCCGGCGCTTTCCAGGCCGAGCACCTGCCGGGCAATGACCTGACAATCGGCCAGCGCCAGCTCACGCACGGTGGCCTTGATCGGGGCAATCATCGGCACGCTCACCGACAACTCGTCGACGCCTAGGCCCAACAACAGCGGCACCGCCAGACGCTCAGACGCCATCGCACCACACACCCCGACCCACTTGCCGTGGGCGTGCGCAGCCTTGACCGTCGTGGCAATCAGGCGCAGCACCGATGGGTGAAAACTGTCGGCCTGACTGGCCAGGCGCGGATGGTCGCGATCCATGGCCAAGGTGTACTGGGTCAGGTCGTTGGTGCCGATCGAGAAGAAATCCACCAGCGGTGCGAACAGGTCGGCCATCAGCGCGGCCGCCGGCACTTCGATCATGATCCCCAGTTTCGGCCTTTCGGTGAGGCCCAGAGCCAGCGCTTCTTCTTCAAGCATCTGCCGCGCCAGACGCAGCTCCGCCAACTGCGTGACCATTGGCAGCATGATGTGCAGGCGCGTCAGTGCACAGCAGCCGAGCATGGCGCGAAATTGCTCGCGCAATAATTGCGGACGTTCCAGGCACAGGCGAATGCCGCGCAGGCCGAGGAACGGGTTGCTTTCACTCTCCATCGGCACGTAGGCCAGCGGTTTGTCGCCGCCGACATCGAGGGTGCGCATCACCAGGTTGTGTTCAGGCCCGACACAACGGGCGATGGCGCTGTAGGTACTGATCTGCTCGTCATGGCTCGGCGCATGGTTGCGGCCCAGATACAGAAACTCCGAACGCAGCAGCCCGACACCGGCGCCGCCCATGGCCATGGCCTGCTCGGTTTCCGTCAGAGAGGCGACGTTGGCCGAGACCTCTACGTGATGCCCATCGCGGGTGCGGGCCGCGAGCGCAGCGTGCTCCAGGTCATCGGCATGACGTTGCCGCTGTTGCGCATGGCGCGCCTGCCATTGCTCGATCGCCGCCGCGTCCGGCTGCACGTGCAATTCGCCCTTGTCGGCGTCGAGCAAAACCTCGGTGCCGTTGCGCAAGGCGAGCATTTGCACCGGCACGCCGCAGATCGACGGCAAGCCGCATGCCCGCGCGAGAATCGCCACATGGCTGGTCGCACCGCCACCGACCGTGGCGAAACCGAGCACTTTGCTGGTATCGATAAGGGCGGTTTGCGAGGGGGTTAGTTGGTCGGCGATCAGAATGCTGCCTTCCGGTAAATCCAATGTCTGCTCGTCAATGCCCAGCAGGCGCTTGAGCACACGTTGCCCGACATCGCTCAGGTCCGCCGCGCGCTCTGCCAGCAACGCATTGCCGAGCTGGCGAAACATGGCTGCGGTGGTCTCGGTCGCCGTGCGCCAGGCGAAGGCCGCGCTTTTGCCGGTGTCGATCAACGCAGCAGCCTGATCGAGCAGGCCAGGGTCTTCGAGCAGTTCCTGATGGGCCTTGAAAATCTCCGCTTCAGCCTCGCCCGCGGCGGTATCGCGCAGATGCTGCAAGGCCAGATCCGCTTCGATCAAGGCATTGGCCAGCGCTTCCCGCTCGCTATCGGCATCGCCGCCGAACTCGTTGACGTTGAAGCTCGGCTCGCTGATCTGCACCACATGGCCCAACGCCGAGCCGGGTGACGCGCAAACCCCGCGCAACAGCGTCAGTGGCTCACTGGCGGCGACCGCGACGGGCGCCTGCGCTGTCACCGGTTCACCGCAGCCCTCGGCCAACAAGCGGCCCAGCGTGTCGATGGCCACTTGCGCATCATCGCCCACCGCACTGATCTGTACGCTGTCACCGAACGCAGTCTGCAGCGCCATGAGCGCCACCAGCGATTTGCCGTTGGCTTGCGCTTGTTGTTTATGCAGATGAATGGTTGCGGTAAACGCCTTGGCTGCCTGAGCGAACACCGCAGCCGGGCGCGCGTGCAGGCCATTGCGGTTGGGCAAGATCAGCGCTGGCGAAAACAGCGCCTGGCCTTGTGGCGCGTTGGCTGTTTCGTTCAGTCCTTGGGCAGCGCTGATTTCGAGCAACGGCTGGCCGCGTTCGACCAGTCCGCTCGGCTCGACCAGCCAGGTGAACGGCTCGCCGCTGACCACCAGCATCAAGGTCAGCAGGCTGCGGGCGTGGCGGGCGATGTAGTCGGCATCGAACTCGATCAGCGCCTGTCCGGCGGCGACCTGCTGTCCTTCTTCAACCAGACGGGTGAAACCCTGTCCGGCGAGGTTCACCGTATCCAGACCGATGTGCATCAATACCTGCACGCCGTGCTCGTCGGTGATGCTCACGGCATGCCCGCTGGCCTGCACGTTGCTGACCACGCCGGCCAGCGGCGCGCACAGGGTCGACGAGGTCGGGTCGATGCACAGACCGTCGCCGATCACGCGCCCGGAAAACACCGGATCGGGCACCCGGTCCAGCGCCATCAGCACGCCGGACAAAGGCGCCAGCAGTTGTAAGGGTTGGGGTGTGGCCATGACGTCACCTGCAATGTTCGTATTGAAGTACCGACGGAGCGCGACGCTGCCGTCAGCATCGCTTATTTCCACCAGTATTCGACCTGCAATCCGACATTCGCACCGTGCCGGGCATTGCCGAAGGCGCCGCTGTCGGACAGTGCCGAGCCTTTGGCCAGTTGATTGGCCGCGCGTTTCGCCGCCTCGTTCCACGTCGCATAGGTGTAATACAACCGCACCTCGGGCCGCGCCCAAAAGGCCGGGCCTTTCGGCGACCAGGTCGGGGCAACGGTAAACTTGCTCAGCTTGCGCGTTCCGCCCGGTGCATCGACCTGATCGTGGCCCAGTTCGGTGACCAGTTTGAACTGCTCGGTGAGCGCATAGGCCGGCCGCACGCCCAGCGACAGCCAGTTCTGATCGGGGCCCTGCGCACGAATGTCCTTTTGATACACCGCTGCGATCTGTCCGCCAAAACGCGGCGTCAGCTGCCAGTCGAAAAACTCGACGATGCGATAGCTTTTATTGCTCTCGTCCAACCTGACATCGCCGGTATAGCCCAACCCGGTGCCGGGCCCTTCACCGTACTGCAGGGCCAGTTTGTTCTTGCCGCCGAGAAATCCGCTCTGCACATGTTGCGTGGTGATCGCCCAGCCGCGATGGGCGTCGCGGCTGTCAGGTTTGTCGATGTAGCTCAGCCCGAATTCCAGTTCACCGCCGGGGTTGCTCTTGAACCCGCCCACGTTGAAATCGTGGCGATTGATGTAGTCCTTCTGGTACAGGTTGTCCTTGCGTGAGAACGCGTAGCTGTACTTCAGATCGCCGATCAACACATCTTCAATGCCGCCGCCGGTGGCGCTCTGATTCCAGTAATAGAAGTCGGAAATGTGAATGTCGTTACGCTTGTAGTAACGGCGCCCGGCCCACAACGAACCGCCGTTCAGCGCGGGCATCGCCGACCATTGCGCGTAAGCCTGCGGCAAACGGATCGAACCGGTGTGGTCTTTGAATGTGGGCTTGCGGTCGTAGCGGTTGTACAGCGAAGCCATGCCGTCGACGCTCAACACCGAACCATCCTCCAGCGTGAACAGATCCTGGCGCAGCTCCAGCTCGCCATACTGTTCGCATTCGTTGCCCAGGCGATATTTGGTCTGCGCGCCGGGCAATTGAAAGCACGACTGGCTGCTGCTGTTGACCGACGTACCAACACCGCTGCGCAAGTAACCGCCGAACTCCAGCGCGTGTGTTGACGCCGGTAACGCCAGGCAAAGACCTGTCACCGCAAGGCTGCGTTTTATTGTTGTTTTCATGAGCCACCCCATTGTTTTTATTGTGTGGTTGCAAAAAATCAGCGCGCAAAGCTCCCCCGCGCAGTGTTCTGCGTGTTTTTTCAAACGTGGTTTACGGGTTAAGAATCAGGGATCGATCAGGTGCACTACGAACGACTCGTAAGGCCGCAACGTCAGCTGTCGAGTGCGCGGCGCAGCGCCCGGGTAATTGCTGATCACGGTGCGCTGACGCATCGATTCGCTGATCGCGCTTGCGGGCAATTCGATTTCACACGGCGTGCCGTAGAAATTGTTCACCACCAGCAAGCGCTCGGCGTCGCCCTCTCGCAGATACGCCCAGACTTGCGGATGTTCGGGCAATAACTGGCGGTACAGCCCGTCAGTGATCAATGGCTCGCTGCGCCGCAACGCGATCAGCGTGCGGTAGTGATGCAACACCGAATCCGGGTCATCGAGCTGCCCCGCGACGTTGATCAGCGTTGCATTGGCCGGCACACCGATCCACGGCTCAGCGACGCTGAAACCGGCGTTCGGCGTTGCATCCCAGTGCATCGGCGTGCGCCCGTTATCGCGGGACTTCTGCATGATCGCCGCCATGTTGTCGGCATCGCTGCTACCGGCCTCACGCTTGAGGCGAAAGATGTTCAGGGTCTCGACGTCGCGGTAATGCTCGATCGACTCGAACCCCGGATTGGTCATGCCGAGTTCTTCGCCCTGATACACGAACGGCGTGCCCTGCAGAAAGTGCAGCGCGGTGCCGAGCATCTTCGCCGACAGCTCGCGAAACTCACCGTCATGGCCAAAGCGGGAGACCACCCGCGGTTGATCGTGGTTACACCAGAACAGCGCGTTCCAGCCGCCACCGGCCTGCATGCCGGTCTGCCAGTCGGAGAGAATCCGCTTGAGCTGGAGGAAATCGAAGTCGGCGCGGACCCACTTCTGCAGGTTCGGATAATCGACTTTCAGGTGATGAAAGTTGAAGGTCATCGACAGCTCTTTCGACTGCGGATTCGAATAGCGAATGCAGTGTTCGAGGCTGGTCGATGACATCTCGCCGACGTTGATCAGGTCGTAGCCTTCGAAGACTTCGCGGTGCATCTGCTGCAAGTAGGCATGCACGTTCGGCCCATCGGTATAGAAGCGCCGGCCATCGCTTTCGTCTTCGGGAAAGTCTTCGGGCTTGGAGATCAGATTGATCACGTCAAGGCGGAAACCACCGACGCCCTTGTCGCGCCAGAACTGCATCATTTTGAAGACTTCGGCGCGCACCTGCGGATTGTCCCAGTTCAGGTCGGCCTGAGTGTGGTCAAACAGGTGCAGGTAGTACTGACCGGTCTGCGCCTCGTATTCCCAGGCGGAACCGCCGAACTTCGACTCCCAGTTGTTTGGCTGATCGCGCCAGATATAGAAATCACGATAAGGGTTGTCGAGACTGCTGCGCGCCTGTTGAAACCAGACGTGTTCGATCGAAGTGTGATTGACCACGATGTCGAGCATCAGCTTGATCCCGCGCTTGCCCGCTTCGGCAATCAGCAATTCGCAGTCGGCCATGCTGCCGTAGCTCGGATCGATGGCGTAGTAATCGCTGATGTCGTAGCCATTGTCCCGTTGCGGCGAACGCAGGAACGGCGTGATCCACAGACAATCGACGCCCAGCCAGTGCAGATAATCGAGCTTGGCGACAATCCCCAGCAGATCCCCGGTCGGGTTGCCGGCGTGGCTATGAAAACTTTTCGGATAGATCTGGTAGATCACCGAACGCTGCCAGTCCTGCATGGCACAACTCCTTCAGATATCTCAGGCAACCCGAAAACCGGGACGGACAATCTTCATGCTCAGCGCGCAGGTCAGAACGAACGGCACAAGCATGGCAATCAGCATGCCGATGACGAACATCGGGATGTACTGTGGAATGATCGAAATGAACCCCGGCAGCCCGCCGACGCCAATCGCCGAGGCCTGGATGCGGTTCAGCGAAAGGAATATGCAGCCGAGCGCAGACCCGATCAACGCGGCATAGAACGGAAACTTGTAGCGCAGGTTGACGCCGAACATCGCCGGCTCGGTGATACCGAAATAAGCGGAAATCGCTGAGGTCGAAGCCATGCTCTTGTCCCGCGCATTGCGCGTCATCCAGAACACCGCCAGCGCCGCACTGCCTTGGGCGAGGTTGGACATGACGATCATCGGCCAGATGAACGTGCCGCCCTGGGTGGAAATCAATTGCAGATCGACCGCAAGAAACATGTGATGCATGCCGGTGATCACCAGCGGCGCATAAAGCAGACCGAAAATTGCCCCGCCCACCATCGGCGCGAAATCGAACAGCATGACCAGGCCTTCGGTGATGAAGATGCCGATGTGGCGGGTCACAGGGCCAATCACCGCCAGCGCCAGCACGCCGGTGACGACGATGGTGGTGATCGGCACCACCAGTAATTGAATGGCGTTGGGTACACGGGCGCGCAGCCACTTTTCAATCACGCTCATCACATAGGCAGCAAGCAGGATCGGCAGGATCTGCCCCTGATAGCCGACCTTCTCCACCTGGAACAAGCCAAGAATGTCGAAGTACGGCAGTTGCTGCCCGTCCAGCCCGGCCACTGCTTTGCCGTAGTTCCAGGCGTTGAGCAGGTCCGGGTGGACCAGCATCAGGCCGAGCACGATGCCGAGAATTTCGCTGCCGCCAAAACGCTTGGCCGCCGACCAGCCCACCAGCGCCGGCAGAAACACGAACGAAGTGTTGGCCATCAGGTTGATCAGGCTCCACAACCCGTCGAGTTTCGGATAGGCATCAAGCAGGGTCTGCCCGTCGATGAACATGCCTTTGGCGCCGAGCAGGTTGTTGATGCCCATCAACAGGCCGGCAATGATCAATGCGGGCAGAATCGGCATGAACACATCGGAGAACACCCGCACCAGCCGTTGCATGGCGTTGATCTTTTCTGCGCTCTTCTGTTTAACGTCGGCAATGGTCGACGCGGCGAGACCGGTCTGCTTGCGCAGTTCGGCATAGACCTTTTCCACTTCCCCCGGACCGATCACCACCTGATAGAGACCGCCGGTGAAAAACGAGCCTTTGACCAGATCGATCTGATTGAGCGTGGCGACGTCCACCAGACTCGGGTCTTTCAGAGCCAGACGCAAACGCGTGACGCAATGGGCGGCCTGTTCGAGGTTGTCGGCGCCACCGAGGCTTTGCAGCAAGTCCCTGGCGATGTTCGGGTAGTCGTGGCTCATGCTTGTTCTTCCGCTGTGGATTGTTGTTATTGGCAGCACGCCGAAGCGAAAAATACTCGTACAGACGAGTGAATGCAACAACTCGTCTGTACGAGTTTGTTTATGCATATTCCCGCCAGACCAATCGCGAAATTTCCTACTTCTCCCTAAGCCGATTTCTATCGTCCACATGGACAAAGCCCTACCCTGGCCTTAAGGTTCGAAGCTTTGAGCAGCCTCGGCACCGAGCCCATCCATGAGCAAATACAACCAGATCTACAACGATCTGCTGGCCAGTATCACCACTGAACGTCTGGAGCGCGGTGCCCGCCTGCCGTCCGAAACCGAACTCATGGACAGCTATCAGGCCAGCCGCGGCACGGTGCGCAAGGCGATCGAACTGCTGCAGGAACGCGGCTTCGCGCAAAAGGTTCACGGCAAAGGCACCTTTGTGCTTTCGACCAACCCGATCGAGTTTCAGCTCGGCGGCATCGTCAGCTTTCAAGAAACCTACCCGCGCCTGGGCAACGACGTCAGCACCGAAGTGGTCGAGCTCAGCCAGTTTGCCCTCGAAGGCCCGTTGCTCGAACACATCCATGCCGAGCCCGGCAGTCTGATCACGCGGATCAAGCGCGTGCGGCGGATCGACGGCAAACGGGTGATCCTCGACATCAACCACTTCGTCAGCGAAGTGATTCCCGGCCTGTCTCTGGACATCGCACAACAGTCGATCTACGCCCACATCGAACAGACCCTGCAATTACAGATCGCCTATGCCCAGCGCACTATCGAAGCCGTGCCGCGCAGCAAAGACGATCAGTTGCATCTGGACCTCGACGGCCAGAGCCACGTCATCGTGGTCAGCAACCAGACCTTCCTGCAGGACGGCCGCCAGTTCGAATACACCGAATCACGGCATACGCTGGACAAGTTCTATTTTTCGGATGTGGCGCGGCGGTGACAGCTGCTGCAAGCGAGCTGGTTTCAAAATATGTGGTTCGCTGACAAACGCGATGACCTCCGTTAGTATGCCGACGTGGCTATGGAACACCTTCCTTCTACCCCCATGAACTAGGGGTTCCGCTCTCCACATTGCGCCTGCTTATTGCAGGCGTTTTCGTATCGATTGCACAGGTGAGTCTCCACTCACTGGAAACGGCGACCAAGGAAGAAATCATGATCAATCAGGAGCTGTTCCTGCGGCGCCGTAGCAAATTTCACGTCCCTACGGGTACTGGCGGAGCCACGCGCGCGCAGGTCGCATCCGCTGTCAAAGAAGTCACGGCGCTCCGATGCGTACTCTCCGAGCCACTGATTGAGCAAATCGGCATGCTCTCTGCGGAAGAACTCAAGAGTTGGCTGCGTGAAGTTATCCGAGTACTTCGGCGACGCAGCGGCGATCACGTCCATCACCGACCGTTTTATCCCGATTTCCCCAATCAGGTCCTCGAGGCTTCAGAGGCGGAGTTGTATCTCAACGCCGTCCTCCACTATCACAGCCTGCGGCGCCTGCCGCCAAGTGAACAGGTTCGGCCAGCCCTGCTTGACGGTAACTTCATCCATTGGGTGATCGAACCGGGAAGCGTCAGCGAATTCGAGTCACTGCTCGAACCGCTGGTCTCATCGCGTACCTCACTGTCCGACGAGGAAGCCGCCGATGTCATCTGGTTTGTCCGAACGTATAAAAACGACGTGTTCCGTCTGTTGCCCGAAACCATCCCGTTCCGCGAAATTCGTGCATTGGTCGCCGGAGCGTTGATTCTGCATGTTGGTGACAACGCCGGGGTGGAGGCATTTCTGGAACAAAACGTCGAAACGGCAACCGACGTGCTGCGCGTGGCGATCGCCTTGCATGGTGGGGACGTGTCGCTGGCGACAGCGCTGACGCGCTTCAGCAAAATGAAGCGTTCGATGCGTCGCCGGCTGTTGCACCTGCTCGACCGCGCGCCCAACGCTACGGAAGATGTGATGCGCCGGGCCGAACGCTGGAAACGCCTGGCCGAAGTCCTGCATCCAGGCGATTACGCTGACAAGTATCCGCAAGCTTTCGCCGCCATTACCGCAGCGCGACGCAACGATGCGCCGGCTTCGTTTGGCTCGCGTGTCGAAACCATGCTTGCTCAACGCCAGATCGCCGCGCTGACACCCGTGCTGCAAGATCGTCCCGGAGAATTCGCCCGGCGACTGGATGTGACATTGCGCCGTGCGGCCGATCCAAGCGCGGTACTCGACGCGTTTGAGGCTGTCGCGGCACAAGTTTCCTCACCGGTTCTGCTGCAATTGCTGGCCCAGGTACAAGCCCCGCGCCCCCTGCCCTTGCGGGCTTTCACACCGAAAGGAGCGCTGGCTAAAGTCTTCGGCACCAAAGATCGTCGCGATCCAATCGCACCACCGGTATTGGCGCGTGCCGCCCAGATCTGCGAACACGCCCTGATAACGCGTTTCGCATCGCTGCCACCGCTGGGTCGCTGCTTCGTCGATTCTGCATTGCACGAATATCGAGTGCCACTGGCACAGCGGGCCGCAGCGAAATCCCTGCGCACCCTGGTACGCGGCAGTCGATTGCCGATGCCCGATACACGATTCATTCGCCTGTTCCTGTGGTGGAAGAACGGCCGTGAGAGCACCGATATTGACTTGTCAGCCGCCTTCTTCGACAGCGACTTCGTTTTCCAGGACGTAGTCGCGTATTACAACCTGAAAGGCTATGGCGGCTACCATAGCGGCGACATTGTCGACGCGCCCAAAGGCGCTTCCGAGTTCATTGACCTCGATCTGGATGCTCTCGTCGAGAAGGGCGTCCGCTACGTCGTCACGTCCCTTAATTCGTTTACCGGGCAGCCGTATTGCGATCTACCGGAATGCTTCGCCGGCTGGATGGCCCGTGCCGACACGGCATCTGGCGAAGTGTTCGAGCCACGCACAGTAGTTGATCGCATCGATATCGCCTCCGATACCGGTATCTGTCTGCCCTTCGTAATGGACTTGCAGGAACGACGCATGATCTGGGCCGATCTCGGGCTGACCTCATCGCCCCGCTGGAATAACGTCAGCAACAACCTCAGCGGGGTTTCGTTGATGCTGCGGGCCTTGGTACATACACCGCGGCCGAATCTGTACACGCTCTTCGATCTACATGTAAGGGCACGGGGCGAGCATGTGACCTCTGCGCAGCAGGCGCAGACGGTGTTCGCGCCAGATCAAGGGCTGACGCCGTTCGATACGGATCTGATTCGGTCGCAATTTCTTTGATAAGTGCAGCAGCATTCGCCGCCCCTCCACAGAACACCCGGCGATAGCCGGCTAACGCACTCGCCTTGGGCGAATCGGTCATGCTCGATCCTTGTTTCTCAAGGATGAAAAACCCATGACCGCTCCCGAACGTCGTCTGCTGCCCAACGCCGCAGACAAAACCGCCCTGAAAACCCTCGCCACGACCCTCGTGAAAACCTGCCCGGGTCTGTCTGACGCCGCGCGTCAAGTTGCCAGCGAACTGCTGCTGGCCAAAGGTCTGTCCGGCCTTGATCCCGACCGGGTGTATTTCCACCGTTTCAAAACCGCGCAGAGCAGCACGCTGACGTTTACCGGCTGGGAACATCTGCTGGAAAAGCCCTACGAAACGCTGACCCTCACGCAACTGGTCATTCATCGCTTTCGCGCGACCGATCAAGACAACGCGGACCTGCTCGGCCTCTACTGCGGGTTTTATTCGGAGGGTCCAGACGCCGAGAATTTCAATCAAGGCAATGAAGTGCGCTTGCTGGGCAGCGATGTTCTGAAGGTGTTCTGGGAAGTCGATTTCAGCACGCGCTACACCGATCAGATGAGCAAATTCTGGCGAACCTCGGCAGATGATTTTCGTGTTTTGGCCAAGTGCAATTTCCTCAGCCAAGCGGTGCAGGCGCTGCAACAAAATGACCTCGAAGGCGAGGATTTTCAGCGCATCATCGCCTCGGTCATCGGGCCGATCACCTGGCCCGTTACTCTGCAAATGCTGCGAGCGACCTACCCGGTCGGCGCAGAAGTGCGTGCGCTGGATCTCGATGGCCACGTCGCTACCGATGTGCTGCGTCTGGTCGAAGACAGCGGCCGGCAGACCCTTTACTTGCCAGGCGAAGCCCCGGCTTTTCGCTTGATGGACACCGAGGCGGATCTGCACGGGTGGCTGCTTGAGCAGATGAATGGCGAGGACAAACGCAGCGCATTGCTCAAGCATTTCCCGCTCACCGAGAGTCACCGCATCAGCGAAAACCTCACCGATCTGATGAACCGCCTGGTGAGCACATGGGGCCGCAGCGATCACCGAATGATCAATCGCAGCAACGTCGCCGTCGCCGGGGACGCGTTCACCTGGTTAAGCGAATCGACACGCAGCGCCATGGTTGCCGAAGCCCATCTGGCGCTGACGTCCAACAGCGACCTGCGCAAAAAGCTCTGGATAGGTTATCTAAGCGCGGGCCTGAAAGTCTTCGGCCCGATGGCGGCGGTGGGCTGGCCGGCGGCGTTGCCATTGATCGGTGCGAGCATCGCCAACATGGCGCTGAACATCGACCAGGCCGTCAACGGCATCACAGCTGCCGAACGCAAAACGGGACTTACCAATGCGGTGCTCAACGGTATTGAAATCGTCTTTGATGTGCCGTTTCTGATCGGCACGGGCGCGCAACTGGAAGTCGGCCCGCAAGTCGAGTTTGCCGAGGCCGAAGAAATGGCCGGGTTGATCGAGTTCACTTCGTCGGGCACGCCTCTCCTGCCGCCTGTGGAGCCGCCCCCTGCCGCGCTGATTGAAGAAGCCAGCACCGAATTGGCCAACGACATTCCCATCGAAACGCCTTCCGCCACATCCGTCCAGGCCTCGACGACTGCCGCTGCACAACAGGGCCCCTCCGTGCCGGGGATTCCCGCCCGCTATCGATGCAACGAGGTACTGGTACCGGACGCCGTCCAGGCGGCCCCAGGGAAATTTGAAGGTATCTACCGTCTCGACAAGGAGCCACGCTACGCGATCAAAATCGGCGTCGACGCGTATTACGTGCGCTACTTTGACGATTCCGAGGAGAGCGGCCACTGGGCGATCGTCAATCCCGAGCGCCCCAATCAGTTCGCGTATTCGCTGCCCGTACGCTTCGGTGCTGGCGGCAAGTGGGAGCGCATACCTGCGTTGCGGCTCAGGGGCGGCGGTCAATGCATGGGCAAGGCTTGCATACCGGACGCTGACACGACCTCCGAGCCGTCTTCCACAACGCCCTCGCCGGAGCTGCCGCTGGTCGAACCGATTCCCTCGTCTGCCTGTCCGCTGCGTCTGGTTACGCCGCTTCACGAAGTGAAGGGAATGGACATGCCGGCACTCAGAAGGTGGGCGATGAACCTGCCTGACTCCCCCGCTACGCTGCCCGGCGCCGCCCGCGACAATCGATCGACTGCCGAGGCGTTTGCCGCCTACTTCGGCGAAAGGCGCGTCGTTCTGCTCAACGAGGCCAAGGAGTTCTACTCGGAACTGAGCTGGGCCAACCTGCCTCCACGGCCGGTCATCCCGCAGGTCACTTCTGCGATGCCGACGGGCGAGCTGATCGACAGTATTTTTGCCAACAGCAATGGGCTGGTGATTGGCGAGACACTGGATCGCATCGCCAGCATGCGTTTCATGATCGAAAACATGCCGGCATTCGCACGCCACATCAATATGTTGTATGTCCGTGGATTGCTCAGTGATTTTGCTCAAATCGATCTCAACGACTTCTTCCGGTCGGGGGAGATGTCGCAGGACCTGCGTATCTATCTGACCAGCCTTGGCACCGACCCCAACGAAAGATTCAACGTTCTTGAGTTGGTCAAGACAGCGCAGGCCAATGGCATCCGGGTCCAGGGACTTGATATTGCGCAGAACTACAAGCCAAAGGTACCGCTCACCTCGATCGAAGAACAGATGATGCGCATTCGTCTGAGCAGCCGAATAATAAGGGGTGATGGAATTCTCAACAGACCGGGTAAATGGGTTGCCTTGAGCGACGCAACCGATACCAATACGTTCAGAACTCTGCCGGGAATAAGCGAACACATGGGCGGCATCGGTTTACGGATCGAGGAGGTTTCGTCCGCAGAGGAAGCAGGCGTCAGTATCGATCCCGGTTTGGAGGTCGCGCGTGGCCCGTTTAATACCGGCGCAACGACCCGCGCCTCGTCCGACGTGCTCTTCGCTGACCTGCGTTTGCAGATTGAGGCACCTCTGCCGCAATGGACGCCTGCGGCGCAGGAAAAGCTGCTGCATCGCAATGGCATGTTCATGTTCGAAAAAAACCAGAATGCCTACACACTGATACGTCGTGACAGCTCAGGCAACATTGTGCGAACCGCGGTGAATAGCCGAAGGGACGGCCAGGTCTACATTTGGGCCCAGTCGATGCCTCGAATCAGCGGCATCATGTTCCGCGACCTCGCCGCGCTATCCGAGCGGCTGATAGAAATCGGCCTGACCCTGCAAAGTCGCCTGCCCACCTGAGCCGTTTTTCGGGATCATGAAACGAAAAAACCCTTGGCTTGAAGGCCAAGGGTTTTTTGTTTACTCGATGCGCCGATCCAGCCTGCGCAGGATCATTCCCGCTCTATTAACAATAGACTGATTTCCCCCAATGAAATAGGCGACACAGGTCATGTCAATAGCTTAATACCATGAGAAAAACCATACTCCGATGACCATCGGCAGCCTATGAATGCGCAAGGGAAAACTATCCACCTACCCGCGACTGACTGCGCAAAGACTCTACCGCTGCCTCAAGTAGCTTTTCGTCGGGCATGAGCGTACCCCATTCCCTCCAAAAATCTCGTGTTGCGCTGTCAGGTTTCACTTGAGGTTGATCCAGTTTGATCCGCGTCGGAAGAAGCACAGCATCACCTAGCAGGAGGGCTTCGCCTGTGTCGAGCAGCGGAAGCATAGCCGTCAAACCAACTAGAGAATCTGGCATAAGCCTCTTGATGACATTCTGATCACTTTCGTTCGTCAGCCTGAGAGCTAGGAAGTTGTTGCACTGAGAAAGAATGGTCCGGCTGACATCTGATGGCCTTTGACTCACCACGAGTAAAGAGAAGCCGTATTTTCGTCCTTCCTTTGCGATGCGCTCAAATGACCACAGCGCCTGTCGTTGAACGGCATCAGCGTCATCCTTCACTGGTAGGTAGAGGTGCGCTTCATCGCAAAGCAACGTGATCGGAGTGCGGGCATCGGCGGTCATCCAAAACTGAACGTCGTAAAGCAGTCGGGCAAGTGTGCCGGTAACCACAGGAAGTACATCAGCTGGTACTTCAGAGAAATCAATAATCTTGATGCCGTTATTTGAGTCCGCGCGAAGCAATTTCACGATCTGCCTAGCAAGCCATCCGTAATCCAACGATTCTGGTGGTGGCGAAAACATAAAGCCATATCGCCGGTCGTCAAGCTTAGCCTCAAGCCGGGAGATGAAACGCGTCAGTTTATCTTCCCATTCGCCTTTAACAGCCGCGCCCTTAGCACCGACCCCTTTCGTCGTATTGTCGACCTTTAAACGATCAACCAAGTCCGATACGGCATATGGAATCGGCGAATCGACTGTGAAGGTCTCTTTAACTTTGGCCTTACCCGAATCATCAAGCGTGTTCCCCTTGAGCTCACGGACATGGCGGGTAAATCGTGAGGCTTGGTTGGGTGCGTTCTGATCGCTCCGGTCTAAAACCATCGACAGCATTTCGTCGCGGTTCAACAGCCAGTACGGAAGAAATAACGCATCATCTTTTGGCGCCGCTAGATCACCCGGTCCGGCGATACGAAACCGCTGCGCGAATCCGCCTTTGCTTTTATCCGCAAGTGGTCGATATTCACCGTGCATGTCAAAAACCACAATGTTGGGAAACTTGAGTTTGGCTGCCCTTTCAAGGATAAGCGCAACTGCCCAACTCTTCCCCGACCCGGTACTCCCGAGAATTGCAGCATGCCTCTGAAAAAATTTGTCGCCGCTTGCTATCGCTTCAGCGCTCCGGTCGGCGACAAATACGCCAAGCTTTAGACGCTCGTTCTCTGAGAGGCCGGCACCCAAGATGCCCATGAACCGTTGCAGATTTGCTGCTTCGATGACGAAGCATTCACGGTCAATCTGAGGAAAGCTATCAGCCCCTCGCTTAAAGGTGTCCGATTTTTCTCCATCAACCGTTCGATAGGTGCCAATTACAAAAGCCTGCATATGATCAGAAGGCGAGACGGTCAACGTTCCGAACTCACCATCCGCGGGGTCGGGGAGCTCCTCACGGAGTGAGCGGGTAACCCGATCAGCCATTGCAATAAGGAACTCAGACTGCGTAACCCCCCTAATCGCGATGAGCTGCCCTATACCTACGCGGGTCAGCATCTCGGAGTTAGTAACGTCAATCGCAACGCGACTGGTGTCGACACCGGCAACGCGTCCAATTTGTTCATTATCTGTAAAGTCGAGCGCTGCACCAGTCATGCGGATAGAACTCCTTTTACGAATCCGTCAAGGTCCCAATAATCGATATCGGGATAAAATTTCTCAGCGCCGTCGATGATGAAACGGGTGCCGATAGTGCCACCTTCTTGGTGAAATTCTGCCGCAATCACGTTCTTATGCCCGATGGCCAACTCTCGCGCTTTAGAAGAGAGCCAGTAGGTCAAGATTAAGGTCCTCACACCTGACTTGATCCGAGGGGTCAGATGCGTCTCTAAGTGATCGTCATTGAAGCCGTAACCGAGGATGAGAAAATAGCGAGCTTTGTCGATAGCATCGTTGGCTTTTTCACGATGCTTATCGAAGGGGCTGTCGTAGCCGCTCCTGAATTTGTTTAGCCCTGGCGTAATGATAAGTCGAGGTAGCGGTAGTGCTCCTGCGTAACGTACTGGATTGCCCTTACGGTGATACCAGTCAAGGCTTCCGTGCGGTTTGAAGACGTTTACCTTGGATGCGAATTTGTACCGCACATTTTTACCGACCAGCTTGACGCTACGGCAGAAGCTCCAGTAGCTATCCTGTGGATCTAGCCGCGCGGCAAAATGGCCGGAGAACATTGTATCGACACCTAGCCCAGCTTCCTCGCAGGCAAGCTCAACGAGACGGTCATAGTTTGTTGTCACGATTGGTATCCCCGCGTCCGGCTTGAGCAAGTGGGGAATAAGCCGCGTTAGGCGAAGAGTTTTTGCGTTACTAAACACCTCAGAAATGATCCCCTCCTCCGACCGAGCGATGAAATCACCGGTGCTCTGCACAATAGCGGCCTCCAACGAGGGCGTTGGAGCTTGCTTGAGCAAAGCCGCTTCCAGCCCATCAGTTGCAATGAGTGGATGGATCTGCTCCCAGAGTTGATTGTCCTCCGGGGAAAGGCTCGCTGGAATGTGCATGACCAAATGCTGGCCAAGCAATCCCATCCCGGGCACTCCTTCTGCGCATGACAATCCAGAACCAACGACCAAGACGAGACCATCGCCAAATTGTTTCTGAAGCTGCTTCTTTAACGCACTTATTTCCATGTGCCCCCACCAATGTCATCGTGCCAGCCTCTCAAGAAGGTAGCACGGCGCCAGGCCCTTCAACAGCTCGCAATTCGCTCAGAGCATAGCGCCCGCTAACCGTGAAGCTTCAGGACTGAAGAGGGCAGCGACTAACGTTTCTCCGTGGCATCTATCTCTCATCATCTACCTTTAAATGCCAGTCCTACGAGGTAAGTGGAGATATCGATTAGGCGGAAGCCTATGACACACTATGATATATCAAGGCGAAAATTTACATTCCTAGGTACGCTCTAGCAGCGGTAAAAAACCTAAAATACCTTCCATCTTCTGGCGATAAACGCGCTTGAGCTACAATTTGTCGAGCTTCACCGGCGCTCTTTCCAACTTTTACCTGAGCAATTAAAGCGTCAGATATTATTTTTAGGGTATCAACTCTAGCTTTCTTCAATCTACCTGAATTTAGATTCAGCTCGACAATTGTCCTATCTACCAAATCAACCGCAACACCTGATTCAGCACATGCAGCTTCGTTTACACCTAGCTGACCTGTGGTTCTACTTACTGTAAACAAGCATGGCGCCAGCGGTATATCCAACGGAAACAAAATCAAACCATCAAGTATTTTATTTTCCTTCTTCTTATCACATGTAAGATCAGGAGCACCGTACCTTACCTCTGGCTCGTGAACCGCACCATTTGAACCACCCAAACACACAGCGAACAAATTACTCCACTTAGTTACCCATGGAATATTATTTGCAAAAGAGCTTTTTGGGTGAAAGTGCTCCACCCCAATATCCTGAATCCCACCAACCCCATCGCGCCGATAAATATCTATTTCACAATATGCACAAAGATAATGCTGATCCACCAAAAGCCGATCAACAACTTCAGCCTGATACTCCGACTCAGACCTGAATTTATCCCAATGTTGCCGATGACTTACTCCATCATATGGATTGGTATCGTTAAAAACCGCTACAAAACCAGGCTCATCCTGTTTCTTTATATTTTTCAATTTTTCGAATCCAACTCTTGAATTGCAATATCCATTTCAAGGCGCTCAATCTCCGGATCAAAACCCTTACCCCATGCATCTAACTCTTCCTTCAGCAGAAGCGCATCTTTCGCTTTCCAGTTACCCGATTCAACCAGCTGCTGGTACTGTTTTAGTTTTCGAACAATTTCTAAACTATCAGGCCGAGTATTGACCCCAAGTATTTTATCAAGCACATAACTATTATCAGCGCCTTCAGAGAAAGCTACGGGCACTAGACACGCGTCTGCCCCCTCCCAATCAATCACCCTCAATTGATCAGGGCGCACGGTTGAAATTACGTGAGGACTATGAGACGACACTATAAATTGAATATTTTGAAAGACCCTTCGAAGGTCAGGAAGAATGGTTTGTTGCCAACCTGGATGTAGATGAAGCTCCACTTCATCTATCATCACAATCCCTGTAGAAACGAGAGGATCCTTCAGATCAGGATTTGCCTCTGCCATTCTGGCAGCAATATCCATGACCATAACCAACGCGATACGATACCCGTCACTTAACTGTTCGATCCTAAGAGGATACACGCCATCAGCTCGTGCCCAATCCAACATTATCCCAGCAGGATGAGCCATGCGCGGATTGGAAAACTCAGGCATAAATTGCTGTATAGCACTCCGAATGCAGCTGAGCTCAGGAGATTTATAATCGAAAGATTTTAACTCACGCTGCCTTGAGAGTTCTAGAGTCTCAAGATTATAAAAATACTCAATAAAACGTCTAAAATTAGTCTTACTTTCCAACGACTCACTATATGAATCAAACCTAGTAAACTCTTTCTTGAAACCTCTCTTCCTCTCGGGAAGTGCAAAAACGCCACGACCCGTCCCATAATAAGCCAGAACCGGCAATATTACGCCATTGCTCTCATTAAATCCGTCGACCAACGCGTCCGCATAATCATTTATTGCCTTTATTCCTAGCGCGGGAGGAATCTGCTTCGACGTTTTTTTCGTTTTATCCCGACGCTCAGTCCTGTCCCAACATACCCCATCGATTGTTTCGCATGTAACTCTACTATAGGGCGGCTTGGCGCCAGTTTCCAATACCTTGAAATCGGTCTCTTTTTGCGATATCCCCGCGACTCCAGGGATGCGGGTTAAAAAAGCTCCGATTGAGATCGCCAAAGCGTCGAGAATCGAGCTTTTACCAGAGCCATTTCGAGCAACAAGTACAGTCAAGTCTTCATCAAAATCAATTGAGAAGTCGGTAAAACGGCGAAAATTTTCACAACGAATTTTCTTAATCTTCATAGGACTTCCTTTTTCGCCCCGGACTCAAGGCCCCATTCAAATATCCGACAGCTACATTTGCCGCACCAAGATAGCTAGCTCGTCACTATCCCCGCCGCGCAAAACTTCGTCGAAAAGCGCTCTCGCATAGACTGGGTCAGCGCGCAGCAACTCCGCCATTACCTGGTCGTGCATCCTGTCCTTCACAGCATGCTCGTCTCGTTTTGGTTCCAGATCGGTCAAAATTCAATTTACCTCTCCCCAGTACAAATGCTCTCTATGCCAAGCAAGGTACTTGAGGTGTTGCGTTGACAGCGAGACGCTCAGCTCCGGTGAGCAGTTCAAAATCTGGCGATCCCTGTCGGAGATGTAATGTGAAATCAAGATTTTTCCCACGTCGTCAAAGGAGACATAACCCTTGTCGAACAGTGCATCGAGGCTCGGACTCAACAGAAGACCGTTGTAAAAATCCAGCCGCTCAGCGTTGCTTGACTGACTCCACGGTTTGATGTGTGAGGCTTTCAAAATATCGATCTGTGAGCAACCAGTAGCCGAGCACGCCCCCCAGTGCTTGATGAGGCTCTTACGGAAAGCGCCCTGCCCAACCCGAGCAAGAATGATCTGAGTTTTCTGGGTCTCAGTGAGCATTGCATCACTCATCACTTGCTGCTCTTGGCCCTCAGCGATGACCTCAGCAACATCGTCGGTTGCCCAATATTTCCGGGTGACACCAAAGCTACCTTTCCGGCTGGGGGCTACCCCAATAGAAACGCAGAAGTTTTCAAAAGCGAGCTGTAGACTCTCGTTCTGAACGGGACACGAGCCGTAAATTTTGTTCAGCGCATGGTTGGTTTCACTTCCATGCTTCTCCCTGTTGAATCCGTGGATCCGAATCGTGTTGCCAACGTAGCCGATGAACCTAGATGGGGCAAAAGCGATACCGGCATCTGTAAGGTATGGCAGATAGCATGTCCCTTTTTTAATGAGGTCTTGGTAGATCCTCCTATCTCCATCTGCTGACACTCTCGCACGTTCAAGCTCAGCAAGGTTCTCTGCTACCTGCTCCTCGTTTACCACCAGCTCCATCACTACTCCTTACAATGAAAAGCCCGGCTAAGTGGCCGGGCGTCAAGGTCAAGACCCCAAGGACCGCAAGCAACTGCTCGCGAACACCGCGGCCTTGCTCGTCCTTCTTTTGAGCCATCAGATACAGACCTTTCCCCGCTGATTTTTTAGCCCATAGCTCACAAATCAGGCGCTTTTCTTTGCTGTCGCCGTTGCTCACACGGTCGCCGCCCTTGTATAGCAGCTAGGAGTCCTTTCAGGCTACCTGTTCGCTTTAACAATCATACCCATTTTTATGCGAACCCCAGCTTGCAGCTCACGAAACTCAATCATCATTGCTTCGACTTTAGCAGCACTGGCTCCAAAACCTGGTTTCTCAGCAAGCCACAATTTGAGCAGGCCTGCCACTCGCCCTAGATCACCATTAAGCTTTGCCAGTTCTGCCACAGCTTGCAGGTCAACAACCGACCGGATCGGCTCATTCAACCCAACCGCCCGCAGGAGCGCGGACTGAGACATTCCCGCTTGCGCGGCACGATCTACCAGCGGCGCGTTCGTCCTCGGTCACGAATACCTTGATGTATCCGTTCAGGGGCCGGGTGCCGTAAGTCGTTTTTTTCTTCCCTGCCATTCTTCTCTCGCTCTTGCCGCAGCGACGGCCACTTACAGCCCGTCGCGGTCGTTCACCTTGTAGAGTTTTTCTTGCGGTTTGAGGTTACGCAGCTTGGTATCGGTCAGCATGGCAGTTACGGATTCCATGGATAAAAAATACCATGCTCAGAAAAGCACGCATGCACCACGATAAAACCCAATGAAACTGGGCTAATGATGAGATTTGATACCATGCCCTCCCCTACTAGGGCGACATGGTATCGAGCACCAAACATGGCATTTGGCTCAGTCAATGCCCCGTACCATGCCATACAAACAAGGTGCTTGGCGATGCACAAAGCTGCCCGAATTTGCCAGAACTAAAAAACCAAAAGCCCGCAATTACGCGGGCTTCGGGGCATTTCTTGCTAGATCGTGCCGGACAATGCCGGGCGTCCCATCACTCCCACTCAATCGTCGCTGGCGGCTTGCTCGATACGTCGTAAGTGACGCGCGAGATGCCTTCGATTTCGTTGATGATGCGACCGGAGACGGTTTCCAGCAGTTCGTAAGGCAGGTGTGCCCAACGCGCGGTCATGAAGTCGATGGTTTCTACGGCACGCAGGGCCACGACCCAGGCGTAACGACGGCCGTCGCCGACCACGCCGACCGATTTGACTGGCTGGAATACCACGAAGGCCTGGCTGACCTTGTGGTACCAGTCGGCCTTGCGCAGTTCTTCGATGAAGATGTGGTCGGCACGACGCAGCAGGTCGGCGTATTCCTTCTTCACTTCGCCGAGGATA
Source organism: Pseudomonas retamae (assembly GCF_043496865.1). Classification (NCBI taxonomy): domain Bacteria; kingdom Pseudomonadati; phylum Pseudomonadota; class Gammaproteobacteria; order Pseudomonadales; family Pseudomonadaceae; genus Pseudomonas; species Pseudomonas retamae. Next base: position 159,580 of record NZ_JBIEIL010000006.1, read on the forward strand.
CGCACGCCCAGGCCCGGGCCCGGGAACGGGTGGCGGTAGACCATGTCGTAGGGCAGGCCGAGTTCCAGGCCCAGACGACGGACTTCGTCCTTGAACAGTTCGCGCAGCGGCTCGACCAGTTTCAGGTTCATCTCTTCCGGCAGGCCGCCCACGTTGTGGTGCGACTTGATCACGTGGGCCTTGCCGCTTTTCGCGCCAGCCGACTCGATCACGTCCGGGTAGATGGTGCCCTGAGCGAGGTACTTGATGTTTTCCAGTTTGTTGGACTGGGCATCGAATACGTCGATGAAGGTGCGGCCGATGATCTTGCGCTTCTTCTCCGGGTCGGCTTCGCCGGCCAGGTTGTTGAGGAACTGTTCTTCGGCGTTGGCGCGGATCACTTTGACGCCCATGTTCTCGGCGAACATGGCCATCACTTGCTCGCCTTCGTGCAGACGCAGCAGGCCGTTGTCGACGAACACGCAGGTCAGTTGATCACCGATGGCTTTGTGCAGCAGCGCGGCAACTACCGAGGAGTCAACGCCGCCGGACAGGCCCAGCAGGACGTTGTCGGTGCCGACCTGAGCGCGGATGTTGGCGATCGCGTCTTCAGCGATTTTCGAGGGCGTCCACAGGGCTTCGCAGCCGCAGATGTCGAGCACGAAACGCGAGAGGATGCGGCCGCCCTGCTTGGTGTGGGTCACTTCCGGGTGGAACTGCACGCCGTAGTAAGCGCGATCGTCGTTGAACATGCCGGCGATCGGGCAACTCGGGGTGCTGGCGAGGATGTGGAAGTCTTCCGGCATCTTCGTGACTTTGTCACCGTGGCTCATCCACACGTCGAGGCCGAACAGGCCATCGGCGTCGATGTGGTCTTCGATGCCGTCGAGCAGGCGGCTCTTGCCGACCACGTCAACGCGGGCGTAACCGAACTCACGCAGCTCGGAACCTTCCACCTTGCCGCCCAGTTGCTCGGCCATGGTCTGCATGCCGTAGCAGATACCGAAAACCGGCACGCCCAGATCGAACACGGCCTGCGGGCAGCGCGGGCTGTTGGCTTCGTGCACGGACTCGGGGCCGCCGGCGAGGATGACGCCTTTAGGGGCGAATTCGCGGATCGCATCTTCGTCCATGTCGAACGGGTGCAGTTCGCAGTACACGCCGATCTCGCGCACGCGGCGGGCAATCAGCTGGGTGTATTGCGAACCGAAGTCGAGGATCAGGATGCGGTGAGCGTGAATGTCGAGGGCCATGACTCATTCTCATGTAGTGAATCAGAAACAACTCGGGGCTGAATGAACAGCCCCGGTGATTTAACGTTTTGCTGGAAGCCTCAACCTACGCGGTAGTTTGGCGCTTCCTTGGTGATCTGCACGTCGTGAACGTGGGACTCGGCCATGCCGGCACCGGTGATCCGCACGAACTCAGGCTTGGTGCGCATTTCTTCGATGTTGGCGCTGCCGGTGTAACCCATCGAAGAACGCAGACCACCCATCAACTGGTGAATGATCGCGCTCAGGGTGCCTTTGTACGGCACGCGGCCTTCGATGCCTTCCGGTACCAGCTTCTCGGCGCCGGCCGAGGAATCCTGGAAGTAGCGATCGGAAGAACCCTGGGCCTGGGACATGGCGCCCAGCGAACCCATGCCGCGATAAGCCTTGTACGAACGACCTTGGAACAGTTCGATCTCGCCCGGGGCTTCTTCAGTACCGGCGAACATCGAACCCATCATCACGCAGGACGCACCGGCAACGATGGCCTTGGACAGGTCACCGGAAAAACGGATACCGCCGTCGGCGATCAATGGTACGCCGGTGCCTTCAAGGGCGGCGGCGACGTTGGCGATCGCGCTGATTTGCGGCACGCCGACACCGGCGACGATACGGGTGGTGCAGATCGAGCCAGGGCCGATACCGACCTTGACTGCGTCGGCGCCCGCTTCGGCCAGCGCCTTGGCAGCGGCGCCGGTGGCGATGTTGCCGCCGATCACCTGCACTTCAGGGAAATTCTCTTTGACCCAGCGCACGCGATCGATCACGCCTTTGGAGTGACCGTGCGCGGTGTCGACCACCACCACGTCCACGCCGGCGTTGACCAATGCAGTCACGCGGTCACCGGTGTCTTTACCGGTGCCGACCGCAGCACCAACGCGCAGACGACCTTGGTCATCCTTGCTGGCCAGCGGGTAGGCTTTGGCTTTTTCGATGTCGTTGACGGTCATCATGCCTTTGAGGGCGAATTTGTCGTCGACGATCAGCACGCGCTCGATGCGGTGCTTGTGCAGCAGCTCACGGACGTCGTTCTTGTCGGCGCCTTCCTTGACCGTGACCAGACGCTCTTTAGGCGTCATCACTTCACGGACAGTGGCTTCCAGACGGTTTTCGAAACGTACGTCGCGGGAAGTGACGATGCCGACCAGGTCGCCATCGTGCAGTACCGGAACGCCGGAAATGTTGTGCAGACGGGTCAGTTCGAACAGATCACGCACCGTGGCATCGGCCTCGATGGTGATGGGATCCTTGACCACACCGGCTTCGAACTTCTTGACCTTGCGCACTTCGGCAGCTTGCTGCTCGATGGTCATGTTCTTGTGGATAATGCCGATGCCACCTTCCTGAGCCATGGCAATTGCCAGACGGGCTTCAGTAACGGTGTCCATGGCGGCAGAAACCAGAGGAATATTCAGTTCGATGCCACGGGTAAGACGGGTCTTGAGACTGACTTCGTTGGGAAGTACCTCGGAATAACCGGGCACTAGGAGAATGTCGTCGAATGTCAGAGCTTCTTGGCTGATACGCAGCATCGCGGGGGCTCCCGAGCGGGAAAATGGAAGCGCGCCATTATAGTCAGACACCCCCTGCTGTTCAATGTAAAACTCAGCCTAATTGATAGAAGGAAAAGCCCGGCCCTACAGCTCTACCTTGACCCAAGAGACAGGTTGATCGAGCCAGTCGGCGAACTCGTCGATGAAGCTCTGCTTGAACCCGGCCTCCAGCCAGTTGTTGAAGATGAAACCGAGGTTGGAAAACGCGCATTCCTGCAAGAACAGGAACCCGTTGATGTCGTCTTCATGCCCGCATTCCGGGCAGGTGAAATTGTCGGTGCGCCCTGGAAACCAGTCTTCCAGACTTTCGAACAGTGCTTCGCCGACTTCGCGGCGGCATTCGGCACAGCCGGCTTCTTCGAGGAAGCCCTTGGCCGGGGTATAGATGCAACGCTTGGTGACGATTTCCAGACCATTGATTGGCTCACCGAACGGCAGCGCCTCGGGGTGCAGCACCACCGCGCGGGCACCGTCGGCGATGGCGTGGGCCATGCGGTTGCCTGTGCGCCCGCAGGTGGTCAGTTGTTCTTCGACGATGTTCTTGCGCACCAGCCAACGCACGATCGCCCGCGCCCGGGGTTCGTGCACCGGCAGGGTGGAGATTTTCGGGACGATGATGCTTTGCGAGTTCATGAAAGTTCCTGCGGTGTGGCTTCTGATGCCTTCGCGAGCAGGCTCGCTCCCACATTGGAATGCGGTCACCTGTGGGAGCGAGCCTGCTCGCGAAGGGTCCCTGAAGGCCGGCAGCTTAATCCCTGACAAAATCCGGTCAAGTGCTGAAATAGCGCCCGATTAACGCGATGCCGCTGGCCAGCACCAGCCACGTCACCAGCCGCACGAACGCCTCGCGCGACAACTTCATGCTCAGCCGCCGGCCGATCCACAAGCCCAGCGCCATCGCCGGCAACAGGCACAGCGCCAATATCAACAAGGGTAGCTCGGCATACACCCCGGCGATGACGAACAGACTCAGGCGCACCACGGTGCTGCAACTGATCAGCGCACTCTGCGTGGCCCGCGCGGCTTCCTTGGATAAGCGACTGTTGAGATAGATCGCGTAGAGAAACCCGCCACTGCCAAACAACGCACCGAACAACCCGCCCACCGTGCCCATTGGCACCGCCCATGCCGCCGACAACTGCGCCGGCCGCGCCTTGACCCACAGGCTGTAAATCGCATAGGCGCTGATAAACAGCCCCATCAATAACAGCAGCACATCGGACTTGAGGTTGAGCAGAAAGATCACCCCCAGCGTGCAACCGACCGCCATGCACGGCAGCAGCCGCAACAACTCGGGCCTGGCGACATCGCGCCGCGACGGCAGCAGGTTGCCAAACGCGGCGACGAAATCCAGCAGCACCAGCAGCGGCACGATCTTCGACAGCGGCATGAACAAGATCAGAATCGGCCCCGCGACCAGCGCCGTACCGAACCCGGCGATGCCGAAGACGATGTAGGCCAAAGCAATGGCCAGCCCGATCGCCGCCCAACTTCCAGCGCCCCATGACCACGCCCCCAACAGCTCCATAACGTCCATCGGTCCGCATCCTTTATAAGACTGCGGTGACTGTAGCCAGTACCGATGAGCACCACCAGATATCAAATGAGCCCCATGTGGGAGCGAGCCTGCTCGCGAAAGCGATATTTCATCCACAGCAGTTGTTGGCAGACCCAACGCCTTCGCGAGCAGGCTCGCTCCCACATGGGGATTTATGTCCTGTCATGGTGATTGGCAGGCAAATGCCTTTAAACTGCGCCCCATGATTAAAGATCCCTTTGCAAGACTTGGCCTGGACCGTGAAGTCCTGACCGTCAGCCAGCTCAACGGCCGCGCGCGGGTGTTGCTCGAAGACGTGTTCAGCAACATCTGGGTCGAAGGCGAAATCTCCAACCTCGCCCGCCCGGCGTCCGGCCACGTCTATTTCACTCTCAAGGACAGCGGCGCCCAGGTGCGTTGCGCGTTGTTCCGGCAGAACGCCGCTCGCGTGCGTCAGGCGCTGAAGGACGGCCTGGCGGTCAAGGTGCGCGGCAAGGTCTCGTTGTTCGAAGGCCGTGGCGACTACCAGTTGATTCTCGACACCGTGGAGCCGGCCGGTGACGGCGCGCTGCGCCTGGCGTTCGATGCGCTGAAGGAAAAACTCAGTGCCGAAGGCCTGTTCAGCGCCGAACGCAAAGTGCCGCTGCCGGCGCATCCGCAGCGCATCGGCATTATCAGTTCGCCGACCGGCGCAGTGATCCGCGACATCATCAGTGTGTTCCGCCGCCGCGCGCCGCAAATCCAGTTGACCTTGATTCCCACCGCCGTGCAGGGCCGCGAAGCCACCGCGCAAATCGTCCGCGCGCTGAAAATGGCCGACGCCCGCGGTTTCGATGCGCTGATCCTCGCCCGTGGCGGCGGTTCGCTGGAAGATCTCTGGTGCTTCAACGAAGAAGCCGTGGCGCGTGCCGTCGATGCCTGCGTCACACCAATCGTCAGCGCAGTCGGCCATGAAACCGACGTATCGATCAGTGACTTTGTTGCCGACGTGCGCGCGCCGACGCCATCCGCCGCGGCCGAACTGCTTGCGCCGGATTCGAGCCATCTGATCCGTCAGGTCGAAAGCCTGCATCGCCGTCTGGTGATGCGCATGCGCGATCGCTTGATGCGTGACCGTCTGCGCCTGGAAGGCATGGCCCGGCGCTTGCGCCATCCCGGCGAGCGTTTGCGCCAGCAGGCGCAGCGTCTGGATGATCTGGACATGCGCATGCGTCGCGCGTTCGAGCGTCATCTCAACACCCGCCGCGAGCGCCTGATCCGCCTGGAAACCCGTCTCGCCGGGCAACATCCGGGTCGCCAGTTGGCGATGCTGCGCCAGCGTCTCGACAGCCTCGCCGATCGCCTGCCCAGGGCCATGCGTGAAGGCCTGAAAAACCGTCACCTGCAACTGCACAGCCAGATGCAGACGCTGCATGTGGTCAGCCCGCTGGCAACCCTCGGTCGTGGCTACAGCATTCTGCTCGACGAGCGCGGCCACGCGATCCGCGACGCCGCGCAGACCCACACCGGCCAGCGCCTCAAAGCCAAACTGGGCGAAGGCGAGCTGCAAGTGCGCGTCGAAGACAATCACCTGACGCCCGTCACCCTTTCTTTACTGGACTGATCCATGCCGCGCTTTCTTGCTCCGCTGCTGTTGCTGTGCCTGACCTTCAACGCCCACGCCGACAGTTACATCACTCGCCTGCTGAACAAACCGGTGCCGGGCGGCGTCGCCGTAGTGGATCTGGGCGCTGCTGCACAAGCGCCGAAAGCCACGTATCAGGGCAAACCGGTGCTGGTGGTGAAAGAACAGAACAACTGGCTGGCGATCGTCGGCGTACCGCTGACGGTCAAGCCCGGTGCGCAACAGATCAGCAGCGGCGGCCGGACTCTGCCCTTCACCGTGGGCAGCAAGAAATACCCGGAGCAGCGCATCACCCTGAAGAACAAGCAGCAGGTCAATCCGGATCAGTCGAACCTCAAGCGCATCGAGGGCGAACTGGCCGAGCAGATCAAGGCCTATCGCAGTTTCAGCCCGAACACGCCGAGCAACCTGCTGCTGGATAAACCGGTCAACGGGCCGCTGTCGAGCAAGTTCGGTGTACGCCGCTTTTTCAACGGTGAAGAGCGCAACCCGCACGCCGGTCTCGACTTCGCCGTGCCGGCCGGTACGCCGATCAAGACCCCGGCGGCGGGCAAAGTGATTTTGATCGGTAACTACTTTTTCAACGGCAACACGGTGTTCGTCGACCATGGGCAAGGCTTTATCAGCATGTTCTGCCACATGTCGAAGATCGATGTGAAGAACGGCCAGCAACTGGCCCGTGGCGCGGTGGTCGGTAAAGTCGGCGCCACCGGCCGGGCGACCGGGCCGCACATGCACTGGAATGTCAGCCTGAATGATGCGCGGGTGGATCCGGCGATTTTCATTGGTGCCTTCCAACCCTAAGTCCTTGGCTGAGGCTACCGGCCCCTTCGCGAGCAGGCTCGCTCCTACAGGGGATCTTTGTTGTGAATAAGATCCAGTGTGGGAGCGAGCCTGCTCGCGAAGGCGGCCTATAAAACACCACCTTACTCAATGAATTTTCAAAAATTCAATTGCGCCCCAATCTAGCCTCACGCAAACATCGACAACTTCCCCCGCCTTAAGCGCAATAAATTCCTGCAAAACACGGCTTTCCGAGGATTCCTCTCAATTTTTTTCGACTGCTTGCCATCCTCCCCCCTCGCGGTTAGGGTTGAGGGCATGAAAACCTCTCACACCCTCATTCAGCTTCGCCAGCACCGCAGCCTGTGCCTCGTCAGCGCACGACTGCCAGGCTGAATCGCTGCGCCTCGTCCTACGCTTTTCCAAGAACATTCGTTCAACCGGCAGGCCGCCTCTTTTCGGCCCAGACAACAAGGAATTTCCCGATGAGCATGCTCAAAGACCCGTCTTCGAAATACCGCGCGTTTCCCGTCATCAACCTGCCGGATCGCACCTGGCCGTCGAAGACCATCGACACTGCGCCGATCTGGTGCAGCTCTGACCTGCGTGACGGCAACCAGTCGCTGATCGAACCGATGGACGCGGCGAAGAAGCTGCGCTTCTGGAAAACCCTTGTTCAGGTCGGCGTGAAAGAAATCGAAGCATCGTTCCCGGCGGCTTCGCAAACCGACTTTGACTTCGTGCGCACCCTGATCGAAGAAGGCCACATTCCGGACGACACCACCATTCAGGTGCTGACTCAGGGCCGTGAAGACCTGATCGAGCGCACCTTCGAATCCCTGCGCGGGGCGAAGAAAGCCATCGTTCACCTGTACAACGCCACCTCGCCGTCCTTCCGCCGTATCGTCTTCAATCAGGACAAGGACGGCATCAAGGCCATCGCGGTCAACGCGGCCAAGCTGTTCGTCAAATACGCAGCGATGCAGCCGGACACCGAGTGGACCTTCGAATACTCCCCGGAAACCTTCAGCGCCACTGAGCTGGAGTTCGCCAAGGAAGTCTGTGACGCGGTGATCGAGGTGTGGAACCCGACGCCTGAGCACAAGATGATCCTCAACCTGCCAGCCACTGTTGAATGCGCGACGCCAAACGTCTACGCCGACCAGATCGAATGGTTCGGCCGCAACATCAACCGTCGTGACAGCGTGATCATCAGCCTGCACACCCACAACGACCGTGGCACCGGCGTCGCCGCCACCGAGCTGGGCCTGATGGCCGGCGCCGACCGTGTCGAAGGCTGCCTGTTCGGCAACGGCGAACGTACCGGTAACGTCGACCTCGTCACCGTCGCGCTGAACATGTATACCCAGGGCCTCGATCCGCAACTGGATTTCTCCGACATTGATGGCGTGCGCAAAGTGGTTGAGGAGTGCAACCAGATTCAGGTTCACCCACGTCACCCGTACGTTGGCGACCTGGTCCACACCGCGTTCTCCGGCTCACACCAGGATGCGATCCGCAAAGGCTTCTCCCAGCAGAAACCGGACGCTCTTTGGGAAGTCCCGTACTTGCCGATCGACCCGGCCGACATCGGTCGCAGCTACGAGGCGGTGATTCGCGTCAACAGCCAGTCGGGCAAGGGCGGTATCGCCTACCTGCTGGAGCAGGAATACGGCATCAGCCTGCCGCGTCGCATGCAGATCGAGTTCAGCCAGGTGGTGCAGCGTGAAACCGACCGTCTCGGCCTGGAAATGACCGCCAAGCAGATTCACTCGCTGTTGATCAGCGAATACCTGCAAGCCAACACCCCGTACGCACTGGTCAGCCACCGCCTGCAGGAAGAAAACGGCAACAGCGCCGTCGAAGTGGAAGTGGCGAGCAAGGGTCAGGGCGAAACCAACCTGCACTGGCGCGGCAAGGGCAACGGTGCGCTGGAAGCACTGGTCGCCGGCCTGCCGGTTCCGGTGGAAATCATGGATTACAACGAACACGCGATCGGCGCCGGCACCAACGCCAAAGCGGCGGCCTACATCGAGCTGCGCGTGAACGGCGAGCGTGCGGTGCACGGCGTGGGGATCGATGAAAACATCACCACTGCCAGCTTCAAGGCACTGTTCAGCGCACTGAACCGCTCGCTGAGCCAGCCAGAGGCGAAAGCAGCGTAATCGACTGCTGAAATGCAAAAGGCCCCGGAGTGAAAGCTCCGGGGCCTTTTTCTTTGCGATCGTTCCCACGCTCCGCGTGGGAATGCAGCCCGTGACGCTCCGCGTCACTGGACGCAGAGCGTCCCTTGAGGCATTCCCACGCGGAGCGTAGAAACGATCAGACCGCCCCTTCGCGAGCAGGCTCGCTCCCACACGTGGAATGCGCTTCTCTGTGGGAGCGAGCCTGCTCGCGAAGGGGCCAGCGCAGGCAACGAAAGGCTTAAGTGAACTCGAAGGTGTCGGCATCCAGATTCGCCGGAAACCGCTCGCGATACGCCGCCAACGGCGCTGCCTCCAGAATCACCTTGAATACGCCATCCGCCTCCCCCGCCGCCAGCAACGTCTCGCCCTGGAAGTCCAGCACCTGACTGTCACCGGTATACGCGAACCCTTTGCCATCGCTGCCCACGCGATTCACCGCCGCCACATAGCAGAGGTTTTCGATGGCTCGCGCTGGCAACAGGCGATTCCAGTGCAGGCGTCGCGCGCCGGGCCAGTTGGCGGTGTACAGCAGCAGGTCAGTGTCCTGGGCATCGCGACTCCACACCGGGAAACGCAGGTCGTAGCAAATCAGCGGGCGAACGCGCCAGCCTTTCAATTCGAACTGCACCTGACGCTCACCGGGGGTGTAATGGTTGTGTTCGCCGGCCATGCGGAACAGGTGACGCTTGTCGTAATGCAGCACTTCGCCGTCCGGGCGCGCCCACAGCAGGCGGTTGCGATGGCTGCCGTCGGCGGCCTGGATAATCACGCTGCCGGTGATCACCGCGTCGAGTTTCGCCGCCTGTACCCGTAGCCACTTGCTAGTCGGGCCGTTCTCGGCTTCGGCGAGGGTTTGCGATTCCATGGAAAAACCGGTGGTGAACATCTCCGGCAAGATAATCAGATCGGCACCACGCGCCTGCTCCAGCAGCCCTTCGAAATGCTCGAGGTTAGCCTGGCGGTCATGCCAGGCCAAGCTGGTCTGGATCAGCGCAAGGGTCAGGTCCGGCAATGCACTCAGATCACGCATAGTTTTGCCGCCGCTTCACGCAGCGTCTCCTCGCGTTTGGCAAAGCACAAGCGCACCAGGCGCTGGCCCTGCGGTGGATTCTGATAGAACACCGACACCGGAATACTCGCCACGCCATGCTCGCGGGTCATCCACAGGGCCATCTCGACGTCATTCAGGTCAGGGCGAATCTGCGAATAATCGACCAGTTGGAAATACGTACCGGTGACCCGAGTGAAATTGAAGCGCGACGGCGCCAGCAGGTCGCAGAACAGGTCGCGCTTGGCCTGATAGAAACCCGGCAGCTCTTCGACATGTTCAGGGTGCTCGGCCATGTAATCGGCCAGTGCGTATTGCAGCGGTGTGACACCGCAGAAACTCACGTACTGGTGCACCTTGCGCAGCTCGGCAGTGAGCGCTGGCGGTGCGACGACGTAGCCGGTTTTCCAGCCGGTGACGTGATAGGTCTTGCCGAACGAGCTGACCACGAACGCGCGCTGATACAGCTCCTCGTGAGCCAGCACACTGACGTGCGGCACGCCATCGAACACCAGGTGTTCATAGACTTCGTCACTGATCACATAGATGTCGCGATCACGAATCAACGCGGCCAGTTGATCGAGTTCGGCACGACTGATCAGCGCGCCGCTCGGGTTGTGCGGGGTGTTGAGAATGATCATTCGTGTGCGCGGGGTCAGGGCTGCACTGAGCTGATCGAAATCGATGGAAAAATCTTCCAAGCCCAACTGCACGTGCACGCAGCGGCCGCCGGCGAGTTCCACCGCTGGCTCATAGCTGTCGTAAGCCGGGTCGAAAACGATGACTTCGTCGCCGCTGTGGATAACCGCCTGAATGGCACAGAAGATCGCTTGCGTGGCACCGGGCGTCACGGTCACTTCATGATCGGCATCGACCGCGGCGCCGTAACTGCGCGCGATCTTCGCGGCAATCTGCTGGCGCAGCGCCGGCAGGCCGGTCATCGGCGAATACTGGTTATGGCCGCTGGCGATATGCCGACCCACCGCGTCACGCAGCGACTGCGGGCCGTCGAAATCCGGGAAACCCTGAGACAGGTTGATCGCCCCGGTCTGCGCCGCGAGCTGAGACATCTGCGTAAAAATGGTGATGCCGACATTCGGCAGCTTGCTGGTGATCATCGGAGGCCCCTTGCAGGTGAAACGCAAGTTTCAAGCCTCAAGCTACAAGCTGCAAGCAAAAACCCGCGCCCACAAAAAAGGGCTTCATACGAAGCCCTCTCTGCTTTTACTTAAAGCTTGCAGCTTGAAACTTGAAGCTGCTTTTTTATTTCTTGTCGCGGCGTTTCTTGCTGGCTTTCTTGTTGTGCGACATCAAGCGACGCTTCTTGTTGACCTGGCGGTCGGTCAGCGTGTTCTTGTTGCCTTCGTACGGGTTCTCGCCGCCCTTGAACTCGATGCGGATCGGCGTACCGACCAGCTTCAGCACACGACGATAAGTGTTCTCCAGATAGCGCACATACGACTTCGGCACTTTCTCGATCTGGTTACCGTGGATCACGATGATCGGCGGGTTGGCACCACCCAAGTGCGCATAACGCAGCTTGATCCGGCGGTTGTTGACCATTGGTGGCGCGTGCTCGCCTACCGCGTCTTCGAGAATCTGGGTCAGACGGTTGGTCGGCCAGCGGGTGACCGCCGACTTGAACGAGTTCTGTACGGAAGCGTAGAGGTTGCCCACGCCGGTGCCGTGCAGTGCCGAGATGAAGTGAATGTCGGCGTAGTCAACGAAGAACAGACGACGTTGCAGCTCGACCTTGACGAAATCGCGCTCGCTCGGCGTCATGCCGTCCCACTTGTTGATCGCGATGACCAGCGCGCGACCCGACTCGATGGCGAAGCCCAGCAGGTTGAGGTCGTGATCGACCACGCCTTCGCGGGCGTCCATCACGAAGATCACCACGTTGGCGTCTTTGATCGCCTGCAGGGTTTTGACCACGGAGAATTTTTCGACTTCTTCGTGGATCTTGCCGCGCTTGCGCACACCGGCGGTGTCGATCAGCGTGTACTTTTCTTCGTTGCGTTCGAACGGGATGTAGATACTGTCGCGGGTCGTGCCGGGCTGGTCATAAACGATCACCCGGTCTTCACCGAGCATGCGGTTGACCAGGGTCGACTTGCCGACGTTCGGACGGCCGATGATGGCGATCTTGATCCCGTCTTTTTCGCTCGGGCCAGGAATGCGCTTGGCTTCCTCGCCTTCGGCAACGATCTCTTCCTCTTCACCTTCAGCCGGCTCGTCATCATCACGTGGGAAATCGCTGAGGGCGGCTTCGAGCAACTGCGTGATGCCACGGCCATGAGCACCGGCGATCGGGATCGCGTGGCCCATGCCCAGCGGGGCGAATTCGGCGCGGGCCATTTCCGGGTCGATGTTGTCGACCTTGTTGGCGACCACGTGGGAACGCTTGTTACGCTTGCGCAGGTGTTCGGCGATCATCTGGTCGGCGGCGGTAAAACCGGCCTTGGCATCTACCAGGAACAGCACAACGTCTGCTTCTTCAATGGCCAGCAGCGACTGCTCGGCCATTTTTTCGTCCATACCATGTTCGTCACCGGAGATACCGCCGGTGTCGATCAGAATGTAGGAACGCCCTTGCCACTTGGCCTCACCGTACTGGCGATCACGGGTCAGACCGGACAGGTCGCCGACGATGGCGTCGCGAGTCCGAGTCAGGCGGTTGAACAAGGTGGACTTGCCGACGTTCGGTCGGCCCACCAGGGCGATTACGGGAACCATGCGGCTCTCCACTTCGTTATTTCAGAAAATACAAAAGCCGCTGCGAGGCAGCGGCTGGTGCTCGGGGCAACGCCTGATAGCGCTGCAAGCCCCATGAATCCGGGGCCGCCTGGGGGGTTAACCCCAAGCATAGTTGTTACTTAATGGTCAGGGCTTCCAGTTTGCCGCTGTTGCCATACACATAAATCGTGTCACCCACCACCAGCGGACGGGCACGCAGGCCGTCGCTGTCGATGCGCTCACGGCCGACGAAACGACCGTCAACCTGACTCAGCAGGTGCAGATAACCTTCCAGGTCACCCACTGCAACGTAGCTGGAGAACACTTCCGGAGCCGACAGCTGGCGGCGAGCCAGCGCATCGTTGCTCCACAATGCGGTAGTGGAACGCTCATCAACGCCTTCAACGGTGCCCGAGGACAGGCTCACGTAGACGCTGCCGAAACCCTGAGCGATACCGGCGTAGCTCGAGGCATCGCGCTGCCAGAGTTGACGACCGCTTTCCACGTCCAGTGCCGCGACGCGACCCTGATAGCTGGCCACGTACAGCGTACCGCCGGACAGCAGCAGACCGCCGTCGATATCGACCACGCGCTCCAGTTCCGAACGACCCTGTGGAATGGCGATACGCTGTTCCCACACCGGCACGCCATTGGAAATGTCCAGAGCGACCACTTTACCGGTCGACAGGCCAGCCAGCGCCAGACGGTTGGTCACCAGCGGTGCACTGGTGCCCCGCAGGGTCAGTACCGCCGGAGTGCTGTCATACACCCAGCGCTGATTACCAGTGGATGCATCCAGACCGATCAGACGATCGTCCTGGGTCTGCACCACCACCACGTCACCATTGTTGGCCGGCGGCGCGAGGACTTCGCTGTTGACCCGTGCACGCCACTTCTCTTCACCGTTGCTGGTGTCCAGAGCGACGACTTCGCCACGCAGGGTGCCGATCAACACCAGACCGTAACCAACGCCAACGGCGCCGGAAACAGGCAGTTCAAGGTCCTGTTCCCATTTCACGTCGCCATTGCTGCGATCCATAGCCATGACCACGCCGGTGACATCGGCGGCGTAGATGGTGTCACCATCGATCGCCGGCACCAGCATGTTGTAGGTTTCGCCCTGACCGTCACCGATCGAACGGCTCCACTGCTTTTGCAGAACCACTTCTTCTTTGAAGTCGGTCAGTTCGGCCGGTGGCAATTCTTTCTTGCTGTTGCTGCTGCAACCCGCGGCCAGAAGGGCCAGAGCCAGCAATGCTGCATGCTTCCAACGGATCACGTCACGCATCCCCTTTGGCCAGGTCGTCGAGCTTGATTTGAAGGCCACCGACTGCCGCTTCATCCGACAGTGCCGCCTTGGCTTTTTGATACGCGTTGTTCGCGTCATCGGTACGGCCCAGCTTCACCAGCAGGTCGCCCTTGAGTTCTTCGCGAGTGGCCAGGAACGCTTTGTCGGCATCGCCGTCGAGCAGTTTCAGGGCGTCTTCGGTCTTGTCCTGTGCGCCCAGCACCTGCGCCAGACGCTGACGGGCGATCTCGCCCAGCGCCGGGTTGGCCGGTTTGTCGACAATGGCTTTCAGCTCGGTGGCCGCATCGTCCAGCTTGCCGCTGTCAACCGCGACCTTGGCGACGAACAGGCTGCCGTACTGCGCGTAGGCAGAACCGCCGAATTCGCTGTTGAGCTTGCCGGCCAGGTCCGCAACGCGCGCGGCGTCTGGCTTGCCGTCAGGCGTCAGGGTGGTTTCCAGCAATTGCTGATAGAGCACCGAAGCGCCTTGCGACTGGTTGCTCTGATACTTGTGATAAGCCTGCCAGCCGAACACGATGACCAGCGCCAACAGGCCGCCGGTGACCAGAGGTTTGCCGTTGCGTGTCCACCAGTCCTTCAAATCCGCCAACTGTTCGTCTTCGGTACTCGACACCCCAATACTCCTTAATCGCTAAATCGGCTGTTAAGACAGCTTCAACCCTGCACGACGCAGGTGGCCAGGTGAGCGGCGAGCGCATCCCAGGCAATGCTTTGTTGTTCGCCCTGGCCACGCAGGGGTTTGAAACCTACCACTTGCTGGGCCATCTCGTCGTCACCGAGGATCAGTGCGTACAGCGCACCGCTCTTGTCGGCTTTCTTGAACTGGCTCTTGAAGCTGCCTGCGCCGGCATTGACTTGCAGGCGCAGGTTTGGAAGCTGGTCGCGTACCCGCTCGGCCAGGGCCAGACCGGCCAGCTCCGCCTGCTCACCGAAGGCGCACAGGTAGACGTCGACCTGACGGGAGATTTCTTCCGGGATCTGCTCGAGGGTTTCGAGCATCAACACCAGACGCTCGATGCCCATGGCGAAACCGACGCCGGTGGTAGGCTTGCCGCCCATTTGCTCGACCAGACCGTCGTAACGGCCGCCCGCGCACACGGTGCCCTGGGCGCCGAGTTTGTCGGTGACCCATTCGAAAACGGTTTTGCTGTAGTAATCGAGGCCGCGCACCAGTTTCGGGTTGAGCACGTACGGAATGCCGACCGCGTCCAGCCGCGCCTTCAAGCCTTCGAAGTGAGCACGGGACTCGTCATCAAGGTAGTCGGCCATTTTCGGCGCATCGACCAGTACCGCCTGAGTGTCGGCGTTCTTGGTGTCGAGCACGCGCAGCGGGTTGGTTTTCAGACGGCGCTGGCTGTCTTCGTCGAGCTTGTCGTGGTGCGCCGAGAGATACTCGACCAGCGCTTCACGATAACGCCCCCGGGACTCGCTGGTGCCCAGGCTGTTGAGTTCGAGCTTGACCGCATCACGGATACCCAGCTCGCCCCACAGGCGCCAGGTCATGATGATCAATTCGGCGTCAATGTCCGGACCGTCGAGGTTGAACACCTCCAGACCGATCTGGTGGAACTGACGATAACGGCCTTTCTGCGGTCGCTCGTGGCGGAACATCGGGCCGATGTACCAGAGTTTCTGCACCTGACCGCCGCCGGTGATGCCGTGTTCGAGCACAGCGCGCACGCACGCCGCAGTACCTTCAGGACGCAAGGTCAGCGAATCGCCGTTGCGGTCTTCGAAGGTGTACATCTCTTTTTCGACGATATCGGTCACTTCACCGATCGAGCGCTTGAACAGCTCGGTGAACTCGACGATCGGCATGCGGATCTGCTTGTAACCGTAGTTGTCCAGCAGACGCGCAACAGTGCCCTCGAAATAACGCCACAGCGGGGTCTGTTCGGGCAGGATGTCGTTCATGCCACGAATGGCTTGCAGAGACTTGCTCACAAAAATTCCTTAATTCGTTCGATCAGCCGCGCGCGATAACCGCAGCGTCAGCTTCGACCTTCTCGGCCGCTTTCTGGCGGATCAGCCGTTCCAGCTCATCCACCAGATTGTCATTCGTCAGTTTCTGCGACGGCTTGCCATCGATGTAAATCAGGTTTGGCGTGCCGCCAGTCAAGCCGATATGGGCTTCCTTGGCTTCGCCGGGGCCGTTGACCACGCAACCGATGACCGCGACATCCAGCGGCACCAGCAGGTCTTCAAGGCGCCCTTCCAGCTCGTTCATGGTTTTCACCACATCGAAGTTCTGCCGCGAGCAGCTCGGGCAGGCGATGAAGTTGATGCCACGGGAACGCAGATGCAAAGACTTGAGAATGTCGTAACCGACCTTCACTTCCTCGACCGGGTCGGCCGCCAGCGAGATGCGGATAGTATCGCCAATCCCTTCGGCGAGCAGCATACCTAGGCCGACGGCGGATTTCACTGTGCCCGAACGCAATCCGCCGGCTTCGGTGATACCCAAGTGCAACGGCTGGACAATTTCTTTCGCCAGCAGGCGGTAGGCTTCGACGGCCATGAACACGTCGGAGGCCTTCACGCTGACCTTGAAGTCCTGGAAATTCAGGCGCTCGAGGTGTTCAACGTGACGCAAGGCAGATTCAACCAGCGCCGCCGGGGTCGGCTCGCCGTATTTCTTTTGCAGGTCTTTTTCCAGCGAGCCGGCGTTGACGCCGATGCGGATCGGAATGCCGCGATCACGCGCTGCATCGACCACCGCACGCACACGGTCTTCGCGACCGATGTTGCCCGGGTTGATGCGCAGGCAGTCCACACCCAGTTCGGCGACGCGCAAGGCAATGCGGTAATCGAAGTGAATGTCGGCAACCAACGGCACCTTGACCAGTTGCTTGATCTTGCCGAACGCCTCGGCGGCGTCCATGTCCGGCACCGAAACGCGAACGATGTCGACGCCAGCGGCTTCCAGACGATTGATCTGCGCAACGGTGGCGGCGACATCATTGGTGTCGCTGTTGGTCATGCTCTGCACCGCGATCGGCGCGTCGCCGCCCACCGGTACGTTGCCGACCCAGATCTTGCGCGAAACGCGACGTTTGATTGGAGATTCGCCGTGCATGACTTATTGACCCAACTTCAGGCGAGCAGTCTCGCCACTGGTGAACGGAGCGATGTCGACCGGCTGGCCGTTGTAGCTGACCTGTGCGGCACGAGCGACACCCAGACGGACGTTGAGCGGCGGCTTGCCAGCCACGGTCACGCTGTCGCCTTTATGTTTCAGACCGCTGAAAATCACTTTGCCACGGCCGTCGGTCACCTGCGCCCAGCAATCGGCGCTGAACTGCAACTGGACCTGACCTTCGCCGGCAACCGGAGCAGCCGCTTCAGGACTGGCCGCGGGTGCGACGGGCGTGGTTGGAGCGGCGACGGTTGGCGCTGGCGTTGCGACATTCGGCGCCGGAGCGGCGGGCGCGGCTACGGTTGGCGCAGGGGTATGAGCCGGGGCGGTCGGCGCGACGCTCGGAGCCGCGGGCGCTGCTGGCGCGGTGGCCGGCGCAGTAGCTTCGGCACCGGTCGATTCGGCGCTGGTTTCGGATTGCGGCAATGCCAGCGCGGTCGAGCTGTCGGCCTGGTTCTCTTCGACGGCCTGGTCTTCCGGCTCGTCGATCGGGTGAATCTGCGTGGTGCCGTCCGCGCCTTCGACTTCAACGTGTTCCGGCGCCAGAGCGGCCAGATCCTTGGTGCGCAGCGAGGTCTGATCCTGCCACCAGACGAAACCGCCGCCGATGACCGCGATCAGCAACAGCAGGCTGACGATGCGCAATATGGTGTGGGAGACCCGCACCGGCTCTTCGATACGGCCGAGGGCGTGAACGTTGCTGCCCTGGGAGTCGGTGCCGGTGGACTGGTCAAATTGCTGGACCAGCACGCTCTGGTCCATGCCGAGCAATTTGGCATAGGCGCGAATGTAACCGCGGGCGAAAGTATGCCCCGGCAGCTTGTCGAACGCGCCGGCTTCAAGATTGCTCAGGGAAGTTACGGTGAGGTTGAGCTTGAGGGCCACTTCGGCCAGCGACCAGCCATTGCTTTCGCGGGCCTGGCGCAGGGTCTCACCGGGGTTTACGCGATTCGCTGCTACAACTTCGGGATGCGCCGCTTTCATCATTGCTCCGACAGGTATTGCTGATATTCCGGCGTACCGGGATAGAGTCGTTTTAATTGCAGGCCATAACTGGCGGCCTTGTCGCGATCTTCAAACACTTTTGCCAGCCGAACGCCGAGCAATAGACTACGTGCATTCTGTTCGGTCAACTGGCTGAAACGGTCGTAAAAGTCACGCGCGGGCACATAATGCCTGTCTTCGAAGGACAACTCAGCCATTTCCAGCAGCGCGCGCGGTTGTTGACGGTTCAAACGCAGGGCTTTTTCCAGTTGCTGCTGCGCCAGATCGCGCTGCCCCAGCTTCGCCGCGGTCATGCCGAGGTTTTCAAACACCCGCGAACGCTCAGGATACAGGGTATCGGCAGCGGCCTGTTCAAATCGCTCGTAGGCTTCTTTATAGCGCTGCTCTTCGTAGAGAAAACTGCCGTAATTGTTGAGGATGCGTGCATCGGCGGGACGCGAGGACAAGGCCTTGCGAAAGTGCTCGTCGGCCAGCTGGGGTTCCATCTCGGACTGAAACACCAGGCCGAGCGCGGCGTTGGCGTCAGGATCGGAGCTGTCGAGTTCCAGGGCCTTCTTCAACGGCACCTTGGCCCGTTCGGTCATGCCCTGCTGCAGGTAACCCAGCCCCAACTGCACGTAGGCAGCCCGCGCTTCATCGCGGCCCTTGCTGGTCTTCATCGGGTTGTAGTCACCCGACAGGACACAACCAGCACACAGGCTGGCCAACAGCAACAGCAGCGCAAAGCGCAGGGACATAGAGATCCTCTCTTAGTGAGTGTTCGTGGCGTTCTGAGCCAGATCGCTGTCGGCGCTCAACTCACGCACAGCGATGTAACGTTCACTGCGACGGGTGCGATCCAGCACCTGCCCTACCAATTGACCACATGCAGCGTCGATATCCTCACCACGGGTGGTGCGCACGGTGACGTTGAAACCGGCCTGATGCAACTGATCCTGGAAGCGGCGAATGGCGTTGTTGCTTGGCCGCTCGTACCCGGAATGCGGGAACGGGTTGAACGGGATCAGGTTGATCTTGCACGGGATGTCTTTCAGCAACTCGATCATTTCCACCGCATGCTCAAGCTTGTCGTTGACGTCCTTGAGCAAGGTGTACTCGATGGTCAGCACACGTTTCTCGCCGAGGGCGGACATGTAGCGCTGGCACGACTCGAGCAGCATCTTAAGCGGATATTTCTTGTTGATCGGCACCAATTGGTTACGCAATGCGTCATTCGGTGCGTGCAGGGACAACGCCAGGGACACGTCGATGTGCTTGGCCAGCTCATCGATCATCGGCACCACGCCCGAAGTGGACAGGGTCACGCGGCGCTTGGAAATCCCGTAGCCGAGGTCATCCATCATCAGATGCATGGCGGCGACGACGTTGTCGAAGTTCAGCAACGGCTCGCCCATGCCCATCATCACCACGTTGGTGATGGCACGGTCGACGGTGGCCGGGACGCTGCCAAAAGATTTGTTGGCAATCCACACCTGGCCAATGACTTCGGCGGCGGTGAGGTTGCTGTTGAAGCCTTGCTTGCCGGTGGAGCAGAAACTGCAATCCAGGGCACAGCCTGCCTGGGACGAAACGCACAGAGTGCCGCGTTTGCCCTGGGGAATGTACACGGTCTCGACGCAGCTGCCGGACGCCACGCGCACCACCCATTTACGGGTGCCGTCGCTGGAGATGTCCTCGCTGACCACTTCCGGACCACGCACTTCGGCAATGGCCTTGAGCTTGTCGCGCAAGGCCTTGCTGACGTTCGTCATGGCGTCGAAATCATCGACGCCAAAGTGGTGAATCCATTTCATTACCTGACCGGCACGGAAACGCTTCTCCCCGATTGAGTCGAAGAATTTTTCCATTTCCGGCTGGGTCAGACCCAGCAGGTTGGTTTTCACAGTCGATGTCGTCATGGATTCACCTTCACTCTTAAGCCAATGCTTAGCGAGTGGTTACTTCAGTAGCTGCGAAGAAGTAAGCGATTTCGCGAGCAGCAGCGGCTTCGGAGTCCGAACCGTGAACGGCGTTGGCGTCGATCGACTCGGCGAAGTCAGCACGGATGGTGCCGGCAGCCGCTTCTTTAGGGTTGGTAGCGCCCATCAGCTCACGGTTGCGAGCGATGGCGTTTTCGCCTTCCAGAACCTGAACGACAACCGGACCGGAAGTCATGAACGCAACCAGGTCACCGAAGAAACCGCGCTCGCTGTGTTCAGCGTAGAAGCCTTCGGCTTCGGCTTTGGACAGTTGCTTCAGTTTCGAAGCTACAACGCGCAGGCCAGCGTCTTCGAAGCGAGTGGTGATCTTGCCGATCACGTTTTTAGCAACGGCGTCAGGCTTGATGATGGAGAAAGTACGTTGAACAGCCATGGTGTAACTCCAGAAACGGTAATTTGCGAAAAATTAAACCCGCGAATTATACGCGGGTTCTTGGGTATTGCCTAACCTGCGAGACGATCAGTCCAATTCTGCCGCCCAAAGCTCTTGAACCGCTTCGAGCACCTTCTCGCCGACCCGGCCAGAAGTAGCATCGAAGTCAGGCAGCTCAAGGATCATCTGCTGCAAACGGACGAAACCTACCGAGTACGGATCGAGCCCCTCGTGGGCCTCGGCCAGCTCTTCGGCAATGCGTTGAACATCATTCCAACCGTAGCTCATGACAGTCTTACCAGTCAGTGCGGCGCTTCGGCCGCATGGTTAAGCGAATATTTCGGAATCTCGACCGTGAGGTCTTCTTCGCCGACGATGGCCTGACAGGCCAGACGCGATTGCGCTTCCAGACCCCAGGCACGATCGAGGAAGTCTTCTTCCAGCTCATCGGCCTCTTCCAGCGAGTCGAAACCCTCGCGGATGATGCAGTGGCACGTGGTGCAGGCGCAGACGCCGCCACAGGCACTTTCCATCTCGATGTGGTGTTCGTGGGCCAGTTCGAGAATCGAAGTGCCGGGCGCAGCCTCGACCACCATGCCTTCAGGGCAGAACTTCTCGTGGGGCAGAAAAATGACCTGCGGCATCAGATATCCTCGATTTCATTCAGGTTGCGCCCCGACAGAGCGGCTTTGACCGTCTGATCCATGCGGCGGGCAGCAAAAGCATCGGTCACTTGCGACAGACGCTTGGTCTGCTGCTCGATGGCATAACCATCGGTGCCTTTCATCAGTTCGGCCAGTTCCTGCATTTGCAGGTCGATGACCATGCGCTCTTCGGCGTCGAGCAAACGCTCGCCATCCGCCTCCAGAGCACCCTGCACCGCTTCGAGCAGGCGCTGGGCATCGACTTGCTGCTCACGCAAAACGCGGGCGACCTTGTCGTCACCGGCGTACTGGAACGAGTCCTTGAGCATTTTGGCGATTTCGCCGTCGGTCAGACCGTAGGACGGCTTGACCTGAATGCTCGCCTCGACGCCCGAACCCAATTCACGGGCGGAAACGCTGAGCAGACCGTCGGCATCGACCTGGAAGGTCACACGAATCTTCGCCGCGCCAGCCACCATCGCAGGAATACCGCGCAATTCGAAGCGCGCCAGCGAGCGGCAGTCGCTGATCAGCTCACGCTCACCCTGCAGCACGTGGATGGCCATAGCCGACTGGCCGTCTTTATAGGTGGTGAAATCCTGAGCGCGAGCGACGGGGATGGTGGTATTGCGCGGAATCACCTTCTCCATCAGGCCGCCCATGGTTTCCAGGCCCAGGGACAAGGGAATCACATCGAGCAGCAGCAGTTCGCCGCCATCGCGCTTGTTGCCCGCCAAAGTGTCAGCCTGAATCGCAGCGCCGATGGCCACCACTTGATCCGGGTCGATTTCGGTCAACGGCTGGCGACCAAAGGCTTCTGCAACCGCTTCGCGCACACGGGGCACACGGGTCGAACCGCCGACCATGACCACGGCATGCACGTCTTCGAGCTCGATACCGGAATCGCGAACGGCGCGGCGGCAGGCTTTCAGGCTGCGCGCGACCATCGGCTCGATCAGCGCATCGAAGGCTTCGCGGGTCAGTGAGGCTTTCCAATCGCCATACGCCACTTCCACACTGGCCGCATCGGTCAGAGCTTCTTTGGCCGCGCAAGCGGTTTGCAGCAGATTGCGCTGTGCGCCCGGATCGAGGTCGGCGGACAGGCCCGCGCTCTCGATGATCCAGCCGGCAATGGCGTGATCGAAGTCATCGCCGCCCAGTGCGCTGTCGCCGCCAGTGGCCAGAACCTCGAACACACCGCCGGTCAGACGCAAAATCGAAATATCGAAGGTGCCGCCGCCCAGGTCATAAATGGCTACCAGACCTTCGGCGTGCTGGTCGAGACCGTACGCCACAGCAGCGGCGGTCGGCTCGTTGAGCAGACGCAGCACGTTCAGACCGGCGAGTTTTGCCGCGTCCTTGGTGGCTTGGCGCTGAGCATCGTCGAAGTAAGCTGGAACGGTAATCACCGCGCCAACCAGTTCGCCACCCAAGGTCGCCTCAGCACGCTGACGCAGGACCTTGAGGATATCGGCGGAGACTTCAACCGGGCTTTTCGGACCCTGCACGGTATCGATGAACGGCATGTGCGACTCGCCGCCGACGAAGCGGTACGGCAGTTGCTCGCCCAATTGCTTGACGTCGGACAGACCACGACCCATCAAGCGCTTGACCGACAGCACGGTATTCAAAGGATCGGAAGAGGCAGCCAGCTTGGCCGACTCGCCAACTTCGACGCGATCGGCGTGATAACGCACCGCCGACGGCAGGATGACCTGCCCGTTGGCGTCGGCCAGCGGTTCGGAGACACCGCTGCGCAACGCAGCAACGAGCGAATTGGTAGTGCCCAGGTCGATGCCGACAGCCAGACGACGCTGGTGCGGTTGAGGACTTTGGCCGGGTTCGGCGATCTGCAGTAGAGCCATGGTAATCAGGTCTTGTCTGTCTATCAGGCGTGCAATCAGGGCAGCACTGGGTTAATCGTCGAGGCGCTCTTCTAGCTGGCGCACTTCGTAGGTGAGCTTGTCGAGGAACTGCATGCGCCGCATCAGGCGTTCGGCCTGTTCGCGCTGCGCTGCATCATCCCAACAGGCTGCGAAGCTTTCATTGAGCTGTTCCTGAGCGGCCTTGAGGCGACGCTTGAATACCGCGACACCATCGAGATCGGCACTGTCCTGCAGGTCTTCGAGCTCTTCGCGCCACTGCATCTGCTGCAAAAGAAACTCGGGATCGTGGACGGTGACTTCCATCGGCACTTCATGCCCGCTGATCTTCAGCAGGTAGCGCGCACGCTGGGCCGGACTCTTGAGCGTCTGGTAGGCGTCGTTGAGCCGTGCCGATTGCTCGAGCGCCGAACGCTGCTCGCGCTCGGATGCGTCGGCAAAACGGTCAGGGTGAACCCCGCGTGCCAGCTCTCGATAGCGCGTGGCCAACTGCTCGAGATCCAGGCGGAAGCTCGGTTGCAGCTCGAATAAAGCGAAATGACAAGGAATACCCACGACAAGCCTCAGATGTTGAAGCTTTCGCCGCAGCCACATTCACCGCGTACGTTGGGGTTGTTGAACTTGAAGCCTTCGT
The DNA here is from genome assembly GCF_043496865.1 of Pseudomonas retamae. Lineage (NCBI taxonomy): Bacteria > Pseudomonadati > Pseudomonadota > Gammaproteobacteria > Pseudomonadales > Pseudomonadaceae > Pseudomonas > Pseudomonas retamae. The sequence continues at coordinate 183,260 of NZ_JBIEIL010000006.1, forward strand.
TCAACCCTTCCTTGACGAAATCGAGCTCGGTGCCGTCCAGGTAGGTCAGGCTTTTCGGGTCGATGATCACTTTTTCGCCGTGACTCTCGAACACCTGATCTTCCGCAACCACCTCGTCGACAAACTCCAGCACGTAGGCAAGGCCGGAACAGCCTGTGGTGCGAACACCCAGACGAATCCCTTCACCTTTGCCGCGCCCGTCGAGGGAGCGCCGCACGTGCCGAGCAGCCGCTTCTGTCATGCTGATAGCCATCGTTGACTCCTTACTCGTCGCCAGATCCAGAAAGTCAGATCAAGCCTTTCTTCTGCTTGTAATCGCGAACAGCCGCTTTGATAGCGTCTTCAGCCAGTACCGAGCAGTGGATTTTCACTGGCGGCAGGGCCAGTTCTTCGGCCAGCTGAGTGTTCTTGATGGTTTCGGCTTCGTCCAGGGTCTTGCCCTTCATCCACTCGGTGGCGAGGGAGCTGGAAGCGATGGCCGAACCGCAGCCGTAGGTCTTGAACTTGGCGTCTTCGATAACGCCCTGGTCGTTGACCTTGATTTGCAGACGCATCACGTCGCCGCACGCCGGAGCGCCGACCATGCCGGTGCCGACATCAGGATCTTCCGCGTTCATCTTGCCGACGTTGCGCGGGTTTTCGTAGTGGTCGATGACCTTTTCGCTGTAAGCCATGATTCTCAATCCTCACTCATCAGGGCCGCTCTTGAGACCCTGCAACTGCGCTGCGTGAACCGCCGCGTCGCTACAGGACCTGTACCCGGCGGCTTCTTTGGTTAGTGTGCCGCCCACTCGATTTTCGAGATATCGACGCCATCTTTGTACATGTCCCACAGCGGCGACAGAGCGCGCAGCTTGGTAACGGCCTCGCAGACTTTCTGCGCGGCGTAGTCGATTTCTTCTTCGGTGGTGAAGCGGCCGAAGGTAAAGCGGATCGAGCTGTGTGCCAGTTCGTCGTTGCGGCCCAGGGCGCGCAATACGTACGAAGGCTCCAGCGACGCCGAGGTGCACGCCGAACCGGACGATACCGCCAGATCCTTGAGTGCCATGATCAGCGATTCGCCTTCAACGTAGTTGAAGCTCAGGTTCAGGTTGTGCGGAACGCGGGCGGTCAGGCTGCCGTTGACGTACAGCTCTTCCAGATGCTCGACCTGCTTGTAGAAACGGTCGCTCAAGGCTTTGATACGGGCGTTTTCAGCCGCCATGTCTTCCTTGGCCACACGGAACGCTTCACCCATGCCGACGATCTGGTGAGTCGCCAGGGTGCCGGAACGCATGCCACGCTCGTGACCGCCGCCGTGCATGGTCGCTTCGATGCGCACACGCGGCTTGCGGCTGACGTACAGCGCGCCGATGCCTTTGGGACCGTAGGTCTTGTGGGCGGAGAACGACATCATGTCGACTTTCAGTTTCTGCAGATCGATGTCGACCTTGCCAGTGGACTGAGCGGCGTCGACGTGGAACAGCACGCCCTTGGAGCGCAGCAGTTCGCCGATCGCAGCGATGTCGTTCACAGTGCCGATTTCGTTGTTCACGTGCATTACCGACACCAGAATGGTGTCTTCGCGCAGTGCCGCATCGATCATCGCCGGAGTGATCAGACCGTCTTCGGTCGGCTCAAGGTAAGTCACTTCGAAACCTTCACGCTCCAGTTGGCGCATGGTGTCGAGAACGGCCTTGTGTTCGATCTTGCTGGTGATCAGGTGCTTGCCCTTGGAGGCGTAGAAATGTGCCGCACCCTTGATTGCCAGGTTGTCGGACTCGGTGGCCCCGGAGGTCCAGACGATTTCGCGCGGATCGGCGTTGACCAGATCGGCCACCTGACGACGGGCGTTTTCGACCGACTCTTCAGCCTTCCAGCCAAATACGTGGGAGCGCGACGCCGGGTTGCCGAAGTTTCCGTCAACCAGCAGGCATTCACTCATTTTTTGCGCAACACGCGGATCAACCGGGGTGGTCGCAGAGTAATCAAGGTAAATCGGCAATTTCATGGACTATCTCCTAAATCAGGGCTGGCGTGCCGTTGGCTCTCTGGCGGTCATTCGACGGCGGACGCTTCAATCTTGTCCAGGCGTGGCGCCTTGCTGTTGCAACGGCGCTGGTCCTGACGCTGGGCTACTTCTTGCACCTCACGGCGAGTCACAAGATCAGCCAAGCTGATACCACTTAGAAATTCGTGAATCTGCAGGCTCAGGTCGCACCACAGATGGTGGGTCAGGCAGGTGTCGCCGGAATGGCAATCGCCCTGGCCCTGGCACTTGGTGGCGTCGACCGATTCGTTCACCGCATCGATCACCTGGGCGACCTGGATGCCCTGCATGTCGCGGGACAACTGGTAGCCACCACCGGGACCGCGAACACTGGAAACCAGGTTGCTGCGACGCAGTTTGGCGAACAGCTGTTCGAGGTAGGACAGGGAGATGCCTTGGCGCTCGGAGATATCGGCCAGGGACACCGGCCCGTGCTGCGCGTGCAACGCCAGGTCAAGCATGGCGGTCACGGCGTATCGGCCTTTTGTAGTCAGTCGCATGGACAGTTACCACGGAGTTCAGAATGGGCGGGAGTATGCAATTCCCGAGCATTTAAGTCAACTATAAGACCTAGTGCTTTAGTCGGGTTTACCCGCAAAAGAGCGCGCGCACTATAACAAAGGCTGGCGGCATGCAGCCAGCGGTACCGCGTCATCGTTCTTCGCGAGCAGGCTCGCTCCCACAGGTGACCGCATTTCAATGTGGGAGCGAGCCTGCTCGTGAAGGCTGCGCTGCGGTCTAGCTGGCTTTCGATTCGTCCTTGCCCTTCACACAGGCAAAGTCTTCTTCACGCAGCTCAGGCAGATCTTTCGCACAGTAATTGCTGCCCAGATCCTTCAACGCGCCGCACATGCCTTCCAGACGCCCGTCGACCGCTTGCAGGTGATCGAGCAACTGGCCGATGGCGCGCGCCACCGGGTCGGGCATGTCTTCGCTGACGCCATAGGCATCGAAACCGATTTTCTCAGCCATGGCCTTGCGCTTGGCGTCCTGCTCTTCATCGGACTTGACGATGATGCGCCCCGGAATCCCCACCACAGTGGCGCCCGGCGGCACTTCCTTGGTCACCACCGCGTTGGAACCGACCTTGGCACCAGCACCGACCGTGAACGGACCGAGGACCTTGGCGCCCGCGCCGACCACCACACCGTCACCCAGCGTCGGGTGGCGCTTGCCCTTGTTCCAACTGGTGCCGCCGAGTGTCACACCCTGATAGATGGTCACGTCGTCGCCGATCTCGGCGGTCTCACCGATAACGATACCCATGCCGTGGTCGATAAAGAAACGCCGCCCAACCTTGGCGCCCGGATGAATCTCGATGCCGGTCAGCCAGCGGCCGAAGTTCGACACCAGCCGTGCCAGCCACTTCAGATCGTTGCGCCAGAGCATGCCGGCCAGTCGATGAATCCAGATCGCATGCATGCCGGGGTAGCAGGTCAGGACTTCAAAAGCGTTACGCGCCGCCGGGTCTCGATGGAATACGCTCTGGATATCTTCACGCAAACGCTCAAACATCATTCAGTCCTTCCGCTTAAGAAGCTCACCACGGGCCGCTTTCTGGGTTTCCGTGAGAATGCCCCGCAAAATATTCATTTCCGCCCGGCTGACCGAGCTGCGTCCGTACAACCGGCGCAGGCGTGCCATCAAGTGCCGGGGTTTTTCCGGGTCGAGAAATTCGATCGCGACCAATGTCTGCTCCAGATGCTCGTAAAAGCGCTCCAGCTCATCCATGGTCGCCAGCTCGGCGCTTTTCACCGAAGCCACTTCTTCTTTCTCGACCTTGCTCGGCTGCCCCTGCGAGGCCAGCCAGGCCATGCGCACTTCGTAGCTCAGCACCTGCACCGCCGCTCCAAGGTTCAGCGAACTGAACGTCGGGTCGGAAGGGATGTGCACGTGGAAGTGACATCGCTGCAGCTCTTCGTTGGTCAGGCCGGAATCTTCACGACCGAACACCAGAGCGATTTCGGCGCCCTGCCCGGCCTCTTCCACGGCTTTGGTCCCGCATTCACGCGGATCGAGCAGCGGCCACGGAATACGTCGATCCCGCGCACTGGTGCCCAGCACCAGATTGCAGCCGACCAAGGCATCTTCCAAAGTGGCGACGACCTGCGCGTTTTCAAGGATGTCTCCGGCACCGGATGCGCGGGCATCGGCTTCGTGGTGCGGAAACTGGCGTGGCTCGACCAGCACCAGACGCGACAGACCCATGTTTTTCATGGCGCGCGCGGCCCCGCCGATATTGCCGGGGTGGCTGGTATTGACCAGGACGACACGAATGTTCTGCAGCAAGGGAGGCGCTCTCGGACATTGGAAAGGGGGGCAAATCTTACAGAACAGCCTACCGTTAAGCTATGAAAGCGAACAGCGTCCTTCACCTGAAGAAAAGTTCTGATAGAATGCGCGGCTTTCTTTAACAACCTTAGGTGACACATCCATGCAGCCCATGCTGAATATCGCGCTGCGCGCCGCCCGCAGCGCCAGTGAACTGATCTTCCGCTCCATCGAGCGCCTGGATACCATCAAGGTCGACGAAAAAGACGCCAAGGATTATGTATCCGAGGTCGATCGCGCCGCTGAACAGAAAATCATCGATGCCCTGCGCAAGGCTTACCCGAATCACTCGATCCAGGGTGAAGAGACCGGCCTGCACGCTGGCACCGGCATCGAAGGCGAAGAGTACCTGTGGATCATCGATCCACTGGACGGCACCACCAACTTCCTGCGTGGCATTCCGCACTTCGCAGTCAGCATCGCCTGCAAATACCGTGGTCGCCTGGAACACGCTGTGGTTCTGGACCCGGTGCGCCAGGAAGAATTCACCGCCAGCCGTGGTCGCGGCGCACAACTGAACGGTCGTCGCCTGCGCGTCAGCGGCCGCACCAGCCTTGACGGCGCCCTGCTGGGTACCGGCTTTCCGTTCCGTAACGACCAGATGGACAACCTCGACAACTACCTGGGCATGTTCCGCTCCCTGGTCGGCCAGACTGCCGGCATCCGCCGCGCTGGCGCAGCGAGCCTGGACCTGGCCTACGTGGCTGCCGGCCGTTTCGATGCGTTCTGGGAATCGGGCCTGTCCGAGTGGGACATGGCGGCAGGCGCCCTGCTGATTCAGGAAGCCGGCGGCCTGGTGAGCGACTTCACCGGCGGTCACGACTTCCTTGAAAAAGGCCACATCGTTGCCGGCAACACCAAATGCTTCAAGGCAGTCCTGACGGCGATCCAGCCGCACCTGCCGGCTTCGCTGAAGCGCTAAGCTTCGGACGAATCAGAAAAGCACCCTTCAGGGTGCTTTTTTTATGCCCATTTGTCAGGCCCAGTGAATCTCATGTGGGAGCGAGCCTGCTCGCGAAAGCGGTGTATCAGCAGAATGGATACTGAATGATGGACCGCATTCGCGAGCAGGCTCGCTCCCACAGATGGGAATCGCGCGGCCATAAATCGCAGGCACAAAAAAAGCACCCCGCAGGGTGCTTCTTTTCAAAACAGTGAAATCTTACTGACCCGGCTCATTCTGCGACAGGATCAGCTTGCCTTCCTTGTCGACCGGAATCTGGTTGCCCGGATCGCGGTCCATCCGCACTTTGCCTTCCTTGCCATCGAGCGAGTAACGCACGTCGTAACCGACGACCTTGTCGCTGATGTCATTGACCGTATTGCAGCGGGTTTGCGTGGTGGTGTAGGTGTCACGCTCCTGCATGCCCTCCTGCACCTTGTTACCCGCGTAACCGCCACCGACCGCACCGGCCACCGTGGCAATCTTCTTGCCGGTGCCGCCGCCAATCTGGTTGCCCAGCAAGCCACCGGCCAGCGCGCCGACCACGGTACCGGCGATCTGGTGTTGATCTTTCACCGGTGCCTGACGGGTCACCGTTACATCCTTGCATACTTCACGTGGAGTCTTGATCTGTGTCTTGACCGGCTCAACGGCTAGCACTTGCGCATACTCAGGGCCGCTTTTAACCAGGCTGTAGGTGGCAACAGCACCCCCGGCTGTAACACCGACAGCACCCAATACCGCACCAACCAGCAACGACTTGTTCACATGAACCTCCTGACCATCACATGCGGGACGCGCCCGCGCTTCTCCCAGCCTTGGAGCACAAAAAAAGGCGCGAGTTCAACTCGCGCCTTTCTTGGGCTGACAGCCGGAGTTTCGAGGGCCGTTATGGACGGTCGTCGACTTCCTGCTCGGTGTTGGCCGGAGGAATCAGATCCTCGGTGGTCAGGTTCAGCCAGATCAGCACGACGTTGGCGATGTAGATCGACGAGTACGTACCCGCCAGCACGCCGATGAACAGCGCGATGGAAAAGCCGAACAGGTTGTCGCCGCCGAAGAACAGCAGCGCCGCGATCGCCAGCAAGGTCGAGATCGACGTCGCCATGGTGCGCAGCAGGGTCTGGGTGGTCGAGATGTTGATGTTCTCGATCAGCGACGCCTTGCGCAGCACACGGAAGTTCTCCCGCACCCGGTCGAACACGACGATGGTGTCGTTCAGCGAGTAACCGATGATCGCCAGTACCGCCGCCAGCACCGTCAGGTCGAAGGTGATCTGGAAGAACGACAGGATACCGATGGTCACGATCACGTCGTGGATCAGCGACACGATGGCGCCGACCGCGAACTTCCACTGAAAGCGGAAAGCCAGGTAGATCAGGATGCCGCCCAGCGCCAGGAGCATGCCGAGGCCGCCCTGGTCGCGCAGCTCTTCACCGACCTGCGGGCCGACGAACTCGACACGCTTGACCGTCGCCGGGTTGTCGCCGCCAACCTTCTGCAGTGCTTCCGCGACCTGATGACCGAGCTGCGGGTCTTCACCCGGCATGCGCACCAGCAGGTCAGTGGTGGCACCGAAGTTCTGCACGATGGCTTCGTGGTAACCCGAGGTCGCCAACTGCTCGCGGACCTTGGTGACATCGGCCGGACGCTCGTAGGTCAGCTCGATGAGCGTACCGCCGGTGAAGTCCAGGCCCCAGTTCATGCCTTTGGTGACGACGCTGAATACCGCCAGCAGCGTTAGAAAAACCGTGACGCCGAACGCGAAGTTGCGAACGCCCATGAAGTTGATTGTACGTAACATGGCAGCCCCTTAAATCCACAACTTCTTGAAGTCACGCCCGCCAAAGATCAGGTTGACCATTGCGCGGGTCACCATGATGGCCGTGAACATCGAGGTAAAGATCCCGAGGGACATGGTCACTGCGAAGCCCTTCACCGGGCCGGTGCCCATGGCGAAGAGAATGCCGCCGACCAGCAAAGTGGTCAGGTTGGCGTCGAGAATCGCGGTGAATGCCCGGCCGAAGCCTTCGTTGATTGCACGCTGCACGGTCATGCCTGCGGCGATTTCTTCACGGATCCGCGAGAAGATCAGCACGTTGGCGTCAACCGCCATACCCATGGTCAACACGATACCGGCGATGCCCGGCAGGGTCAGCGTCGCGCCCAGCAGCGACATCAGCGCCAGCAACAGCACCATGTTCACCGCCAGCGCGACAGTGGCGATAACGCCGAAGAAGCGGTAGATGGCAATGATGAACAGCGACACGAACAGCATGCCCCACAGCGACGCATCGATACCTTTGGTGATGTTGTCAGCACCCAGGCTCGGACCGATTGTGCGCTCTTCGGCGAAGTACATCGGCGCCGCCAGACCACCGGCACGCAGCAGCAGCGCCAGCTCGGACGATTCGCCCTGGCCGTTCAGGCCGGTGATACGGAACTGCGCACCCAGCGGCGACTGAATGGTCGCCAGACTGATGATCTTCTTCTCTTCCTTGAAGGTCTGCACCGGTACGTCTTTCTCGACACCGTTGACCACCTGCTTGGTGTAAGTGGTCACCGGGCGTTGCTCGATGAAGATCACCGCCATGCTGCGACCGACGTTCGAACGGGTCGCGCGGCTCATCAGCTCACCACCGTGGCCATCCAGACGGATGTTCACTTCCGGCGTGCCGTGCTCGCCGAAACCGGCCTTGGCGTCGGTGACCTGGTCACCGGTGATGATCAGACCACGCTCGATCTGCGCTGGCGGACGATTGCCTTCACGGAATTCGAACGACTCGGAAGTGGCTTTCGAAGCGCCCGGCTCAGCGGCCAGACGGAACTCAAGGTTGGCCGTTTTGCCGAGAATACGCTTGGCTTCGGCAGTGTCCTGCACGCCTGGCAGTTCAACCACAATGCGGTTGGCGCCCTGACGCTGCACGATCGGTTCGGCAACACCCAGCTCGTTGACACGGTTACGTACCGTGGTCAGGTTCTGCTTGATGGAGTATTCACGGATTTCCGCCAGCTTGGCCGGGGTCATCGCCAGACGCAGCACCGGTTGACCGTTGAGGTCGGCCGGAACAATGTCGAAATCGTTGAAGTTCTTGCGGATCAGGCTGCGAGCCTGTTCGCGGCTGTCTTCGTCAGCGAAGCCCAGCTGAATGGCACCGCCCAGTTGCGGCAGGCTGCGATAGCGCAGCTTCTCTTTGCGCAGCAGGCTCTTGACGTCGCCTTCGTAGACTTTCAGGCGTGCATCGAGGGCTTTGTCCATGTCCACTTCAAGCAGGAAGTGCACACCACCGGACAAGTCCAGACCCAGCTTCATCGGGTGCGCGCCCAGATTGCGCAGCCATTGCGGAGTGGTCTGTGCCAGGTTCAGCGCGACGACGTAGTCATCACCCAATGCCTTGCGCACGACGTCCTTGGCTGGCAGCTGGTCTTCAGCCTTGGCCAGACGGATCAGGCCGCCCTTGCCGCCCGAGGTCAGCGTGGCTGCCTTGACGTTGATGCCGGATTCTTTCAGCGCCGTGCTGACGCGATCCAGATCGGCCTGATTGACCTGCAGGGCCGTGCTGGCGCCGCTGATCTGAATGGCCGGGTCATCGGGGTAAAGATTGGGAGCGGAATAAATCAGACCGATCGCCAGCACCGCCAGGATCAGAATGTATTTCCACAGAGGGTATTTGTTCAGCATCACGCCGCCCGTTATGAACGCGGGGCGCCTTGCGCGCCCCGTCGATTGAGTAGAAGTCGTTGCTCTTAGATCGCTTTCAGCGTGCCTTTTGGCAGCGTGGCGGCGATGGCGCCTTTCTGGAACTTCATTTCAACGGTGTCGGAGACTTCCAGAACCACGAAGTCATCGGCAACCTTGGTGATCTTGCCGGCGATGCCGCCAGTGGTCACGACTTCGTCGCCTTTCTGCAGGCTGCTCAGCAGGTTCTTCTGCTCTTTGGCGCGCTTGGCCTGTGGACGCCAGATCATCAGGTAGAAGATGACCAGGAAGCCGACCAGGAAAATCCACTCGAAGCCGCCGCCCATTGGGCCTGCAGCAGCCGGTGCAGCTGCGTCAGCCATGGCGTTAGAGATAAAAAAGCTCATTTAGCACTCCAGTTGCAAATGTTGAATCTTGGGGTCAGAAAACTCAGTCCAAAGGCGGAACGGGAAGTCCGCGTTTGGCGTAGAAGGCATCGACAAAGGCGGCCAATGTACCCTGTTGAATAGCCTCGCGCAAACCAGCCATCAGCACCTGATAATGGCGCAAGTTATGGATGGTATTGAGCATGCTGCCGAGCATTTCGCCGCACTTGTCCAGGTGATGCAGATAAGCGCGCGAGAAGTTCTGGCAGGTATAGCAATCGCAGGTCGGATCCAGCGGCGATTCATCATGGCGATGGAACGCGTTACGGATCTTCAGCACGCCAGTATCAATGAACAGATGCCCATTGCGGGCATTACGGGTTGGCATCACGCAATCGAACATGTCCACACCGCGGCGCACACCCTCAACCAGATCTTCCGGTTTGCCAACGCCCATAAGGTAACGAGGTTTGTCAGCGGGCATCAGGCCCGGCAGGTAATCGAGCACCTTGATCATTTCGTGCTTCGGCTCGCCCACCGACAGGCCGCCAATGGCGAGGCCGTCGAAGCCGATTTTGTCGAGGCCTTCGAGCGAGCGCATGCGCAGGTTTTCATGCATGCCGCCCTGGACGATGCCGAACAGCGCCGCGGTGTTGTCGCCATGCGCGTTCTTCGAGCGCTGCGCCCAACGCAAAGACAATTCCATCGATACCCGCGCAACGTCCTCGTCAGCCGGGTACGGCGTGCATTCGTCGAAGATCATCACGATGTCGGAGCCGAGATCGCGCTGCACCTGCATCGATTCTTCCGGGCCCATGAACACTTTCGCGCCATCGATCGGCGAGGCGAAGGTCACGCCCTCCTCCTTGATCTTGCGCATCGCGCCGAGGCTGAACACCTGGAAGCCGCCGGAGTCGGTCAGGATCGGACCTTTCCACTGCATGAAATCATGCAGGTCGCCGTGCTCCTTGATCACCTGCGTGCCGGGACGCAGCCACAGGTGGAAGGTGTTGCCCAGAATGATCTCCGCGCCCGTGGCGACGATGTCACGCGGCAACATGCCCTTGACCGTGCCGTAGGTGCCGACCGGCATGAACGCCGGGGTCTCGACGGTGCCACGGGGGAAGGTCAGGCGACCACGGCGAGCCTTGCCATCGGTGGCCAGCAGCTCAAAGGACATTCGACATTCGCGACTCATTCTGTTTCCTCTGGGCCTGATTGTTCAGGGGCAGTTGGAGCGGGATTGCGGGTGATGAACATCGCATCACCGTAGCTGAAAAAGCGGTAACCGTTGTCGACAGCGGCCTTGTAGGCAGCCATGGTTTCGGGATAACCGGCAAACGCCGAAACCAGCATCAACAGCGTCGATTCCGGCAAATGGAAATTGGTCACCAGGGCATCGACCACATGAAACGGCCGGCCCGGGTAGATAAAGATGTCGGTGTCGCCACTGAACGGCTTAAGCACACCATCGCGCGCCGCACTCTCCAGCGAACGCACACTGGTTGTGCCGACCGCGACCACCCGACCGCCACGAGCCCGGCATGCCGCCACGGCATCGACTACGTCCTGGCCGACTTCCAGCCACTCGGTGTGCATGTGGTGATCTTCGATCTTGTCGACGCGCACCGGCTGGAACGTCCCCGCACCGACGTGCAGTGTGACGAACGCCGTCTCGACGCCCTTGGCCGCAATCGCTTCCAGCAACGGCTGATCGAAATGCAGCCCCGCCGTCGGCGCCGCCACCGCGCCCAGGCGCTCGGCGTACACGGTCTGATAACGCTCGCGATCCGAGCCCTCATCCGGGCGGTCTATATAAGGAGGCAACGGCATGTGCCCGACACGATCGAGCAGCGGCAGCACTTCTTCAGCGAAGCCCAGCTCGAACAGCGCATCGTGACGCGCCAGCATCTCGGCTTCGCCACCGCCGTCGATAAGAATCTTCGAACCCGGCTTCGGCGACTTGCTCGAGCGCACATGCGCCAGCACGCGATGGCTGTCGAGCACGCGCTCGACAAGAATTTCCAGCTTGCCGCCGGACGCTTTCTGCCCGAACAGCCGCGCCGGAATCACCCGGGTATTGTTGAACACCATCAAATCGCCCGGGCGCAAATGCTCAAGCAAATCAGTGAATTGACGGTGTGCCAGGGCGCCGCTCGGCCCATCGAGGGTCAGCAGGCGACTACCGCGACGCTCGGCCAAAGGATGGCGGGCGATCAGCGAATCAGGAAGCTCGAAAGTAAAGTCAGCAACGCGCATGATGGGGTTCGTCTAGCAGGGCCGGAAAGTCTAGCGGAAATATCGAAAATTGACCATGAAACGTGATTGACCAACGGTAATGACCTCTCTATACTTCGCCGCCATTGAGCCCTGATGGCGGAATTGGTAGACGCGGCGGATTCAAAATCCGTTTTCGAAAGGAGTGGGAGTTCGAGTCTCCCTCGGGGCACCAAAATTAAGAAAGGTCTTGCTTTGCAAGGCCTTTTTTTTCGTCTGTGGAAAAGTGGGCTGTTGGGTTTTCGTATGCCGGGGACGCAGAAGTTTGCCTTCAACAACCGCGCCGAAGATCAGACGCCGGAAGATTGGAAAACCAAGCAAAGCACTGACGAGACAGAGAGCTGGCTGAGCAAATTGCCGCCGATTAAAAAAGGCCTCCGAAGAAGCCTTTTTTGAATCCCAGCCATCTATTTTTTTCTGCAAACTTCAACGTCGTTTTGTGTTTTCAGATCGGTATCGATGCCCAGCCGGTATCTGCAGTAATCAACGATCCAGATACGCTCCTCCTCCGTGAGCCGTTCGACCTTACGAATTTCTCCGTCATTGGCGTGGATGTTGTAAAACTTCATCTGAAACGTCGGATGCTTCTTGATGAACAGGATGGTTTCAATGTCTCCATCCTCCAGCGCTTCGTAATACCCAACGTAGAGCACGGTCACCAGAGCCAATCCAATCAGGGCAATCAGCTTCTTCATTCTCGCGGCGCCGGAGGTGGGAGTAGTTGAGTTTTCGCTCTGAGATTCCTGACCAACTCCATGCCAATATTTCCGGGACAGATCTTGCCTTCAGATGCTTGACCTGGGTATTCCCGATGACCGCCAAAATGCTTGATTACAAACACACTCTTCAGCGCATCGATCAGATGTATCAGCGCAGTGATCTGGGCAGCAGGTATTACGTTTGTCGTGCTGTATCCGAGGCTATCAAGCGCAACACGGCCCTTCGCGACCCAATCTCCGCCCTCCTCCGGTGTCGTCAGGTTTTCCAGTAAAACAATGCCAATCAGGCCTGTATTGAATTTCAGGACACTCGAACCTTGAAGGCGTATGTCGCGCCCCTCATAAACTTGCCCGGTGCAATCAATACCGAAGTGGTAGCCGATATCGTCGTATTTCTGGCTTAGGTGCCCCTTCTGGATTTCCTGCATCTGCTCTGCACCAGGTGTACAGCTGTGGCTACGGCCGGCGTGATGCAGGGCGATCATGGTGTAATCCCAATCCATCACCATATCCGGCTTGCCCTTCACCGCTCCCCACGAGGATCGCTCTACAAACGTGGCGTTCAGTGACCGGACCTTCTTGATGATCGCTTCACGCGTTGCCGCTCGATCATTCACGGTAATGGGTATCGGACACATGAACTCGCCGGGCTTGATTTCCTGGGCGGTCGCTTGAGTTGCGAATAGATTGGTCATCACACGCCCTCCGCCAGCTCATGGAGTGTCCGTGCCGGAGCGCTGAACATGACGTGCAGTGAAATTTTCGCATCGGGGGACGGCGTCTTAACGTGAGCAATACCGTTGGCGTCGGTAACGCCTGTGGTTTCTACACCGTTGACCGTCGCCACGAAGTCACGGAAAGCCAACGGAGTACCCTTTTCGCTGTCGGTAACGCTGAATGCTTGACCGTAGGTCTTCTGGATCGCGAGAGGCATGGGAGGGACGAATGGAGCAGGCGTATGCGAATCACCGATGATTACGGTGCCGGAGCCGCCGACTACGACGTCACCATGCGTTCCGACAGTATCAACCAAAGCTGCGTTTTTCCCGTTGATAAAAACGGTCGCTGAGACGCCGGAAACCAACGCGCTGCCGCACGTGCAGGTATCGCCCTTTCGAGCGGCGGCAAGACCATCGAAAAAAACATCAGAAGAGCCGGACGCAATGGATTGGGCACCGTGCCCTGGCATTGGGCAACTGGTCGGATCGGTTAAACGTGCTGCGGGCTTCGCCACAATTGACTCCTTGTCATGATCGTCTATGAACGCGACCTTATCAGAAATCAATAGACCCGGTCCGCCTGGACTGGGCTTGCACAATAGCCAGTAGCACGGATTTCTCGGCCCCAGAATGTCCGCTCACGGCCAAAAGCAGACGGTCGTGAAGGGGCAGTAGACGCCCATGGAAGAGACTCACGCCGGCGTCAATAAAACCAGTTTCTATAGACATACTGCGAACATAGCTGAATCTTATAATATCAAAGAGCCTCGCAGGATGGATGTGGGGGTAGGTGCTCGCCCCCTCTCGAATAAAAATAGGAAAAGAAATGCTTCTCGCAAAGAACTGTTTTATAAAGGACAACCTGAAAACTAGAAAAACGATAAAGCTGGGCACTTTGTATGAGTATAGAAAAATCGAAAGTGCTCAGATTGTCGACAGCGGTGAAGGCAAGTACTCTTTTTTACTGAAATTTGACGGAATCGTTGAGATTGAAAGGCCCTGGTTCAGTCTCATGTTTCAAGGAGCAATCGGCTTAGGTGACGATGTGCATCACCCGAGGATTCCGGGAGCGATGAGCGCAGCTATTCATAATCTTGAGATGGTTGGCGGCAACGAACAGATCATCAGGGTACGAAACTCCAGTGCGAGCGTTCATCGAGAAGCGCTAAATGGATTCATTTTTTGCATGCCCCAAGTTAGGAAGATGCGAGACGCTGTAGGATTGTTTCCCGACTACGATGACTGTTGGTATATGACTGCAACAAAAGCGCATAACTTAGGAGTAGCGCTTTCAGTCCTGCTACGGGACCGCATTACCTCCGGGCGTGATTCAGGTAATCACATAGTTGATCCATGCATCCCACTAGCGAACCTGTCGGTTCACTGTCGGCATGAACTAGTGTCTTACATTGGCCGTGAGATTCATATTTCAGATACCAGCCTGTTCACAGCAGATCAGTTCATGCGCAGAATCTGGGATATGGCGTTTGTAAAACCCCCCTCTTTCTTGGCAGAGAAGGAATATCGATTTAGCTTCACAGTTGTGGCGGGAGACAAGATTCTCATACCTATCGTGGATAATTTGATTCTTAATGCTGAACAACTGGCGGACTGGGCGTTATGAGCTACGATAGATTGCGCATCCATTAATTAGGAAAAATATAATGTCCAATATTGATGTGTATTTGCCGGCAGTAGATGGGTCCGCGTATTGGCCGGTAGCGAAAGGAGATTCGTGCAAGGAGGCTATACATGTCCTCTTTACCGATGACTTCGCCGCACCACCTCATCGATTAGTAATCAAAGTCGCTACGGAAACGGGGAAAGTGGTTGAGGTGAGCATTCCGTACGATGACGCTGGAAAGGCCACAGTGCGAATCGACGGTGAATCGGTGTAACAATAAAATTTCTTTAAAAATAGCTCTAGGGCGAACGTCAGCTATTGGCCGAAAGCGGCCTGTTGCGACTGCCGGCCGGGAAGTACGCTACCCTCCTGCATCATAGGCGTAACCTAGTTCGTTCCTTTTTCATGCATCAGAGGCGTTACACCAGATGGCCGAGTTACACGCCTAAAAATTGGCGTGCGAAGTCGGTGTACATTAAAAATATTAAATAAATACAGCTATTTACCGTTAATCGTTACACCAGTTACATGAGTTACACCGCATTTGGAGGGATATAATCCCCCACACCCCGTAAGCATCAATCCCACCAGCGAACGCTAGGTGTATCTCCCGTTGTTTGCCTGGGGCCCCTGAGGTTTTCTTTAAGACACGGGTCGGAAACCCGCCGGACCTTGTTAGCGGACAGGTGCCCAGCTTAGTGAACAGGTGAACCGGGTGAATACACAGTTCACCAGTGCAATTGCACAAGCTGGTGGGAGGTCGCCGGGCCCCTGAGCATTTCTGAATGACACGGAGCATAAAACCCTCGCGATCTTGGTAGTGGCTGATTTTTCTACATTGGGTGACAGGTTGACCCGGTGGACAGCGCGGCGCGTGCGTTATCAGCAACACAAAGGGTCATCATTACCGATCCGGTAACGATGACCCTTTTTCAGCCGAATTCTTTCAATTTCAATGACTGAAATTTCAGTAACTTTGGAAACCTCCCACTAACTCAATCACGCGGGTTTCCGACCCCGTGTCCTTTAGATAGTCCCAGGGTCCCCGGCGGCTTTCTGGCGACTGATTGCTTTCCGCCATGCTGCAGCTAACCTCCATCACTGCTAGCCATCGCGATTTCCGCCAGTACGGCACACATGGTTAGAACTCTTGAGTCATTACCGATCCGACACACGGAAGCGAGGACTAGCAAATGCCATCATTTATCGTGAATAGAAACGTTCAAGCAAATGGCGACTACGAAGTGCACAACACGACGACTGGCTGTCAGTTCATGCCGTTGCCTGCCAATCAGGCATCGCTGGGAAGTCATACATCGTGCGCTGGTGCTGTAAGCGCCGCTCGAGCGGCTAACCCCACCCTAAGGATTAATGGTTGTTACTATTGCTGCAATCCTTGCCACACCAGCTAGATTCTCGACTACCGATAGGGGATTTTTAGCCTGTATCTGAGATTGTGCGATCATAGGGCCAAGCAAGCTGTATCCCTACGTGTATCCCGAACCGTGAAATCTGGCTGTAGGCCACGGATTACATGGAAGACTACAGTCTCCCTCGACACCAAAATTAAGAAAGGTCTTGCTTTGCAAGGCCTTTTTTTTCGTCTGCATTAAAGTGGACGCGCAACGCTGAAGGCTCACCACCGCGCGGGTCGCACGTGACATGCACGGACTCAGGTGTCGGAGTCGTTTGCAGGCTCAGCCTGAGCACTTCCCCCAAACAACCGCGCCGCCATCGCCCGCCCCCGCTCCAGCCCCTCCTCCGTCAGCCAAACCGATTTATTCCTGTTGACCGGATCACTGATCAAACCCTGCTCGTGCAAACGGCTCATGATCTCGAAGTCATACCCTTTCCAGGTATGGCCGCGGTCGGAGGCGTAAGCCGCCAGGAGGGCAAGAACGGCGTCGTCGATCAATTTTTCGTCGTATTCCATGGTAGTTACTCCACTGATGTTCAGCCGCTCTAATCAAAGCGCCACAACAAAATGAATGTCAACGCTGCACCAGCGGCTCGTATAATCACGCCCGTGCTACAGGCCTACCGGCTGCATCTTCGTGTGCGCATCGGTTCCAAGTCCTTCATTCAAACTGACAAGACACCCCATGGAAACCTCACTGGAAACCATCGCCCTCTTCTCCCTCAAACTCGCCTACGAGGAGGACGGCTTGAGCCCGATTCTGCGTGATGACATGGTCATGGGTGATTACCAGAAGGACATTTTCGAGCTGTTGGTCAAGCGCGGCGATGTGCAGGCGATTCAGTTCAAGATGAGTGAATGCCTGAGCCTGGCGATGGATGCGTTGGGTGGGGTTGAGAAGCCGTTGGGGCGGGAGTTGAGCAAGTTGTCGGCGCAGTTGTGTCAGGCGCAATCGCTGGAGCAGTTGGGGCAGCCGCTGCTCGCGATCAAGGGGTACTTGCGCGACATTCTTTGAATGCCACGCGGGCATTGCTGGAGAAAACATCCCGGTATTTCTTCTGATCAGCGGCGCGCCGTCCATGACAGAGAAGGCATGGCGCGACGCTACTATTTTGCTATCTTGCCGTCCACTCTCTACTGACGCTCCCAGTCGTCGTCTCTCTGTCTCGTGGAAAGAAGGAAAATTCGATGGATGCTTTGTTGTGTGCAGGGGTCATGGCTGCCATGTGGTTTTGGGTCGTGCGGCAGCGTGGGAACTGGAATCTGCTGCTGGCGAACCTTGCCGGGGCTGGCAGTGCCGTGGTGGCGGGCATTGTCTTCACGCTGATTTATGACGGGCTGTTCGGCACTACCATGGCAACGCCGGGACTGCATGGCAGCCTGGTGAGTTTCATGACCAGCGCCGGCGTCCTCGCGGGGGTGTGGTTGTGGATGGCCAAGCGGCGACAGCCAGCGCATCCGGTTGCCCGGCAACTGCTCGCGGGGGGCTGTGGTTTCGCTGTGGGGATGGTCACTCTGGTGTTTCTGGCGGCGAATTATTTTCCGCAACCGTAACCGGACGGCGCACCTATTTTGCTATCTTGCCGGCCATCTTGGCACACACCGTCGATGAGTGCCGTTTCAGGTTATGAAGGTTCAAGGGAAAGGATCAAATGGAGTTTCTGCGTTTTCTGGCGTTTGTCGCGGTCTGGGGTTTGATGTGGCGCTGGGTGGTGAAGAACCGCGGTAGCTGGAATATTTTCTACAGCAACATCGTTGGCGCGGCGGGCGGTTTCATTGTCGGGTTGGTGGTGTTGTCGATCACGCTGTCGCTGTTTCCTTCTGCGTATAAAGACGAGCAGCCCGAGAGCGTCGTGGCGCAAAACGTCGAGCCGACCTCCGTGCTGCCTGAAGCCGAGGCGGTCACGCCCGCCACCGAGTTGAAAGATGCGCCGGCTTTTGCGGCCATCGAGCCGGACGACGCGCCGTCCCCTGCCGACTCGGCGTTGTTGCCGAACTACGCCAGCCGGGCGCCAAAAACCATGGCGGTGCAGACGGTGCTCAATCAAAGCGACTATGAGGGTCGCATGGCCCTGGCCGCGCTGAACAAGAAATTGCGCGGCGACGAACAGGCCGACAAGTCGATGATCGCCTATGTGATGTGCAGCCCGTTCGTGACCAGCACCCTGCGCTATCCCGCTTCGGCGCGTTTTGCCGATAGCAAAGCGCTGGTCAGCCATCGCTTCAAGAACCAGGTTTACACCTTCAGCAACAGCGTCACCGCGCGCAACATGAATGGCGACGATGTCACCTACCGTTTCGATTGCTCTGTGCAAGAGCAGCCACGGGTTGACGCGACGGCTGGCGAATGGCGCTTGCTGGCGCTGAAAGTACAAAAAGCCGCCTCTTAAGCCTCGCTTAAGCGCTCAAGGCGCCGGCTGCGTTATCATCGCCAGCCTGTGCGCCTTGAGCTTTGCCCTTCGATGTCTCGACACCTGACCGATCCCTCCTTGCTGCCGCCGGTGCTGGCCGGCCCGCTGTTGCGCCGTCTGCAGCCAACGCGGTTAGTCATGTGGCTGGTCGGCAGCCGTGAACTGGCGTTGACCTTGCGCCTGCAAGGTGTAGGAGACATTCCCCTCGATGCCGGGAAATGCACGGTCATTCCCGTAGGCCGTCACGCGTTTGTTCACCTGATTGATGTTGCCCTCGACAGCGCCCTGCCCTGCGATACGCGTATCGACTATGACCTGCTGATTGATGACACCGCGGGTGTTGCCGACTGGGCGCCGCATCTGCTGTATGGCGAGGCGACGAGCCCGAATTTCGTCCTGCGCGCTCGGATCGATCAGTTGCTGCATGGTTCCTGTCGCAAGCCGCATCACGCGGCCACCGATGGTCTGCTTTGCGTTGATCAGTTGCTGGCTGAGGAAACCGATCCGCAGCAACGCCCGGCGCTGCTGATGATGAGCGGCGATCAGGTCTACGCCGACGATGTCGCCGGGCCGATGCTGCGGGCGATTCATGCGTTGATCGAACGGCTCGGCCTGTTCGACGAGCACCTCGAAGGCGCGGTGGTCAGCGACAGCGCCAAGCTTTACGAACACCCGGCCAGCTACTATCACCGCGCGGATTTGTTACCGGCGCTGGAGAGCAACGAGACGTTGCGCGAGCGATTTTTCGGCGGTGCGCGTAAGCCGATTTTCACCAGCAGCAGCGCCGACAATCATCTGGTGACCTTCGCCGAAGTCATGGCGATGTACCTGCTGGTGTGGTCGCCGACGCCGTGGTCGCTGATCAATCCGCAGGCACCGACGCTGACGCCGCCGCGCCTGAAGCGCTACCGCCTCGAACAGACGCGCATTGATGCCTTCAAGGCCGGCCTGGGCAACGTCGCCCGGGCACTGGCGCATCTGCCGAGTCTGATGATTTTCGACGACCACGACATCACCGATGACTGGAACCTGTCCGCGCAGTGGGAAGAAACCGCCTACGGCCATCCGTTTTCCAAGCGCATCATCGGCAATGCGCTGATCGCTTATCTGTTGTGCCAAGGCTGGGGCAACAATCCCGATGCGTTCAAGGACGTATTGGCCAAGACCCGACAGCTGAGCGCCAGCGGTGATGACGGTTACCTTGACCAACCAGTGCAGGACGATTTGATTGATCAGTTGCTGCGCTTTCAGCAGTGGCACTTCGTTCTGCCGAGCAGCCCGGCACTGGTAGTAATCGACACGCGCACGCGACGCTGGCGCAGTGAAATGGCGCTCAAGCAACCTTCGGGTTTGCTCGATTGGGAAGCGCTGAGCGAACTGCAGCAGGAATTGCTCGATCACCCGTCGGCGATCATCGTTTCCCCGGCACCGATCTTTGGCGTGAAGCTCATCGAGACTGTGCAAAAGGTCTTCAGCTGGTGCGGTTATCCGCTGTTGGTCGATGCGGAAAACTGGATGGCCCATCGCGGCGCCGCGCAAGTGATCCTGAACATTTTCCGCCACTCGCGCACACCGGGTAACTACGTGGTGCTGTCAGGTGATGTGCATTATTCGTTCGTCTACGAAGTACTGATCCGCCATCGCAAGGCCGGCCCACGCATCTGGCAGATCACCAGCAGCGGCATCAAGAACGAATTCCCGCCGACCCTGCTGGAATGGTTCGACCGCCTCAACCGCTGGCTCTACTCGCCGCGCTCGCCGTTGAACTGGTTCACCAAGCGCCGGCAGATGCGCATCGTGCCGTACACGCCCGAACATGCCGAGGCCGGGGAACGGTTGTGGAATTCGGCGGGGATCGGCCAGGTGTTTTTCAATGAACAGGGGCAGCCGAGCGAGATTTTTCAGCACAATTCGAATGGGGCGGTGAAGACGCGAATGTTGGCGCCGGAGTTAGGGGACGATTTGGCTTGACGCCTTATCTATTTCCTACAGCGAGTAGGCCGCGGAACGACAAGACGAGGGCTTCGCACGACAGGCACGGCAGAGAAGGATTACAGGCTTCTCAGAAACGTCTCGATAAATACTGAGCGATACTGAATGCAGTCGCAAAGC
The DNA here is from genome assembly GCF_043496865.1 of Pseudomonas retamae. Classification (NCBI taxonomy): domain Bacteria; kingdom Pseudomonadati; phylum Pseudomonadota; class Gammaproteobacteria; order Pseudomonadales; family Pseudomonadaceae; genus Pseudomonas; species Pseudomonas retamae. Next base: position 203,907 of record NZ_JBIEIL010000006.1, read on the forward strand.
CCTTCTGCGAAACAACCACTGGTAGGTATCGCCTTGTCATCCTGTACTCATTTCTGTACGTTCTCTGCATCCAGCGAGGACTTCACTATGCAAACCATCAACTACACAACCGCCCGTGCGCACTTGGCCGAGACGATGGACCGTGTCAATGAAGACCGTGCGCCTCTACTGGTTACCCGGCAGAAAGGGGAACCTGTTGTGATGATGTCCCTGTCCGATTACAACGCGCTAGAAGAAACAGCCTATTTGCTGCGCTCACCTGCCAACGCCGAGCGCTTGATGAAGTCCATCAACGAGCTGCGTGCCGGCAAAGCCGAAGCCAGGCAACTGATTGAAGAATGAAAATCCAGTTCACGCCCACAGGCTGGGAAGACTATTTGTGGTTTCAACAGAACGACAAGGCCGGACTCAAGCGCATCAATCTCCTGATCAAAGCGATCAAGCGCGAACCATTTGAGGGCGTCGGAAAGCCAGAGGCGCTCAAGCACAACATGAGCGGCCTCTGGTCTCGCCGGATAACTGCGGAGCATCGTCTGGTTTACATGATTGAGGACGGCGAGGTGTGCGTCATCAGTTGTAGATACCACTATTGAGCAGGCGCTAAATCACTATTCAGTGCTCGCCCAACCCCTCTGACAATCATCCCCACCTCCCGTTCATCAATCGTCAACGGTGGCAGCAGCCGTATCGTCTTGCCGCGGGTGACGTTGATCAACAAGCCATGATCCCGTGCGGCAATCAGGGTCAGGTCGCGCACCGGTTGTTTCAGCTCTATGCCGATCATCAGTCCCTGTCCGCGAATCGCCAGCACATTGGGGTTGTCGGCAAGCTCTGCGCGTAACCGGGTCAACAGGCGCTCGCCTTGTACCCGCGCGTTGTCCAGCAAACCTTGCTCTTCGATGATGTCCAGCACGGTGCAGGCGACCCGGCAGGCCAGCGGGTTGCCGCCGAAGGTGCTGCCGTGGCTGCCGGGGGTGAACAGGTCGGCCGCGCGGCCACGTGCCAGGCATGCGCCGATCGGCACGCCATTGCCGAGGCCTTTGGCCAGGGTCATGACGTCGGGAACGATGCCTTCGTGTTGGAAGGCGAACCACTGCCCGGTGCGGCCCATGCCGGTCTGGATTTCATCGAGCATCAGCAGCCACGCGTGGCGATTGCATTGATCGCGCAGAGCTTTGAGATAACCGGGCGGCGCGACCTGCACGCCGCTTTCGCCCTGAATCGGCTCGACCAGAATCGCCACGATGCGCTCGCCGTGTAGGCGCTGCACCTGCTCCAGCGCGGCGAGATCGCCGAACGGCACTTTGACGAAATCCCCCGGCAGTTCGTTGAAGCCCAGGCGCACCGCCGGGCCGTCGCTGGCCGACAAGGTGCCGAGGGTGCGGCCATGAAACGCATTGGCCATGACCACCACCAGCGGCTGTTCGATCCCCTTGCGCCAGCCATACAAACGCGCGAGTTTCAGCGCGGTTTCATTGGCTTCGGCACCAGAGTTGTTGAAGAACGCGCGCTCCATGCCGGCCAACCGGGTCAGGCGTCTGGCCAGCTGTTGCTGCCAATCGATGCTGTACAGGTTGGAGGTGTGCAGCAGCAATCCCGCCTGTTCGCTGATCGCCGCGACAATGCGCGGATGCGAGTGGCCGACGTTGGTCACCGCCACCCCAGCCACCGCATCCAGATATTCACGACCGGCCTGATCCCACAGGCGAGTGCCCAGGCCTTTGGTGAAGCTCAGGGCCAGTGGTTGATAGGTGTTCATCAGCGCGGCGGTCATGACGTGAAACTCCATTGCAGGTCGGTGTTTTTGCAGTATGGTTAGCCACCTGAGCTGGATAAACTCGGAAAAACTTCAATCATTTAAAAGCCGGGCTTGATAATGGATTTGTTCCAGTCGATGAGCGTGTACGTCAAAGTCGTCGAAGGCGGGAGCATGACCGCGGCCGCTTTGCAGAGCGACATGTCGACGACCATGGTCGGCAATCATCTGCGTGCGCTGGAGCAACGGCTCGGCGTGCAATTGCTGCAGCGCACCACCCGCCGCCAGCGGCTCACCGAGTTCGGCAGCGTTTACTACCAGCGCTGCCTGGACGTGCTCGGTCTGGTCGCCGACTCCGAGCGCCTTGCCGAACAGGCGCTCGACGAGCCACGCGGCTTGCTGCGCATTGCCGCGCCGCTGACCTTTGGCGTCGAACGCCTGACCCCGGCGCTCAGCGAATACGCCCTGCTGTATCCGCAAGTGAAACTGGACGTGGTACTGACCAACGGCCGCCCGGACCTGCTGGAGAATGGCCTCGATGTCGCGTTTCGGCTGGGCAGTTTCGATGAGTCTTCCAACCTGATCGCCCGCCCCTTGATCGACTACACCCTGACGGTCTGCGCCTCGCCGGATTACATCGCGAGACGCGGCATGCCGCACACGCCACAGGACTTGCAGCAACACGACTGCCTGTCCTTCGCCTACCCTGCCGGGGATGACTGGCAATCAGTGGAAAAACGCTGGCGCCTCAGCGGCCCGGAGGGCGAAGTCCTCGTCGACGTGAGCGGGCCGCTGCTGATCAACAGTTCCGCCGGTCTGCACCAGGCCGCGCGCAACGGCATGGGCATCATGATGCTGCCCGATGCACTGGTCGAACAGGACCTGCGCGAAGGCAAACTGGTCAAGGTGGTCGCCGATTACCCGCCACCGAGTCGGCCGATGCATTTGCTGTATGCGCCGGACCGTTATCGTTTGCCGAAGCTGAGAAGGTTCGTCGAATTTGCGATGCGCACGTGGGGGAAACCTGACGCAGGGCGCTCAACAATCGAAAGCTGAAAAGGACTTTAATCCATGCAGACCACGCTCAACGTTCGCAACTTGCGTCCCGATGAAACAGAGTCGGCACGGCTGTTTCTCGGCAAACATGGCTGGCGCCATCGCACCGGCGATGCCGAGTCGTTCGCTCGCTTGATCGGCAATTCGCAACGCAGTGCCATCGCCCTGCTCGACGATCAGATCGTCGGCTTCGCCCGCGGCATCACTGACGAAATCTCCAATGGCTACCTGTCGATGGTGGTGGTTGATGCTCAGCATCAACGCCAGGGCATTGGCCGGGCGCTGGTTGAGCATCTGATGGGCAACAACCCTGACATCACCTGGGTACTGCGTGCGGGACGCGAGGGCGCGGAAGCCTTTTTCGCCAGCCTCGGCTTCGAAACTTCGGTGATTGCCATGGAACGTCCGCGCCTGAAATAACGATGGCAGGGAAAAAACCCGACCACCAGCCCGTTGCTCCGTGACAACGTCGCCCCGCTCCCCTAAATTAGTCGGCCTGAAAAAGCCCTGGGCTTGTTCGTCTCCATTCAAGTTAAAAGTAGTGAAATTTCAATGTCCGATTTCAACACCGCTGAATCCGTAGTCACCCAGTCGTCCAAAGCGGAATACGAAAACTCCATCAATCTTTCACAACATCTGCCACAAGCCAAAATCATCAGCGAGATGGTCCTCGACGCGTTCCAGTCGACCCGCGAGAGCGACCAGATCCGCGAACTGCGTGCCGCGATTCGTCAGGCTCACGACAGCTTCGATGACGACAAGGCCTACGAACTGATGGGCGAACTCAAAGCGCTGAAAGACGCCGAGGCTGCGGACCTCGCCGCGCTGGAAGACCTGAGCAGCAAGTTTTCGATCGGGCGCATTCTGTCCAGCTTCAAGGACGATCCGGCGTTTCAGGAAATCGTTTATGGCCTCGCGCTGAAAGTGCTGAACCAGACCCACCAGGCGATCAGCAATCCGGGCGGCGGCAAGGGCAAGGCTGCGAAGAAGAAAGAAGTCGAAATCTTCACCATCAGCAAGGACGGCGCCAGCGTGACCCTGCCGCTGCGCACGCCGCGTTCGCGTCTGAATGTGGATCGTGAAGCGTTGGAGTTCCTTGGTTTCACCTTCGTCGGTGAAGGCGATGAAGCCGAGCTGGAAAGCGAAACCTTCCTGGATAACGCCGGGACGGAACAGGCTGTGAACCGCAAGAACATCATTACTGCGTTGCAGCAGAAGACGGCGTTTGAGGGGTACAGCATCGCGGCGCAGTAAGCCGCAGAGTGCTTGTGAAGAAGCCCCGTGCTGAGTGATCAGGCGGGGCTTTTTTTCGGCTGGGGATTGGCGGTGTTACTTGGATTGTAGCCCCTCACCCCAGCCCTCTCCCGAGGGAGAGGGAGCTAAATTGTGTAGGTTCAACAAGCCGCGTTCACTGAACATCTCAAGTTGACGCAGGTTCAGAGAACGACTCGGTCAGTCCCCTCTCCCTCCGGGAGAGGGTTAGGGTGAGGGAAACAGGCGCCACAGATCTCAAGCCGAAGCATGCAGCGCCGCAATCATGTCCACTTCAATCGCCGCATTCTTCGGCAACTGATACACGCCAATGGTGGTGCGCGTATGCCGCCCGGCATCGCCCAGCACATGGCTGAACACATCCGAAGCTCCGTTCGCCACTTCGCTCAGGTCGACGAAATCAGCCGTCGACTTCACATACACCGTGACCCGCAACAACGCGCGGATCTTGTCCAGCGACCCCACCGCATCGACGATCAGCGCCAGGCAACGCATGGCGCTGATGCTCGCAGCGGCTTGCGCGTCCTTGAGGGTCAACTCCAGCCCGACCCGACCCGGATAGAGAATCTTGCCACTGACCCGCGGCACCATCCCGCTGATGTATAGCTCATCGTGATGCCGAATCAGCGGCGCGTAATTGCCACCGGCGGTGTTCTCGCCATAGATGTCGTAGTTCAGTTCTTCGGCCAGGGCGATAAAACGCTCATCGCAGGTCATCCGTTCGGTCATTGCGCCCAGCCTTTTGATCGGTGCAGGTTGAGACAGTTGGGCACCGGAAAATGTATGGAGCTATCACTGTCATGGTTGGATCCAAATCTAGGTCTTTTACCGAGAGCCCGCAACCGCAAACCTCTGATGGAATTCAGTGGCAGGGATATTCGCGAGCAGGCTCGCTCCCACATTTGTTCTGCGTCGCCACCCCTTCAAGTCTAAACATGCAAGCGAGCCTGCTCGCGAATGGTGCCACCTCGAACCAGCATAATGCAGCCAACAAAAAACCCCGCACATCTCTCAATGTGCGGGGTTTTTCGTGAAGCCTGTAAACCTTACGGCGCGTACGTCAGCAGCAGCTCGCTTGGCACCTTGAAGTCCAGGGACATCATGACGCTCAGCGCGGTGATGGTGAAGATCGAGAACACGAACAGCTTGCGTGCCCAGACCGTGTCATCGACTGCCTTGTAGCCGGTCCAGGCCATGTACAGCCAGTACATGCCCATGGCCGCGGCGACGGCGAGGTAGCTCATGCCGGCGTAGCCGCTGAAGGTCAGCATCAGGGTCGCTACGAGGAACGCCAGGATGTAGAGCAGGATGTGCTTCTTCGCCACTTGAATCCCGCGCTTCACTGGCAGCACCGGAATCGAGGCGGCCAGGTAATCGTTGAAGCGGAAAATCGCGATGGCGTAGGAATGCGGCATCTGCCACAGGCTGAACATCACCAGCAGGGTCAGCGCGGCCATGTCGAAGCTGTTGGTTACGGCGACGTAACCGATCACTGGCGGCATGGCGCCCGACAGACTGCCCACCAGCGTGCCGTGAACCGACTTGCGCTTGAGGTACAGGCTGTAGAAGCCGACGTAGATGATGAAGCCGATTACTGCGAACAAGGCAGCCAACGGGTTGGCCACCTTGTACAACAAGGCAACGCCGAGAACACCCAGAATGGTCGCGTACACCAGTGCCAGTTTCAGGGAGATCAAGCCCTGGACCAGCACGCGGTTCTTGGTGCGTTCCATCTTCAGGTCGATGTCGCGGTCGATGCAGTTGTTGAACACGCAACCGGAGGCCACGACGAGGGAAGTACCGATCATGGCGGCCAGAAACACCGCCAGATCGACATGCCCTTTCGAGGCCAGGAAGAACCCGCCTGCCACAGAAAGCACGTTACCGAAAATGATCCCCGGTTTGGTGATTTGGATAAAGTGCTTGAGCGACATCGGGTCTACCTCACTTCGCCATCATGTACGTGTGGATGCTGAACATGATCCACAGCGACAGGCCAACCAGCAGCACGATCACAATCGCCGTGAAGACGAAGGCGATCACGTTGTTGCGCTGAGCAATGGAACGGTCCAGGTGCAGGAAGTAATACAGGTGAACGATCACCTGGATCACTGCGAACAACAGCACGATTGCCAGCGTCGTCGCCTTCGGCAGGCTCGGGTACATCACCAGGCCGAACGGGATGACGGTCAGGATCACCGACAGGATGAAGCCGATGGCGTACGACTTAACGCTGCCGTGGCCAGCATCATGGCTGTCATGGGAGTGTGCATTAGCCATTACAGAGTCCCCATCAGGTAAACAACGGTGAATACGCAGATCCACACCACGTCCAGGAAGTGCCAGAACAGGCTCAGGCAGCTCAGACGGGTCTTGTTGGTCGCCGTCAGGCCGTGCTTGTTGACCTGGTACATCATCACGCCCATCCAGATCAGACCGGCCGAAACGTGCAGACCGTGAGTACCGACCAGGGTGAAGAACGCCGACAGGAAGCCCGAACGGCTAGGACCGAAGCCCTCGGAGATCAGCAGGTGGAACTCGTTGATCTCCATGGCGATAAAGCCCGCGCCGAGCAGGAAGGTCATGAACAACCAGCCCAGGACCGCCTGCTTCTTGCCTTTGTACAACGCCAGCATGGCGAAGCCGTAGGTGATCGAACTGAACAACAGCAGAGCGGTTTCGCCCAGCACGTAAGGCAGTTCGAAGATGTCGTGGCCCGACGGGCCACCGGCAACGTTGTTTACCAGTACTGCGTACACCGCGAAGATCGACGCAAACAGAATGCAGTCGGTCATCAGGTAGAGCCAGAAACCGTATACGGTCATCTCGCCCGAGTCGTGGTGATGGTCATCGTGCCCATGGTCACCATGGGCGTGTCCAACATTGGTCACTAAGTTCGACATGGTTTAAGCCTGTTCCAACGAGGTTTCAACACGGGTGGCACCGGCCGGGATTTTCCCTGCCGCGACCAGACGCTTGTGCTGCTCGGCTTCGATACGCTCGATCGTTTCAACCGGAACCATATAGCCCTGGTCGTCACGTGCAGCGTGGATCACGAAGTAGATGACGGTGCCGGCCAGGCTGGCGATCGCCAACCACCAGATGTGCCAGATCATCGCGAAACCGAAGACGGTCAACAGTGCGCCCATCACCACGCCAGTGGCGGTGTTGTTCGGCATGTGGATCGGCTCGTACTTGGCCGGACGCTGGTACGCAGTACCGTTTTCCTTGGCTTCAGTGAACGGGTCGATGCAGTCAGCCTTAGGCAGCACAGCAAAGTTGTAGAACGGTGGTGGCGACGAGGTCGACCATTCCAGGGTGTGTGCATTCCACGGGTCACCGTGATCGCAAACGTTCTCTGGCTTGTTGCGGTCACGCACACTGACGTACAGCTGGATCAGTTGGCAGGCGATACCGACAGCGATCATCACCGCACCGAACATGGCAACGTACAGGTACGGTACCCACTCAGGGTTGGTGGTGGCGTTCAGACGACGGGTCATGCCCATGAAGCCCAGTGCATAGAGCGGCATGAACGCGACGAAGAAGCCCGAGATCCAGAACCAGAACGCTGCTTTACCCCAGCCTTCGTGCAGCTTGAAGCCGAACGCTTTCGGGAAGTAGAACGCGAAACCAGCGATGTAACCGAATACCGCACCGCCGATGATCACGTTGTGGAAGTGCGCGATCACGAACAGGCTGTTGTGCAGCACGAAGTCAGCACCCGGGATGGCCAGCAGTACGCCGGTCATGCCGCCGATGGCGAAGGTCACCATGAAGCCCAGGGTCCACATCACCTGGCTGGTGAAACGCAGACGGCCCTGGTAGATGGTGAACAGCCAGTTGAACAGTTTCACACCCGTCGGGATGGAAATCAGCATCGTCGCCAGACCGAAGAAGGCGTTGACGCTCGCACCCGAACCCATGGTGAAGAAGTGGTGCAGCCAGACCATGAAGCCCAGTACCGAGATCGCGCCCGAAGCGTAGATCATCGAGTGGTGGCCGAACAGTTTCTTGCCGGTGAAGGCCGAGATCACTTCCGAGAAGATGCCGAAGGCCGGCAGGATCAGGATGTAAACCTCAGGGTGGCCCCAGGCCCAGAACAGGTTGACGTACATCATTGGATTGCCACCAAGTTCATTGGTGAAAATGTGGAAATCCATGTAACGGTCAAGGGTCAGCAGTGCCAGGGTCGCGGTCAGGATCGGGAACGAAGCCACGATCAGAACGTTGGCCCAGGTGCAGGTCCAGGTGAAGATCGGCATGTCCATCAGTTTCATGCCAGGGGTACGCATTTTCAGTACGGTCGCGAGGAAGTTGACCCCCGTTAGCGTCGTACCCAATCCGGACAGCTGCAGCGCCCAGATGTAGTAGTCCATCCCCACGCCAGGGCTGTATTGCAGACCCGACAGCGGTGGATAGGCGACCCAACCGGTCTTGGCGAATTCGCCGACGCCCAGCGACAGGTTGATCAGCACAACGCCGGACACCAGCAGCCAGAAGCTCAGGGAGTTCAGGAACGGGAACGCCACGTCACGCGCGCCGATCTGCAGCGGCACTGCAAGGTTCATCAGGCCGGTGAAGAATGGCATCGCCATGAAGATGATCATGATCACACCGTGAGCGGTGAAGATCTGGTCATAGTGTTCAGGTGGCAGGTAGCCAGGCGAACCCTCGGTGGCCATGGCCAACTGGGTACGCATCATGATCGCGTCGGCAAAACCGCGCAGCAGCATGACCATGGCGACGATGATGTACATCACGCCGATTTTCTTGTGGTCGACCGACGTCAGCCACTCGGTCCACAGGTACGTCCACTTCTTGAAGTAAGTGATCGCAGCGAACAGCGCCAGACCACCGAGGGCGATCATGGCGATGGTCACCATCACGATCGGCTCGTGGAATGGGACTGCTTCCCAACTTAATTTACCAAACATCGTTTACTCCTCTGCCCCGGCAGCTGAATGCGAACCCGCGTCAATATCCGTGGCCGCCACTTCTTTCTCTTTCTTCTCGTGCTTCAGCGGCTTGCCCGGCTTCATACCTTCGTACTTGTCGACGATGATCTGGAACTGGTTCGGCGTGACCGACGAGTAGAGCTCGACTGGGTTGTTCTGGCTCGGTTTGGCAAGGGCCGCGTACTCAGCTTGATCAAGCTGTTTAGGTGACTTCTTGACTTCACTTACCCAGGCGTCGAAATCTTCCTGAGTGGTGGAGATAGCCTTGAATTTCATACCGGTGAAACCGGCGCCGCTGTAGTTGGCGGAGATACCGTCCATTTCAGCGTTGCGGTCGGCGATCAGGTGCAGCTTGGTCTGCATGCCCGCCATCGCGTAGATCTGGCCGCCCAGACCCGGGATGAAGAACGAGTTCATCACAGCGTCAGAGGTGATCTTGAAGTTGATTGGCGTGTGCGCCGGGAACACGATCTTGTTGACCGTGGCAATGCCTTGTTCCGGGTAGATGAACAGCCACTTCCAGTCCAGCGCGACCACTTCGATGGTCACAGGCTTGACGTCGGACTGGATCGGACGATACGGGTCCAGTTCGTGGGTGGAAATGTAGGTGATGTAACCCAGAGCGATGATGATCAGGACAGGAATGGTCCAGACCGCCACTTCGATCTTGGTCGAGTGCGACCATTTCGGGGTGTAGACGGCGTTCTTGTTCGACGCGCGGTATTTCCAGGCGAACAGGAAGGTCATGACGATAACCGGCACCACGACCAACAGCATCAGCAAGGTCGCGGTGATGATCAGGTTTCGCTGTTCCAGGCCAACCTGGCCCGTTGGATTGAGCAAGGTCATGTTGCAGCCTCCCAGCAACAACGTGCCGAGCAGCGGCACTAGGCCTAGTAATCTGGGGTACCTGTTTTTACTCATCTCACGACCTCTAAAGCAGCTTGCGCAATGCAGTTGGGTTTTGATCGCCAACACTTCACCCTGCCAAGGGTTGGCATTTTCTTTGGATTGAATAAGGGCCGCCCGTCGCGCGTCAGACGCTCGACAAAACCTTGGGACAGCGTTCAGTTCTTATTCGAATTCGTGGTCAAAGGCCTTGTTACAGACCAATTCCATTTGGTGCGGAAAGTTGGAAAGGCACCGACACCTGGGTGTCTCGAAAGCCTCGCGGCCTGCTCGACACCCGACCTTCTGATCAGTTCCTTAATAAAGGCTGAACAGCGCCGGGAATTCAGTGCGGGCGATTGTAGATAGGTAGCGCCCTATACACCATGTCTTATCCCGAAATAATTTTTATCTTCTACAGCAACAATCCCTCGTCATTTTTGCAAAAGTGCCGCGCGTTGTTGAAATCCGTTCTCAACAAAAACCTCAAAACCTGTAAGCGCAGCCGCGTCAGTTCAGACAGCTCCGAAGGTTTTTTCCGTACAGCGGAACGGCGCAAAGCCCGATAACCCAAGGCTTCTGGCCACCTGCCTGAAGCTGTTAAAACTGCCTGCTCTGGCACTCACGTCCTAAAGCAAAAAAACCGTCGGACCGACCAATCCTTTTTTGTAACAACGACGCAATCGGAGTCTGCGGGCGCCTCTGCGACACCCCCTGTGTGACAACATGTCGCACACTTGTCACACCCTCGCTTGCCGTCCGTCAGGATGAGTTCAGCCTCACTCTGAAACGTACAACGCCCCGATGGGCTGAACCGCCAATCGGGGCATTTTGTGTATCGGCCACGCTTGCGAAAAGTTGATTCAGCGCAGTGCTTTTCGATTACGCGAGGTCAGCAACGGCACTAGAATCACCACCAGCACGAACGCCACCAGCGCCCACTGCGCCAGCGACAGACCGAGGATCGGCGGGTATGGCGTCGAGCAGAAGCCGTCGACCTGGAAGCCCAGCGGGAAGATCTTCGCCAGCGGCAGATCATCAACAATCGGCTGCAGCACATCGACGCCACAACTGACCGCCGGGTAGAACTGCGTGTACACGTGATGCCCGGCGACCGCGGCGCCGGCAAGCGCACAAAGCACCACCAACGCTTCGAACACGGTAATGCTGCGACGGCTGCGCATGGCCGCGCCGATGAACGCAAACAGCGCGATCAGCAGCAACGCATAACGCTGCAGAATGCACAGCGGGCACGGCGCTTCGCCAAGCACGACCTGCATGTACAGGGCACCACCGATCAGCGCCAGGCAGATAACGCCCAGCAGCACCAGAAAGCGCCGCTCACGGCCCAATCGAATCGTTTCCTCGCTCATTGCCTTTCCCTTGTTTGTCCATGGTTCAGCTGGCTTGCGGCTGAAAGTCGCCGCAAGTCTACACCGGGGCAATAAACGATAGAGCGGTTAAGGAACCATTAACCCACAGGTGCATGGATTTTCGCCGCACAAAAAGCTTCGCGAGCAGGCTCGGTCCCACACTGAATCTGCGTCGAACACAAATCCTGTGGGAGCGAGCCTGCTCGCGAATGCAGGCGACTCGTTTTCAGATCATTCCAGAGCAGAAGCCGGTCCGAAGAACTCATAACGGCTCTGCTTCTCCGGCACACCCAGCGCTTTCAGATGGCGCTTGATCGCGCCCATGAAACCTTTCGGCCCAAGGAAGTAAGCGTCGACGTCACGTTGCGCAGGCAACCACTCACCCAACTGTTCCTGACTCAACATCCCGACCTTGTCCGCCGCTGGGCTCACCCCGTCATCCTCGGCATAGCAGTAAAAACGCTTGAGCTGCGGATGGCGCGCGGCGAGGTCGTCGATCCAGTTGCGGAAGGCATGCACGCTGCCATTGCGCGCGCAGTGGATGAAATGCACCGGCCGCTCGGTTTGCAGCGCCGCTTCGAGCATCGCCAGGGTCGGGGTGATGCCGACGCCGCCGCTGATCAGCACCAGCGGTTTGTCGCTGGCCGACAAGGTGAACTCGCCCGATGGCGGGAATAGCTGAATGCTCGCGCCGACGTGCAGTTGATCATGCAAATGATTGGAGGCGCGGCCGCCCGGCTCGCGCTTGACGCTGATGCGGTACTGCCCGTTGTTCGCCAGCGCCGACAGCGAATAATTGCGGCGGATCTCTTCGCCGTCGAGGATCAGCTTCATGCCGATGTACTGACCGGGTTCTGCGGCGAGAATCGGGCCCTTGTCGGCCGGTTCGAAGTAGAACGAAGTGATCTCCGCACTCTCCTCGACCTTGGCCGCAACGATGAACTCTCGCGCCCCGCGCCAGCCGCCGACCGCCTGCTCTTTCTGGTCGTAGATGGCGGTTTCGGCGCCGATCAGGATGTCCGCCAACTGGCCGTACGCCGCGCCCCAGGCACTCATCACTTCCGGCGTGGCGATTTCATCGCCGAGCACTTCGGAAATCGCACGCAGCAGGCAGGTGCCAACGATTGGATAGTGTTCCGGGAGAATCTGCAGGGCGACGTGCTTGTTGATGATTTTCGCCACCAGATCGCCCAACTGATCGAGCTGATCAATGTGGCGGGCGTACATCAACACGCCGTTAGCCAGTGCGCGCGGCTGATCGCCGCTGGCCTGGTGGGCCTGGTTAAACAACGGGCGCACCTCGGGATACTCGGAGAGCATCATGCGGTAGAAGTGGGTGATCAACGCTTCGCCGCCGCTTTCCAGCAGAGGCACGGTGGATTTGACGATGGCACGATCCTGAGCGCTAAGCATGAGGGGACTCCTGGGCTCTATTGAAAGTTATCTGTGGAGTATCAGTTTCCGTGCCAGATATTTTTTCGATACGAATCAATGGATTAAGTTTTATGTAGTCATAACGACCCAAGCCGACTTATAGTCTTTGCGACTACATCAGGTCTATTTGACTACACGCCATGACTGCCAAATCCCTGCTCACCGCATTGCTCCCCCTGGTTGCCGATCTGTCGCGCGAACTGCCCGAAGGCGAACGCTATCGGCGACTGCTCGAAGCCATGCGCGCCCTGTTGCCCTGCGACGCCGCCGCGCTGTTGCGCCTGGACGGCGAATCGCTGGTGCCGCTCGCCGTCGACGGCTTGAGCACCGACACCCTCGGCCGCCGCTTCAAGGTCAGCGAACATCCGCGCTTCGACATTCTGCTGGCCAGTGCCGGGCCGACGCGCTTCGCCGCCGACAGCGAACTGCCTGATCCTTATGACGGACTGGTCGATGGCCTCGACGATCATCTGCAAGTGCACGACTGTCTCGGCTGCCCGTTATTCGTCGATGAAAAACTCTGGGGCCTGATCACCCTCGACGCGCTCGATCCCGAACGTTTCGAGCCGATCGAACTCGACGCCCTGCAAGCTTTCGCCAGCCTCGCCGCGGCCACGGTCAACGCCGCCGAACGCATCGAACGGCTGGCCAATCGCGCCGAAGACGAGCATCAGCGCGCCGAGGTCTATCGTCAGGCCAGCGGTCAGCAGCAGCGCGAGATGATCGGTCAGAGTAAAGCGCATAAACGCCTGGTCGAGGAGATCAATCTGGTCGGCGGTAGCGATCTGACCGTGTTGATCACCGGCGAAACCGGGGTCGGCAAAGAGCTGGTCGCGCAGGCAATTCACGCCGCCTCGGCGCGTGCCGACAAGCCGATCATCAGCCTCAACTGCGCCGCGCTGCCGGATACGCTGGTCGAAAGCGAGCTGTTCGGCCACGTGCGCGGCGCCTTCACCGGCGCCACCAGCGACCGCCGCGGCAAGTTCGAACTGGCCAATGGCGGCACGCTGTTTCTCGACGAGGTCGGCGAATTGTCGCTGACCGTGCAGGCGAAATTGCTGCGGGTGTTGCAGAGCGGGCAGTTGCAGCGCCTGGGCTCGGACAAGGAACATCAGGTCGACGTGCGCCTGATCGCCGCAACCAACCGCGACCTCGCCGAAGAAGTGCGCAGCGGCCGCTACCGTGCCGACTTCTATCATCGCCTCAGCGTCTACCCGCTGCGGGTCCCGGCGCTGCGCGACCGCGGGCGCGACGTGTTGCTGCTCAGCGGTTTTTTCCTTGAGCAGAACCGCTCGCGCATGGGCCTCAACAGCCTGCGCCTGAACAGCGACGCCCAGGAAGCGCTGCTCGCCTATACCTGGCCGGGCAACGTACGTGAACTGGAACATCTGATCGGCCGCAGCGCGCTGAAGGCATTGGGCAACTGCAAGGTGCGGCCGAAGATTCTCAGCCTGAGTGCGGCGGATCTGGATTTGCCGCGTGAGGTTGTGGATAACTCGGTTGCGATGGAGGTTGACGTGCGGGAATTGCCTTCGATCAGCGGCGACCTGCGCAGCGCGACCGAGCAGTTTCAGCGCCAGTTGATCAGCGCGGCGCTGGAGCGCAATCAGGATAATTGGGCGAGTGCGGCGCGGGAGTTGGGGGTTGATCGGGCGAACCTTGGGCGCATGGCCAAGCGATTAGGGATGAAGAGCTAAAAGCACACCCTCACCCTAGCCCTCTCCCGGAGGGAGAGGGGACTGGTTGGGGGATATTGAAGAACTTCACCGACCTGAATCTGCTTTGCCGAATCTATAATCACCTCGGTTTCTCAGGTCGATGCATAACATTGAACAACCCGGTCGGCTCCCTCTCCCTCCGGGAGAGGGCTGGGGTGAGGGGCTCTTGATCTGCAAGCCAGCCGACAACCACCTAAAGCCCACCCCAATCAAGCCGATAACCCGGCATCAATGGTTTCCGGCGACTCCACCCTCGCCCATCACCTTTTCCACAGAAGGTCCAAATGTCCTCGACAAAAGCCCGCGCAGATTCACTTTCGCTTCTTCTGTTTACCTTGCGCAGCGGCAAGCTGATGGCGATCAACCTGCTGAAAGTCAGCGAAATCATCCCCTGCCCGCCACTGACCAAGCTGCCGGAGTCGCACCCGCACGTAAAAGGCATCGCCACCCTGCGCGGCGCCTCGCTGTCGGTGATCGATCTGAGCCGGGCCATCGGCGAGCGGCCGCTGGAAGATCCGAACGGTGGCTGCCTGATCGTCACTGATGTCAGCCGCTCGAAGCAGGGTCTGCACGTTCAGGCGGTGAGCAAGATCGTCCACTGCCTGACTACCGACATCAAACCGCCGCCGTTCGGTTCCGGCGGTTCGCGCGCTTACATCACCGGCGTGACCTCGGTCGACGGCACTTTGGTGCAGGTGCTGGATATCGAAAAAGTTATCCACAGCATCGCCCCGGCGCAGATCGAAATGGCCCCGACCGACCTGACCATGGAAGACGCCGAAGTGCTCGGCAACGCGCGGATTCTGGTGGTCGACGACAGCCAGGTGGCGCTGCAGCAGTCGGTGCACACCCTGCGCAATCTCGGCCTGCAATGCCACACCGCACGCAGCGCCAAGGAAGCCATCGACTGCCTGCTCGACCTGCAAGGCACCGCGCAACAGATCAACCTGATCGTCTCTGACATCGAAATGTCCGAGATGGACGGCTACGCCTTTACCCGCACCCTGCGCGAGACCCCGGACTTTGCGCATTTGTATGTGCTGCTGCACACCTCGCTCGACAGCGCGATGAACAGCGAGAAAGCGCGACTGGCCGGGGCCAACGGCGTGCTGACCAAATTCTCCTCGCCGGAACTGACCCATTGCCTGATCGAAGCGGCCAAACACGTTGCGGCGCAAGGTCATTGAGTTTTGACTGAAACATTCTGCTTGCTGATGCGCCGCGATCTGCGCGCAGATCTGCCGGACATCCGCTGGCCGGACGGTGTCGAGGTCAGCACTTACCAACCGCAATCCGCAGCCGCCGTGCACGCGCTGATGCAACTCGGCTACTTCGAGGGCGGTGGCCGGGTGCCGGCGCTTGAGGTCTGGCAGCAACGGTTCGAAAGCGACCCCGAATACGATCCGGCGCTGTGTTTTATCGCCAGCGATGCCGATGGCGTGGTGGGTGTGGCGCAGTGCTGGACCAGTTCGTACATCAAGAATCTGGTGGTGCATCCGCGGTTACAGGGGCGTGGATTGGGTCGGGCGCTACTGCTTAATGCGTTCACGGTGTTCCAGCAGCGGCGCGAAGGGTTTGTTGATCTCAAGGTGCTGGAAGACAATCTGCGGGCGCAGCGGCTGTATGAGAGTGCCGGGATGTATGTGCTTCGCCGGGAATTGGTGCCGGACTGACCCATCGCTTTCGCGAGCAGGCTCGCTCCCACCCTGGAATGCATTTCAAACTGTGGGAGCGAGCCTGCTCGCGAAAAGGCCAGCCCAGGCAACTTCCGTTATCAGGCAGACTCCAACCCTGGCCACCCACGACCAAGGACGCCCACCATGAAAGCCGTCACCGCCAGCCTGCTCTGCCTCACCGCCCTCGCCTCCCAGGCCCACGCCTCCAGCCCAGACGCCTGGGCCGCCTACGACAAAACCGTGCTCGCCAGCTGTACCAAGGCCAGCGGCCTGAAAAACGCCAAACCGGTCGGCACCCCGGCACAATTCGATGACCGCGTCGGTTACACCGCCGTGCTCCTGCAAGGCCAGTACCCGCAAAAACACATGAAGGGCCAGCAAGGCACCGAGCTGTGCCTGTACAGCAAATCCGCGAAAAGCGCATTCGTCACCGAGTGGGACTCGATCCGCCCGCCCGCAAAAAGCCGCTGAGTGGCGCACAACTTGCTTCGATGCAGGCCTGTACGGTGGTTTTACGCCGCCGGTTCACACCCTGATTGAAGACAGATCGCTCAATGAATACGACGTTTTCCTGCGTAGGCTGCGGTAAATGCTGCACCGACCACCATGTCCCGCTGACCCTGGCCGAGGCGCGCATGTGGGCGGCGGACGGTGGACAGGTAATCGTGCTGGTCGAGGCCTTTCTCGGCAACGGCCTCGGTCTGCCGATGGCGCAACGCGAGCACGCCGAACGCCGTTCAGTGCGGGTCCGCAGCGGCAGCACCGATGCCCATGTGGCGATCACCTTCGCCGCGTACAACGTCGGCCCCTGCCGGAATCTTGACGAAGACAAGCTCTGCCGGATCTATGAGCGGCGACCTCTGGTATGCCGCATCTATCCGGCGGAAATCAACCCGCACATCCCGCTCAACCCAGCGGCCAAGGATTGCCCGCCAGAATCCTGGGAACAGGGGCCCTTATTGATTGCCGGGGGCGAATTGGTCGATCAGGAATTGATCGAGTTGATCCAGCGTTCGCGTCAGGCCGATCGCGATGACATCCAAAGCAAGGATGCGATCTGCGCATTGCTCGGGATTCGCACCACGGCGCTGAAAGGCGACGGGTTCACGGCGTATCTGCCGAATATGAGCGCGTTTGCAGCGATGATCGATCAGGTGAGCGAGCAGCCCTCAACGACTGCGTCGAGCGAGTGGCTGTTTCATTTGTCGGGAGAGGATGTTGCGGCGCAAGTCGTGACGGCTGGGGCGCAGGTGGTGACCGAACCGGCGCAGACCTATGCATTCATATCGCTGCGGGCGGCTTGATGCGGATTCTCTAGCGCTTATCCGGGCCTCTTCGCGAGCAGGCTCGCTCCCACAGGAATTTGTGTCGTACACAAATTTCATGAACAACCGAAAAACCTGTGGGAGCGAGCCTGCTCGCGAAGAGACCGACTCGGGCACTGTGGTGGAAATCACAGCGGTCACCAAGGGCGCGAGTGAACCTCAGCGCTTGCCCATCGAACGACGCGTACCCGGCGGCGCCATGCCTGGGGTTTTGGTATGGCCGTTCTTCGCGCCGTTCTTGTACCACGGCTGATTGGAGCCTTTGGCAGCGGCCAGGTCACCCGGCTTGAACGGGAATTTGAACGCCGGGATTTCGGCTTTGGTGTCGTTGGCGTCGGCCAATTCAACCGGGACAGCGCTCACAGCGTCGTCAACCGGCGGCAGGGTCGGGGAAGTCATAAAAGCTCCGCAAAGCAGCAAGTCGGGCCCGATCAGTGAGCCGCGAAGGCGCGCAGTATACCTGCACGCCCTGGCTCGGCACCTGAAGAATTGCATCGAACGCCGAACGGTTTACAGATACGAGACGGTAACGATGCCTTTGTCGCTGGAAGTTTTCAGCGCTTCGTAACGCATGGAAATCGGCAGCGACTGCCCACTGCACGCATTGCGATGGGTATCGACATCGAACGCCAGCCCCGGCTGCAACTCCACCCGCCGCGACTCATTCCCCGCCAACGCCCCGACGCGCTCGACCACACAGCCCGCATCGACAATCTGCCCACTGAACCGAATCTCCCCGGACTGACTGCCAGGCGCGGCCAACGCGGTCAATGGAAGCAAGAGAAGCACGTACGGCATTACGGTTTTCAGCTTCATTTCAAGGACACTCCGCAGCGATCGGCCCGGAGAAAATCCGAGCTATACAAGCGTTATCCGCGTTTGAGGGCGAATCTTGAGAAGCGTAGTGGGTTTATTGGCTTTGAATCGGGAAAGGTAGGCGCTTTTTGGGACCGATCGAGAAAAGGTAGAAGCCTTTGGCTGGCAGATATGTGCAGATGAGACACATGACTTAACGGCCAAAAACCAACCCTCACCCTAGCCCTCTCCCAAAGGGAGAGGGGACTGACCGGGGTGGATGCGAGAGGTACACCGACCTGCGAAAACGAGTCGAACGCAAACCTCAAAGCCAACCAGAATCGGCTCCCTCTCCCTCGGGAGAGGGCTGGGGTGAGGGGCGAATCCACCGAAAATCCCAAGCCAACCACCCGCTTCTAACCACTCAACAATGAGCGTTAGCTCGAGTGCCCTTGATCTTGCCTAACCAGCGACATCGGAAGGCTGAGCGCAGGGATTGATCCGGGCGTGGGAGCGCAGCGACCGTCTGGCGCAGCCAGACACAGCGGAAGTAGGTGCAGCGAAGCAAACCGTAGCCGCTGCGCCCGGATCAGTCCCGGAGCGAAGGGACCCGAGCCTGCGAGGGCCGAACGCAGGAGCAAAGCCTTTTGGTTCCTTTTTGGCGTTTGAAAAAGGGACTCGCCGTAAGGGCGAAACCGCCAGCCGCAGCACCCGAAGCAACGGATATTCACCCAAAACAAACCCCAAGAGCATGGTCGGCCCTGAGGCCGCCAAGTAAACAGCCGAAACTGACAGCGCTGTCAGCCAGCCGTCACCCTCCTGACCCCCAAACCCGTATATAAAGCTCCAACCTGCCCAAACTCCAAACCCATCGGCGCCACACCGCATGCGAATCGAAAAAAACAAAGCCCTGCTCGCCACCCTGCTGATCCTGCTGGCAGCCACAGGCCTCTGGTTTGCACTCAAACCCGCCCCGGCCAAACTCGCCGCCCCCAACGCCATCCCGGTGCGAGTGGTAACGGTCAGCGCAAAAGACGTCCCCCGCTACACCAGCGGCATCGGCTCGGTCCTCTCCCTGCACAGCGTAGTGGTGCGCCCACAGATCGACGGCATCCTCACCAAAATCCTCGTCAAGGAGGGCCAGTTGGTCAAAGCAGGCGACCTGCTGGCGACCATCGACGACCGCTCGATCCGCGCCAGCCTCGATCAGGCCCGTGCACAACTGGGCGAAAGCCAGGCGCAACTGCAAGTCGCACTGATCAACCTCAAACGCTACAAACTGCTCAGCGTCGATGACGGCGTGTCGAAACAGACCTACGACCAGCAGCAAGCACTGGTCAATCAGCTCAAGGCCACCGCCCAAGGCAATCAGGCCTCGATCGACGCGGCGCAGGTACAACTTTCCTACACGCAGATCCGCTCCCCGGTCACCGGCCGCGTCGGCATTCGTACGGTCGATGAAGGCAATTTCCTGCGCATGACCGACACCGCCGGCCTGTTTACCGTGACCCAGATCGACCCGATCGCCGTCGAGTTTTCCCTGCCCCAGCAAATGCTGCCGACCCTGCAAAGCCTGATCAACGATCCGCAGCGCGCGCCGGTCAAGGCCTACATTGGCGCTGACACCGATGGCGAAACCGCCAACCTGCTCGGCGAAGGTCACCTGACCCTGATCGACAACCAGATCAACGCCAACACCGGCACCATTCGCGCCAAGGCCGAATTCGCCAACGCCAGCCAGAAGCTCTGGCCCGGTCTGCTGGTCACGGTAAAAATTCAGACTGCACTCGACAAGGATGCGCTGGTGGTTCCGCCCACGGTCGCACAGCGCGGCCTCGATCAACACTTCGTTTACCGGGTCAACGGCGACAAGGTTGAAGCCGTGCAGGTGCAAATGGTTTATCAGGGCAGCGGTCAGGACATCATCAAGGGCGTGAACGCTGGCGATGTGCTGGTTACCGATGGCCAGTCGCGACTCAAGCCCGGCGCGACCGTGCAGGTCATGAGCGAACCGCCGCAAGTGGTGCAAGCGGAGCCGGGCCGATGAAGGCGCACAAAGGCGTTTCGACCTGGTGCATCGATCACCCGGTCGCGACCATTCTGTTAACCATCGCGCTGGTGCTGGTGGGCGTGATTGCATTCCCGCGCTTGCCGATTGCGCCACTGCCGGAAGCGGAATTTCCGACCATCCAGGTGTCGGCGCAGTTGCCCGGCGCCAGCCCTGACACCATGGCCTCATCGGTGGCCACACCGCTGGAGGTGCAATTCAGCGCCATCCCCGGCATGACCCAGATGACCTCAAGCAGTGCGCTGGGCTCGACCCTGCTGACCTTGCAATTCACCCTCGACAAAAGCATCGACACCGCCGCTCAGGAAGTGCAAGCGGCGATCAACACCGCCGCCGGCAAGTTGCCCAAGGACATGCCGACGCTGCCGACCTGGAAGAAGGTCAACCCGGCCGACAGCCCGGTGCTGATCCTTAGCGTCAGTTCGACGCAGATGCCCGGTACCGAACTCAGCGATCTGGTGGAAACCCTGCTGGCGCGTCAGATCAGTCAGATCGATGGCGTAGGTCAAATCAACATTACCGGTCAGCAACGTCCGGCGATTCGCGTGCAGGCCTCGGCGGATAAGCTGGCGGCAATCGGCCTGACCCTCGCCGACATTCGGCTGGCGATCCAGCAGACCAGCCTCAACCTCGCCAAGGGTGCGCTGTACGGCGAGTCGAGCATTTCCACGCTGTCGACCAACGACCAGTTGTTCCATCCCGAGGACTACAGCCAGCTCATCGTTTCCTACAAGGACGGCGCCCCGGTGCACCTGCGCGATGTCGCAAAGGTCGTCAACGGTGCCGAAGATGCCTACGTGCAGGCCTGGGCCGGTGACCGGCCGGGAGTAAACCTGGTGATCTCGCGTCAGCCCGGCGCCAACATTGTTGAAACGGTCGACCGCATTCAAGCCGCCCTGCCCGGCCTCGAAGCCATGCTGCCAGCCTCGGTGCAGGTGAAAACCCTGATCGACCGCACCCAGACCATCCGCGCCTCGCTGCACGAAGTCGAGATCACCTTGTTGATCGCGATCCTGCTGGTGGTCGCGGTGATGGCGTTGTTCCTGCGCCAGTTGTCGGCGACGCTGATCGTCTCGGCGGTGCTCGGCGTTTCGCTGGTAGCCAGTTTCGCCCTGATGTACGTCCTCGGTTTCAGCCTGAACAACCTGACGCTGGTGGCGATCGTCGTCGCAGTCGGCTTCGTCGTCGACGATGCGATTGTGGTGGTGGAAAACATCCACCGGCATCTGGAGACCGGCGACGACATGCGCGAAGCGGCGATCAAAGGTGCGGGCGAGATCGGTTTCACAGTGGTCTCGATCAGCTTCTCGCTGGTGGCGGCGTTCATTCCGCTGCTGTTCATGGGCGGTGTGGTCGGACGGTTGTTCAAGGAATTCGCCCTGACCGCGACCTCGACAATCATGATTTCGGTAGTGGTTTCGCTGACGCTGGCGCCGACGCTGGCGGCGCTGTTCATGCGCAAACCGACGCACCACGCGCACGACAAACCGGGCTTCAGCGAACGCTTGCTCGGCTGGTATGAGAAAGGCCTGCGCCGCGCCCTTGATCACCAGAAATTAATGATCGGCGTGTTCGGTCTGTCGCTGGCACTGGCGATCGGCGGTTACATCTTTATCCCGAAAGGTTTCTTTCCGGTGCAGGACACCGGTTTTGTCCTCGGCACCACCGAAGCAGCCGCAGATATCTCCTACGGCGACATGGTGAAAAAACACCTGGCGATGGCCGAAATCGTCGCCGCCGACCCGGCGGTACAGGCGTTTTCCCATTCGGTTGGAGTCTCCGGCAGCAACCAGACCATCGCCAACGGACGCTTCTGGATTGCCCTGAAAAAACGCGGCGATCGCGACGTCAGCGCCAGCCAGTTCATCGACCGCATCCGCCCGCAATTGATGAAAGTCCCCGGCATCGTGCTGTATCTGCGCGCCGGCCAGGACATCAACCTCAGCTCCGGCCCGAGCCGTGCGCAGTACCAATACGTACTCAAGAGCAACGACGGCGCGACCCTCGCGACGTGGACGCAACGCCTGACCGAAAAACTGCGCAGCAACCCGGCGTTCCGCGACATTTCCAATGACCTGCAACTGGGCGGCAGCATCACCCACATCAGCATCGACCGCAGCGCCGCCGCGCGTTTCGGCCTGACCGCCAGCGATGTCGATGAAGCGCTGTACGACGCCTTCGGCCAACGGCAGATCAATGAATTCCAGACTCAGGTCAACCAGTACAACGTGATCCTCGAACTGGACACCCAACAGCGCGGCAAGGCCGAAAGCCTGAATTATTTCTACCTGCGTTCACCGCTGAGTGGCGAGATGGTCCCGCTGTCGGCGTTGGCCCGCTTCGATGCGCCGACCATCGGCCCACTGTCGATTGCCCACGACGGCATGTTCCCGGCGGCGAATCTGTCGTTCAACCTCGCGCCCGGCGTGGCATTGGGCGACGCGGTGATTCTGCTCAATCAGGCCAAAGCCGAGATCGGCATGCCCACCGCGATCAGCGGCAATTTCCAGGGCGCGGCGCAGGCGTTCCAGAGTTCGCTGGCCAGTCAGCCATGGCTGATCCTTGCGGCGCTGGTGGCGGTGTACATCATTCTCGGCGTGCTTTATGAAAGCTTCGTGCATCCGCTGACGATCATTTCGACGTTGCCGGCGGCCGGTCTGGGCGCGGTGATCATGCTGTGGATCTGTGGTCAGGACTTTTCGATCATGGCGTTGATCGGGCTGGTGTTGCTGATCGGCATCGTCAAGAAAAACGGCATCCTGATGATCGACTTCGCGCTCGAAGCGCAACGCCAGCGAGGCCTGTCGCCGCAAGACGCGATTTTCGAGGCGTGCATCACGCGGTTCCGGCCGATCATCATGACTACCCTCGCCGCCCTGCTCGGCGCCCTGCCGCTGATGCTCGGTTACGGCACCGGCGCCGAGCTGCGCCAGCCGCTGGGTATCGCGGTGGTCGGCGGTTTGCTGGTCAGCCAGATGCTGACGCTGTTCACCACGCCGGTCATATACTTATGGCTCGAGCGGCTGTTCCACCGGCCCCGACCTGTGCCGGCAACGGCATTGGCGACCACAGACTGAGGCGGGTCATGCGCGTTCTGATTATCGAAGACGAGGAAAAAACCGCGGACTATCTGCACCGCGGCCTCACTGAACAAGGCTATACCGTGGACGTGGCCCGCGACGGCGTCGAGGGCCTGCACCTTGCGCTGGAAAGCGATTACGCGGTAATCGTCCTCGACGTCATGCTGCCGGCGCTCGATGGCTTCGGCGTGCTGCGTGCCTTGCGTGCACGCAAGCAGACCCCGGTGATCATGCTCACCGCGCGCGAGCGCGTCGAGGACCGTATCAAAGGCCTGCGCGATGGCGCCGACGATTACCTCGGAAAACCGTTTTCCTTCCTCGAACTGGTCGCGCGCCTGCAAGCGCTGACCCGGCGCAGCGGCGGCCACGAACCGGTACAGGTGAGCATCGCTGACCTGTGGATCGATCTGATCAGCCGCAAAGCCACCCGCGCCGGCACCCGGCTGGACCTGACGGCCAAGGAATTCTCGCTGCTCAGCGTGCTCGCCCGCCGCCAGGGTGAAATCCTCTCGAAAACCGCGATTGCCGAGATGGTCTGGGACATCAATTTCGACAGTGACGCCAACGTCGTCGAAGTCGCGATCAAACGCCTGCGCGCCAAACTCGACGGTCCGTTCGACGAGAAACTGCTGCACACCATTCGCGGCATGGGTTATGTGCTGGAGAGCCGTGGTGCGCAGTAACTCGATTGCCCTGCGCCTCAGCGGAATGTTCACCCTGGTGGCGCTGCTGGTGTTTGTGTTGATTGGCGGTGCGCTCTATCAACAAGTCGACAAGGGCCTGGGTCTGCTTCCCGAAGCCGAACTCGACGCGCGTTACAGCGTGCTCGAATCCACCGTCGGCCGTTACGGCACGCCGGAGCACTGGGTGAAAATCAACAACAAGCTCAAGCTGCTCGGTGAGGAAGACAAACGCATCAGCTTCTGGATCACCAGCGGTAACCCGCAATACGAATACGGCAACCTCACGCCACAGATCCGCGCGGTCGCCAACGGCCCGCTGGGCATGCGTGACCTGCAATTGCCGGATCAGCCCGCGCCGCTGAAAGTGCTGGTCAGCCAGTTCCCGGCCAAGGACCAGCGCCCGCCGCTGCGCTTCATGATCGGCATCGACACCGAGACCTTTCACCAGACCCAACATCAGTTGCTGATTGCCTTGATCAGCCTGGCGATCGTCGGCGTGCTGCTGGCTTCGGCGCTGGGTTACTGGGTGGCGCGAATTGGCCTCCAACCGTTGATCAAGTTGTCCCAGGAAGCCCAGCGCCTGGCGCCACCGCTAAGGGCCGGGCGCCTGCGTCTGTCGCCATTGCCGCCGGAGCTTGCGCAGTTTGTCGAGTCGTTCAATTCGACCCTGGAGCGCGTCGAACTGGCCTATTCACGCCTGGAATCATTCAACGCCGACGTCGCCCATGAACTGCGTTCGCCACTGACCAACCTGATCGGCCAGACGCAAGTGGCGCTGACTCGCGGGCGTTCGGCCGAACACTATTTCGAAGTGCTGCAATCGAATCTGGAAGAGCTGGAACGGCTGCGCTCGATCATCAACGACATGCTGTTTCTGGCCAGCGCCGACCAAGGCAACAAAGCCACCCGACTCACCTCTACGTCGTTGGCCGATGAAGTGGCGACGACCCTGGACTACCTGGATTTCATTCTCGAAGACGCGCAGGTTGAAGTGCGGGTCAGCGGCGATGCGCAGGTGCAGATCGAGGTCGCGCATTTGCGTCGGGCGTTGATCAATCTGCTCAGCAACGCGGTGCAGCACACCGAGCCGGGTCAGGTGATAGAAGTGTGCATCGAGGTCGGGGAACATCAGGTGAGCATCGGTGTGGCGAATCCCGGATTGCCGATTGCCGGTGAACATTTGCCACGCTTGTTCGAACGTTTCTATCGGGTCGATGCCTCACGGCGTAACAGTGGCAATAACCATGGGTTGGGACTGGCGATCGTCAAGGCGATTGCGTTGATGCATGGTGGGGATGTTTTTGTGCGCAGTGATCGCGGCATCAACACGTTCGGCATTCATCTACCGATCTAAAAGCCCCTGATCGGAGACTGACCGAGTTCCTCTCTCTACCGATCGTTCCGACGCTCTGCGTGGGAATGCAGCCCGGGACGCTCCGCGTCCCTTTCAAGCCGAACGCAGAGCGTCCGTGGATACATTCCCACGCGGAGCATGGGAACGATCAGTTACACGCGATTGATCTTTGCTCTTGCTGTAACAGTCATTTATGAAAATCACGCTGTTTCCCCAAGCCCGGCAACCTTATCTTTGCCCGCACCAAACAGCACTCGCCAAGCGAGAAGGTTTTCAAGATGTCCAACAGTATGGGTATTGCCAGCGCGTTCGTTTTGTCCTCATTGATCCTGTCGCCGATGGCGATGGCTGAAGAATCGCAAACATTCGTGGCGCACAATATCGCCCGCGCGCAAGCATTCGATCAGCATCAGGCCGAAGTGATGGCCAAGACACAAGACGCCACGCAAGCCCCGCAGGCTGGCACTTCGCAGACGCCAGTCGGCGAAACCGACAGCTGAGTCGCACACCGCGCCACCGTTTCCCTCGACGCGGTTGTTTGGCTCTTCCCGTTCAACCGTCGTCATTGCAGGCCGCTGATTTTCAGCGGCCTTTTTTCGTTTTGGAATGCTCTCTCCCACAGGGTTTTGTGGCGTGTGTTTAACTACGCTAAGAAGATCATCCCAACCGACATCTCATCATGATCGTAAGCCGTACCCCGTCCACCACGGGCAAATCCAAACGCCCCGAGCGGCTGTTGATCTGTGGCAGCCTGCTCAGCGTGATCGCGATCGTGTGCATCGTCACCTTCCTGCTCATCCGCGAGCACGCCAGCGCCCAGGAATCCGCCACTCGCAGCGCCACGACCATTGCGCAACTGATCGACGCCGATGTGCTGCGCACGGTAGAGCTGTACGACCTGACGCTGCAAGGCCTGATTGCCGCCGCGCAACGGGATGACCTGCAGAACGTCTCGCCACAAATACGTCATTTGGCGCTGTTCGACCGCTCGACCACGGCGCGTTACAAGGGCGATATCCTGCTGCTCGACAGGCTCGGCAATGTCGTCGCCGACTCTTCACGGGTCGAGCCGAAGCCGGGCAATTTTGCCGACCGTGATTATTTTCTCGCCCACGCCTTCAACCGTGATATCGGCATGTTCATCAGCCGACCGTTCCAGACCCGCTGCGACTGCGATGAAGCCAATCAGTGGCGGATCAGTTTCAGCCGCCGGATCTCCACGCAAACCGGCGAGTTCGCCGGCGTGGCGGTGGCGTCGCTGAAGCTTGATTACTTCGATCAATTGTTCAACAGCCTCGATATCGGTAAAGACAGCACGCTGAACATCATCAACAGCGATGGCGTGCTGCTCGCGCAGAAGCCCTATCTGCAAAGCGACTCGGTCGGCAAGAGCTTTGGCAACCGTCCCAATGTGCTGAAAATCCTCAGCGACAAGGACGGCAAAGGCAGTTTCACCAGCACTTCGAGCATGGATCAGCAGCAGCGCCTGTATACGTATTCGCGGGTCGGCAATTTGCCGCTGACGGTAATGGTCGCGCTGTCCAGCGACGCAGTGTTCGGTACCTGGCGACGCACCGCGCTGCTGATCAGCGGAGCCACCGGCGTATTGTGCGTGGGGTTGCTGTGGCTGACCTGGCTGCTCGCTCGTGAACTGCGCTTGCGCCAGCGTGCCGAGCGCGAGCTGGGGCAACTGGCGGCTACCGATGATCTGACCGGCGTGGCCAACCGACGCATGCTCGATCAGACCTTGCGCCACGAATGGTTTCGCGCCCAGCGCTCGGGGCAGCCCTTGTCAGTGATGATGATCGATGCCGATCACTTCAAGGCCTTCAATGACCGTCATGGGCATCAGGCCGGGGATCAAGCATTGAAAACCCTGGCGCAGGTGATTGGCGAAAACGTGCGGCGACCGGCGGATCTGGTGGCGCGGTATGGCGGTGAGGAGTTTTCAGTCATTCTGGCCGAGACCGACAGCCAGGGCGCGCAGCGCATTGCCGAGCATATTCGCCAGGCAGTCGAGCAACTGCCGCGGGTGGACGAGGCTGAACGGGCGATGACGGTGAGTATCGGCATTGCTACCTGGACGACAGTCAGCGAAATGACGCTGGAGCAGTTGCTGTTTGCGGCGGACAAGGCGTTGTATCAGGCCAAGGAAGGGGGGCGTAATCGGGTGGTGGTGGCTTCCTGAAGGTTCTGTGGTGATAACGACGCCGCCTTCGCGAGCAGGCTCGCTCCCACAGGGAATGCATTTCAAATGTGGGAGCGAGCCTGCTCGCGAAGGCGCCAATGCAAGCAACCCAAAAACCACAGGCATAAAAAAAGGCCATCCGAGGATGGCCTTCAAAAAACTAGAGAGGTTTTTTACTTACACGGCCGCAACCGGGCGCATGTAAGAGATCGGTGCGGTGCTGGCGTCTTCGAACGTCACCACTTCCCAAGCGTCTGTCTGCTCAATCAACTTGCGCAGCAGCTGGTTGTTCAGTGCATGACCGGACTTGAAGCCTTTGAACTCACCAATCAGGCTGTTGCCCAGCAGGTACAGGTCGCCAATTGCATCGAGGATCTTATGTTTGACGAATTCGTCTTCATAACGAAGACCGTCTTCGTTCAACACGCCATCGGCGTCGACCACGATTGCGTTTTCAACGCTGCCGCCGAGTGCGAGGTTGTGCTTGCGCAGGTACTCGATGTCACTCATGAAACCAAAGGTACGCGCGCGGCTGACTTCTTTTACGAACGAAGTGCTGGAAAAGTCCACGCTTGCACTCTGGGTGCGGTCCCGGAAAACCGGGTGATCGAAATCGATCTCGAAGCTCACCTTGAACCCTTCGAAAGGCACGAAAGTGGCGCGCTTATCGCCGTCTTCCACTGTCACTTCACGCAGGATGCGGATGAATTTCTTGGCGGCGTCCTGTTCTTCCAGGCCTGCCGATTGAATCAGGAATACGAAGGGTCCAGCGCTGCCATCCATGATCGGGACTTCGGACGCGGAGAGCTCGACGTAGGCGTTATCGATGCCCAGGCCAGCCATGGCCGAGAGCAAGTGCTCTACCGTGTCCACTTTGACGTCGCCATTGATCAGCGTCGTCGACATAGTGGTTTCACCGACGTTTTCCGCGCGGGCAGGAATCTGCACCACAGGGTCGAGGTCAGCGCGACAAAACACAATGCCAGTGTCGACAGGCGCAGGCTTGAGGGTCAGGTAGACCTTCTCACCGGAGTGCAGGCCTACACCTGTGGCACGGATAATATTTTTCAGTGTGCGTTGTTTAATCATGGCTTGGGCCGCTTCAGCGCAAATTGCGAACTGGTATCAACAAAGGCTGGCGATGATAGCAGACCATGCCTTTGCTGAACACCAATCACCTTCATAGGCCTGATACATTCCATCAATCGGCCTGACGACGCAGGAATGCCGGGATGTCCAGGTAGTCCAGGTCATCTTGCGGATTCATCTTCGCGGCAGCCGCAGCACCGGCCTGAGCCTGGTTGCGCATGACGGTCGGACGGTCCAGATCACGGTAGTTCACCGCTGGCGCTTCCTGGCGGGCCGGAGCCGGTTGTTGCACCTGCGCCGATGCCA
This sequence comes from Pseudomonas retamae, assembly GCF_043496865.1. Lineage (NCBI taxonomy): Bacteria > Pseudomonadati > Pseudomonadota > Gammaproteobacteria > Pseudomonadales > Pseudomonadaceae > Pseudomonas > Pseudomonas retamae. The sequence continues at coordinate 232,926 of NZ_JBIEIL010000006.1, forward strand.
TGGAGGTGTGAACGGTATTGTCGATGACCTTCACAGGCTTCTCGATTTTCGCGCCCAGACCGGTAGCGACTACGGTGACGTGCAGCTCGTCGCGCATGTCCGGATCGATAACGGTACCGACCTTGACCATGGCGTGCTCGGAAGCGAAGGCTTCGATGATCGAACCGACGTCGGAGTACTCACCCAGCGACAGGTCGGGACCTGCGGTGATGTTCACCAGGATGCCGCGTGCGCCCTGCAGGTTGACGTCTTCGAGCAGCGGGTTGCGGATCGCCGCTTCAGTCGCTTCACGTGCACGGTTCGGACCGCTGGCGCAGCCAGTGCCCATCATCGCCATGCCCATTTCGCTCATCACGGTACGCACGTCGGCGAAGTCGACGTTGATCATGCCCGGACGCTTGATGATGTCGGAGATACCGCGAACGGCACCGGCCAGTACATCGTCTGCCTTGGCGAAAGCCGACAAGAGGCTTGCGTCTTTGCCGAGGATGGTCAGCAGTTTTTCGTTCGGAATGGTGATCAGCGAGTCAACGCTTTCCGAGAGCATGCGGATGCCTTCGTCGGCGATCTGCATACGCTTGCGGCCTTCGAACGGGAACGGACGAGTCACGACCGCAACGGTCAGGATGCCCATTTCCTTGGCCACTTCGGCAATGATCGGCGCTGCACCGGTACCGGTACCGCCGCCCATGCCCGTGGTAATGAACACCATGTTGGTGCCCTGCAGCACTTCGGCAATGCGCTCGCGGTCTTCCAGCGCGGCCTGACGACCGACTTCAGGGTTGGCGCCCGCGCCCAGACCTTTGGTCACGCCGGTGCCCAGTTGCAGAATGGTCCGCGCGCCGATGTTTTTCAGCGCCTGAGCATCGGTGTTGGCGCAGATGAACTCAACGCCTTCGATGTTGCTCTTGACCATGTGATTGACAGCGTTGCCGCCGCCACCGCCGACACCGATAACCTTGATTACCGGGCTTGCGGGGATGTTGTCTACGAGTTCGAACATTTTCCCTCTCCTTACATTCTCTAGTTTTTTCGCCTACTGCTGTTTGTTGCGGTGTATCTACTGCAGTTGCTTGCCGCTTGAAGCTTGTCGCTTCAAGCTGCTTTTAAAAGTTTCCCTGAACCCACTTCTTCAAGCGGTCCAGCAACGGTGCCTGCGGCTCTTCGTTGCTGTAGCTGTCGCGGCTGCCGATGCCGGAGAACGAAACCCCGTCGGACTGCTTTTGCAGGCCGTACATCAACAAGCCAACGCCAGTGGAATAGATCGGGTTGCGCACCACGTCATCCAGGCCCTTGACGCCATGTGGGACACCGAGGCGTACCGGCATGTGGAAGATTTCCTCGGCCAGTTCAGTGGCGCCTTCCATCTTCGAGGTGCCGCCAGTCAGCACGATGCCGGCCGGGATCAGGTCTTCGTAGCCGCTGCGACGCAGCTCGGCCTGGATCAACGTGAACAGTTCGTCGTAACGCGGCTCGACCACTTCGGCCAGGGCCTGACGCGACAGTTCGCGCGGTGGACGGTCGCCAACGCTCGGCACCTTGATGGTTTCGCCGGCACCGGCCAGTTTGGCCAGGGCGCAGGCGTAACGGATCTTGATCTCTTCGGCGTACTGGGTCGGGGTGCGCAACGCCATGGCGATGTCGTTGGTCACCTGATCACCGGCAATCGGGATCACCGCGGTATGCCGGATCGCGCCTTCGGTGAAGATCGCGATGTCGGTGGTGCCGCCGCCGATGTCGACCAGGCACACGCCCAGCTCTTTCTCGTCGTCGGTCAGTACCGAGTAGGCCGAGGCCAGTTGCTCGAGAATGATGTCGTCGATTTCCAGACCGCAGCGACGCACGCATTTTTCAATGTTCTGCGCGGCGTTGACGGCGCAGGTGACCACGTGAACCTTGGCTTCCAGACGTACGCCGGACATGCCCAGTGGCTCGCGCACGCCTTCCTGGTTATCGATCACGTAATCCTGCGGCAAGGTGTGCAGCACGCGCTGGTCGGCCGGGATCGCCACGGCCTGAGCGGCGTCGAGCACACGCTCAAGGTCCGCCGAGCTGACTTCACGATCACGGATCGCAACGATGCCGTGGGAGTTCAGGCTGCGGATGTGATTGCCGGCCACGCCGACAAATGCCGAGTGAATGCGGCAGCCGGCCATCAGCTGGGCTTCTTCGATCGCGCGCTGAATCGATTGCACGGTGGACTCGATGTTGACCACCACGCCCTTCTTCAGGCCACGGGACGGATGGGTACCGATCCCGACGATTTCCAGCGAGCCGTCGTCGGAAACCTCGCCGACCAGCGCCACCACCTTGGAGGTGCCGATATCGAGACCGACGATCATTTTGCCGCTTTGCACGTTTGCCATGGGTCCTGCCTCTTCTTAATTCTTTGCGACAGCGGGTTGGGCTGTCGTCGGCGCTACGGGTTCCCGCCAGCCAACAGCGAGGCCGTTGGCGTAGCGCAGATCGATGCGCGCAATGTTCGTAATCTGCTCTTTCAGCGTCTTGTCATAGATGGCGATGAAGCGGCGCATCTTTTCCACCAGGTTGCCGCGTCCCAGCAGCAACTCGATGCCGGGGCCGGAACTGCCGGCACCGGTGGTCAGGAACCAGCTGCCGCGTTCACGCAATTCCAGGCGTGCAATCGAAAAACCCAGCGGCCGCAGCATCTGGCTCAGCACCTGGTACTGCTGCATCACTTGCTGCTGCGCCCGTTGTGGACCGAACAGCTGCGGCAGGTGCTCGTAGTTCGCCAGTTCCTTTGGCGTGAACGCCTGGCCCTGGTTGTTCAGTAACGACTCGTCGCCCCAACGCGCGACCGGCAGTTGCTCTTCGAGGCGGATCACCACTTGATCCGGCCACACGCGACGCACTTCGGCGTGGGCGATCCATGGCATCTGCTCAAGCTCGGTGCGCATCCCGGCCAGATCGATGGTGAAGAAGCTCGACGCCACGAATGGCGCGATGCGCTGCTGCACCGCCTGCTGGCTGATGTAGCTCAGGTCGCCCTGCACCGCGATCTTGCTGATCGGCCGGTCGGCATACGGCAGCAGCCGCTGCGCGCCTTCGTACGTACCGAAGCCCAGCGCCACCAGCAGTACCGGCCAGAACAGGCTTTTCAGAAAACCGAAATTGGCTTTCGGCAGGCGCGCGGACATCGGCTCTTTCGCCACCATTCGGCTGGCGCCACGCGGCACCGGCTTGCGGCCGGGTGCGGGGGGCTGATGTCGCAGATGAGCGCCTTGCATGGTCTTAACCTCGCGCCTCTTTATTGCCAGCGTCTTCAACGCTGGCCGCCAGAATGGCCAGTACCAGTTGCTGGAAATCCAGACCGGCAGCCCGCGCCGCCATCGGCACCAGACTGTGATCGGTCATGCCCGGTGCGGTATTGACTTCGAGGAACCAGAACTGCCCGTCGGCGTCCTGCATCACGTCCGCCCGGCCCCAACCAGCGATACCCAGTGCCTCACAGGCCTTGGCCGTGAGATCCATGAGTTCCTGTTCCTTGGCGGCATTCAGCCCGCACGGAATGCGGTACTGGGTATCGTTGGCGATGTACTTGGCGTCGTAGTCGTAGAACGAGTGCGGTGTACCCAGAGCGATAGGAGGCAACACCTGGTCACGCAGAGTGGCGATGGTGAACTCCGGACCTTGAATCCATTGCTCGACCAACACTTGTGAATCGTAGGTACTGGCCGCTTTCCATGCGTCGATCAACTCGGACGCAGAACTCACTTTGGCCATCCCGATACTTGAACCTTCATGCGCCGGTTTGACGATCAAAGGGAAGCCCAGTTCCGTCGCCGCCGAAATACAATCGGCTTCGCTGCACAGCACGGCGTGACGCGGCGTCGGAATCCCGAGGCTGTGCCAGACCTGCTTGGTGCGCAGTTTGTCCATCGCCAGTGCCGAGGCCAGAATGCCGCTGCCGGTGTACGGAATGCCCGCGCACTCCAGCAGGCCCTGCATGCTGCCGTCTTCGCCGCCGCGACCGTGAAGAATGATGAACGCACGGTCGATCTTTTCGCTGAGCAGACGCTGCAGGAAGTCTTCGCCGACATCGATGCCGAACGCGTCCACGCCGGCGCTTTGCAGCGCCTCGAGCACGGCGTTACCGGATTTCAACGAAACCTCACGCTCGGCACTCAGGCCGCCGAAGAGCACGGCGACGCGGCCGAAGTCTTTCGGCGCGATCGTGGAAAACAGCTTGGCGTAGGCAGCAGTCATTTCAACTTCCCCTCGACCGACGCCGCCACGGCGCCAGCGAACAATTCACTTTTCAACAGCTTCGGCGCGAGCCCGCCAATGTCACCGGCGCCCTGGCACAGCAGGATGTCACCGGCACGCAGCAGCGGCTTGACCAGCGGCGCCAGATCAACGCCACGCTCGATGTAGATCGGGTCGAGCTGACCGCGCTGACGGATGCTGTTGCACAGTTTGCGGCTGTCCGCACCGGGGATCGGTTCTTCGCCGGCCGGATAGACTTCCATCAGCAGCAGCACGTTGGCATCGGCCAGTACATTGACGAAGTCGTCGTACAGATCGCGCGTGCGGCTGTAACGATGCGGCTGGTAGACCATCACCAGACGGCGCTCCGGCCAGCCACCGCGCACGGCTTTGATCACTGCGGCGACTTCAGTCGGGTGATGGCCGTAGTCATCGACCAGCATCACGTTGCCGCCGTCGACCGGCAGTTCGCCGTAGACCTGGAAGCGCCGACCCACGCCCTGAAAACCCGAGAGGCCCTGAACGATGGCTTCATCGCTGACGCCCTCGTCAGTAGCGATGCAGATGGTCGCCAGCGAGTTGAGCACGTTGTGGTTGCCGGGCATGTTCACCGACACTTCCAGCGGCTCACGGTCCGGGCGCAGCACGGTGAAGAATGTCTGCATGCCCTGCTGACGCACATTGATTGCGCGCACGTCGGCGTCTTCGCTGAAGCCGTAGGTCACGGTCGGACGTTTGACCAGCGGCAGGATTTCGCGCACCACCGGATCGTCCAGGCACATCACCGCCAGCCCATAGAACGGCAGGTTGTGCAGGAATTCGACGAAGGTTTTCTTCAGTTTGTTGAAGTCGCCGTCGTAGGTCGCCATGTGGTCGGCGTCGATGTTGGTGACCACGGCCACCAGCGGTTGCAGATGCAGGAAGCTCGCGTCGCTCTCATCGGCTTCGGCGATCAGGTAACGGCTGGTGCCAAGCTGGGCATTGGTGCCCGCCGCGTTCAGACGACCACCGATCACGAAGGTCGGGTCGAGGCCACCGGCAGCGAACACCGAAGCGATCAGGCTGGTGGTTGTGGTTTTGCCGTGCGTACCGGCGACGGCGATGCCGTGGCGATAGCGCATCAGCTCGGCGAGCATTTCCGCACGCGGTACCACCGGAATTCGACGCTCAAGCGCAGTCGCGACTTCCGGGTTGGAGGTGTTCACCGCGCTCGACACCACCAGCACATCGGCAGCGGCGGCGTTCTCGGCACGGTGGCCGATGAAGATCTGCGCGCCGAAGGATTCCAGGCGCTCGGTGACCGGCGACGCTTTCAGGTCGGAACCGGAGACTTGATAGCCCAGGTTCAGCAGCACTTCGGCGATACCGCACATGCCCACGCCGCCGATACCGACGAAGTGGATGCGGCGGATGCGGCGCATTTCCGGTTGTGGCATGGCTTTCTGATTCTCAACCATGGGCCACCTCCAGACAGGTATCGACCACGCTACGGGTGGCATCGGGTTTGGCCAGACGGCGGGCCGCTTGGGCCATTGCTTCGAGTCGTTGCGGTTGCATCAAGACCTCTGTCAGGCGCGCGGCAAGGTCCGCGGCGCCAGTCGTTCTTTGCGGCATCAGGAAGGCAGCGCCTTCGCGGGCCAAATAATCGGCGTTGCGGGTCTGGTGATCGTCGATCGCGTGGGGCAAAGGCACCAGCATCGAGGGCAGACCGGCGGCAGCCAGCTCACTGATGGTCAACGCGCCTGCGCGGCACACCACCAGGTCAGCCCAGCCATAGGCTTGAGCCATGTCTTTGATGAACGGCTGCACCTGCGCTTCCACACCCACGGCGTGGTAACGCTCGGCAGTCACGGCATCGTGATTCTTGCCGGCCTGATGAAACACTTCCGGGCGCAGGTCGGCAGCGACTTGGGCCAGGGCTTCAGGCAGCAATTTGTTCAACGGTTCTGCACCCAGGCTTCCGCCGAGGATCAGCAAACGCGCTTTGCGCCCGGCCAGAGCAGGACGCGAGGTATCGAGGAACAGCTCGCTGCGCACCGGATTGCCGGTGGTACGGCGGCTGTCCGACAGAGTAAAGGTGTCGGGGAACGCTTCACACACTCGGGCGGCGAACGGCACCAGCAACCGATTGGCGGTGCCGGCGACCGCGTTCTGCTCGTGAACGATCACCGGCACGCCGGCCAGTTTCGCAGCGAGGCCGCCAGGGCCGGTCACATAACCGCCGAAGCCGACCACGCACACCGGCTTCAGCCGGCGCATGATCGCCCGCGCCTGCCACACCGATTTGAGCAACATCAACGGTGCCTTGAGCAGCGACAGCTTGCCCTTGCCGCGCAAGCCGCTGGCGTTGATCCGATGCAGCTCCAGACCGGCCGCCGGGACCAGTTCGTTTTCGATGCCGCGTGGCGTGCCGAGCCAGTGCACGGTGTAGCCGCGCGCCTGAAACTCGCGGGCACAGGCCAGCGCCGGGAACACGTGGCCGCCGGTCCCGCCGGCCATGATCAAGACGTTAGCGCCCATGAGTCGGCTCCTCGGCGAAGTCGCTTTCATGGAATTCCATCTCTTCGCTGCCCAAGTGGGTTCGACTCTCCCACTCGATGCGCAGCAACAAGCCTAGACAGGCACAGCAGATCACTAGCGAACTGCCGCCGTAACTGAGGAACGGCAAGGTCAGACCCTTGGTGGGCAGCAGGCCGACGTTCACGCCGATGTTGATCAGGAACTGACCGATCCACAGGAACGACAAGCCATACGCCATATAAGCGGCGAAGAACTGCTTGGACTTCTCGGCCCACAAGCCGATGTACATGCCGCGAATACACACGAACACGAACAGCGCCACGGTGCACAGCGAACCGACCGCGCCGAGTTCTTCGGCGAGGACCGAGAACACGAAGTCGGTGTGCGCTTCTGGCAGGTAGAACTGCTTCTGCACGCTGTTGCCCAGGCCGACACCCAGCCATTCGCCGCGACCGAAGGCGATCAACGCTTGCGACAGTTGATAACCGGCGCCGAACTGGTCGGCCCACGGGTCAGCGAAGTTGGTCAGACGCGCCATCCGGTAGGGCTGCATCTGAATCAGCAAGACCACGGCCCCGACCGCCAGCACCACCATCAGCGAGAAGCGGAACAGCCCGACCCCGCCAAGGAACAGCATCGCTGCCGCCGCGCCCATCATCACTACGGTGGCACCGAAGTCCGGCTCCATCAGCAGCAGACCAGCCATTGGCAGCAGCACGATGAACGGCTTGAAGAAACCCATCCAGCTCTCGCGCACTTCTTTCTGGCGACGCACCAGATAGCCGGCGAGGTAGATCACCACAAACACCTTGGCGATTTCCGAAGGCTGCACGTTGAAGAAGCTGAAACCGATCCAGCGCATCGACCCGTTCACTTCGCGGCCGATGCCGGGGATGATCACCATCACCAGCAAACCGAACGCACCGATCAGCATCATCCAGCCGAGGCGTTGCCAGGTGGCGATCGGGATCATCATGGTGACGATGCACGCGCCCAGCCCCAGCACCACATAAATAAGGTGGCGAATCATGTAATACAGCGGGCTGCCCGACTGCGCCGCCGCCACTTCAGTGGACGCCGAGGCAATCATGATCAAACCAAGACCGAGCAGCGCCAGACACCCGGCGAGCATCGGGAAATCGAGGTCGATGCCACGCCCGGTGATCAACGGCGACGGGTACGGTTTGATGATGTTTCTCAGGTTCATGCCAATTCCTCCACAGCGCGGACGAACTGGTGACCACGGTCTTCATAATTCTTGAACATGTCGAAACTGGCGCAGGCCGGCGACAACAGCACCACATCGCCCGGTTGCGCGGCGGCGCGGCATTGCGCGACGGCATCGACCAGCGAGGTTGCACGAATCAAGGGCACGGCATTGCCGATCGCGTCGCCGATCTTGTCCGAGTCGCGGCCCATCAGGATCACAGCGCGGCAGTTGGCCGCCACCGGCTCACGCAGGTCATTGAACTCGGCACCCTTGCCATCGCCACCGGCGATCAGAATGACCTTGCCGTCGATGTCCGCGCCGAGGCCTTCGATGGCGGCCAGAGCGGCGCCGACGTTGGTGGCTTTGGAATCGTTGTAGTAGGCGACGCCATCGAGATCACGCACCCACTGGCAGCGATGTTCGAGGCCGGTGAAGTTGCGCAGGGCCGACAGCATGGCGTCGAATGGCAAGCCAACCGCATGGCCGAGCGCCAGCGCCGCGAGGGCGTTGGACTGGTTATGCGCGCCGCGCACTTTCAGTTCACGCACCGGCAACAGATTCTGGAATTCGAACGCCAGGTATTTCTCCCCGCCCTCTTCACGCACGCCGAACGCTTTGAAATCCGGTTTGTTCAGGCCGAAGGTCCAGCACGGCTGGCCCTCGCCGATCAACGGACGGCTCAGCGCATCCTGACGATTGACCACAAATTGCTTCGCACCCCGGAAGATCCGGTGCTTGGCCAGGTGATAAGCCGGCAGACCGCTGTAGCGATCCATGTGGTCTTCGCTGATGTTCAGCACGGTGGCGACTTCAGCATTGAGCTGGTCAGTCGTTTCCAGCTGAAAGCTCGACAGTTCCATCACGTACAGCTCGACGTCGTCGCTGAGCAGATCCAGCGCCGGGGTGCCGAGGTTGCCACCGACGGCGACGCGTTTGCCGGCCGTAGCGGCCATCTCGCCGACCAGCGTGGTGACGGTGCTTTTCGCGTTGGAACCGGTGATCGCAACGATCGGCGCTCGCGCGTTACGCGCGAACAGTTCGATGTCGCCGGCCATTTTTACGCCACGCGCCGCAGCGGCTTGCAGGGCCGGAGTCGCCAGCGCCAGGCCGGGGCTCACGTAGAGCTCGTCGGCACGGCAGAGGAATTCGACGTCCAGCTCGCCACAACGCACTTCCACGTGCGGATAGTCACGCTTGAGCGTGGCCAGTTCCGGTGGATTGTCCCGCGTGTCGGCCACGGCAAACGCCACGCCCCGGTTCGCCAGGAAGCGAACCAAGGACATGCCGCTCTTGCCGAGGCCGACAACGATGCGGAAGTGGTCAGAAGCGATCAGAGACACTCGTTCTACCTCAGCTTCAGGGTGGCAAGGCCGATCAGCACGAGAATCACGGTGATGATCCAGAAACGGACGATCACGCGCGGCTCGGGCCAGCCCTTGAGTTCAAAGTGGTGATGGATCGGTGCCATGCGGAACACACGGCGACCGGTGAGCTTAAAGGACGCAACCTGAATGACCACTGACAGGGTTTCCATCACGAACACGCCGCCCATGATGAACAGGACGATTTCCTGACGGACGATCACCGCGATGGTGCCCAGTGCCGCGCCGAGTGCCAGCGCGCCAACGTCGCCCATGAACACCTGCGCCGGATAGGTGTTGAACCACAGGAAGCCGAGGCCGGCGCCAATCAGTGCGCCGCAGAATACGATCAGCTCGCCCGCGCCCGGTACATAAGGGATCAGCAGGTATTCAGCGAATTTCACGTTACCCGACAGGTAGCAGAAAATCCCCAGACCGCCGCCAACCATTACCGTCGGCATGATCGCCAGACCGTCGAGGCCGTCAGTCAGGTTGACCGCGTTGCTCGAGCCGACGATCACGAAGTAGGTCAGCACGATGAAACCGGCACCCAGCGGAATGCTGTAGTCCTTGAGCATCGGCAGGATCAGCGTGGTTTCCACCGGGGTGGACGCGGTCATATAAAGGAAGATCGCTGCACCGAGGCCGAACACCGATTGCCAGAAATATTTCCAGCGGCTCGGCAGGCCACGCGAGTTCTTCTCGATGACTTTGCGGTAATCGTCGACCCAGCCGATGGCGCCGAACAGCAGCGTGACCAGCAACACCACCCAGACGTAACGGTTGCTGAGGTCAGCCCAGAGCAAGGTGCTGACGCCGATCGACGACAGGATCAGCGCGCCGCCCATGGTCGGCGTACCGGATTTGGACAGGTGCGATTGCGGGCCGTCGTTGCGCACGGACTGGCCGATCTGACGGTTCTGCAGGGTGCGGATCATCCACGGGCCATAGCACAGCGACAAGACCAGCGCGGTCAGCACACCGAGAATCCCGCGCAGGGTCAGGTACTGAAAGACCGCGAAGCCTTTGTAGAACTGTTGCAGATACTCCGCTAGCAGCAGCAGCATTAATGTTTCTCCAGACTGGACCCGCACAGAGCCGCAACGATGTTTTCCATCGCTGCACTGCGCGAACCCTTGATCAATATGGTGGTGTTTGTGTCCTGCTCGGCGTCGAGGGCCTGGATCAGTTCGGCTTGCGTGCCGAAATGATGCGCCTGTTCACCGAAAGCGTTCACGGCGTGGACCATGTTCGGCCCGACAGCGTAAAGCGCGGAAACCTTGCCTCGGGCGTACTCGCCCACGTCGCGGTGCCCCTGCTCCGCCCACTCGCCCAACTCGCCGATATCTCCGAGCACCAGGACGGTGCGGCCGGAAAAGCCGGCGAGTATATCAACGGCGGCGCACATCGAGGTGGGGTTCGCGTTGTACGTGTCGTCGATCACGCGCATGCCGTTTTTCGCCAGTTGCGCGACGGTGCGGCCCTTGACCGGTTGCACGGCGCCAAGCCCGGTCGCGATGCCGAACAACGACACGCCAAGAGCGTGAGCGGCAGCGGCGGCGGCCATGGCATTGGCGACGTTATGGGTGCCGAGCAGGTTCAACTGCACACGCTCGCTGCCTTGCGGTGTGTGCAGATTGAAGGCCGGGCAACCGCGCGCATCGGTGTTCAAATCACTGGCGTAGAAATCCGCCTGAACGTTGCTCAGGGCAAAGGTCAATACTTTGCGAGCGCCTGCACGGGTCTTCCAGATGCCAAAGGCCTTGTCATCAAGGTTGAGCACGGCGATGCCATCGGCCGCGAGCCCGTCGATGATTTCACCTTTGGCTTCGACGATTTTTTCCGGGCCGCCGAACTCGCCAACGTGGGCGGTGCCGGCGTTATTGAGGATCGCAACGTGCGGCTTGGTCAGGCCCACGGTGTAGGCGATTTCGCCGAGACGCGAAGCGCCCAGTTCGATCACGGCCGACGTATGTTCAGGCGCCAGTTCGAGCAAGGTCAGTGGCGCGCCGAGGTCATTGTTCAGATTGCCACGGGTGGCCAGCACCGGGCCGCGGGTGCGCAGGATGCTCGCGAGCATTTCCTTGACCGTGGTCTTGCCACTGGAACCGGTCACGGCGGCTACCGGCTGGGTGAACGCGGCACGGTTCAACGCGCCCAACTGGCCGAGCGCCTGACGGCTGTCCTTGACCAGCAATTGTGGCAACGCACTGTCGGCGACTTCGCGCTCGACCAGTGCAGCGACGGCGCCTTTGCCAGCGACATCGTTCAGATAATCATGACCGTCGAAACGCGGTCCGGTCAGCGCGACAAACAGTTGGCCCGGCTGGATTGCGCGGCTGTCGATGCTGACGCCATTGAAGCTGGCATCGCTGCCGATCAGGCGGGCGTCGAGGGCGTTGGTCAGTTCGCTGAATGTCAGGGCCTTAAGCATGGGCCACCTCCCACGCGGTCAGGGCATGATCGGCCTCGACCAGATCGGAAAAGGCATGGCGCACGCCGTTGATTTCCTGATAGTCCTCATGACCTTTGCCCGCGAGAACAATCACGTCGTCAGCCGTCGCACCGGCAATCAATTGCGCAATCGCCTGACCACGGCCGGCGACGAAGGTGACTTTATCCACAGCAGTGAAGCCGGCGCGGATGTCATCGAAGATCACGGCCGGGTCTTCGGTGCGCGGGTTGTCATCGGTGACCAGCACCTGATCAGCCAAGCGCTCGACCACCTCGGCCATCAACGGACGCTTGCCGCGATCGCGATCACCGCCGCAGCCGAACAGGCACAGCAACTGACCTTTGACGTGCGGGCGCAGTGCGCTCAGAACTTTTTCCAACGCATCCGGGGTGTGGGCGTAATCGACCACCACCAGCGGTTGCGTGCCGCCGCCCAGACGCTGCATGCGCCCGGCCGGGCCTTCAAGTTTCGGCAGCACTTTGAGAATTTCGTCGAGGGCGTAATCCAGACCGAGCAAGGCGCCGACCGCCGCCAGTACATTGCTCAGGTTGAAACGCCCGAGCAGAGTGCTGCGCAGGTGATATTCGCCTTGGGGCGTAACGAGCGTGGCGCGCACGCCATGATCGTCGAACTGCGCTTCGCGGCAAAACAGGTAAGCGCTGCTGTCGAGCAGGCTGTAAGTGATCAGGCGCGATTCGCGCTTGTCAGCGGCCAGTTGCCGACCGAAGTCGTCGTCAAGGTTGACCACGCGGCATTTCAGATCATTCCAGGCAAACAGCTTGGCCTTGGCCTCGGCGTATGCCTGCATGGTGCCGTGATAATCCAGATGATCGCGGGACAGATTAGTCATCACCGCCACGTCAAACGCCAAGGCGGTCACGCGGCCCTGATCCAGACCGTGGGACGACACTTCCATGGCCACGGCTTTGGCGCCGGCCTTTTTCAGGTCGCCCAGGGTTGCCTGCACGGCGATCGGATTCGGCGTGGTATGCAGACCGCTTTCCAGTGCGCCATAGAAGCCGGAACCCAGGGTGCCGACGATGCCGCAATGCTGGCCGAGGAGATCCAGCGCCTGCGCAACCAATTGGGTCACACTGGTCTTGCCGTTGGTGCCGGTCACGCCAATCAGATTCAGGTGATGGCTCGGCTCGCCATAAAAGCGCCCGGCGATGTCCGACAGCTGCGCCGCCAGACCTTTGACCGGGATCAGCGGCACATCGGTGATCGGCAGCACGGTGGCGCCTTCCACTTCATACGCCACCGCAGCCGCGCCGCGTTGCAGGGCATCGGCGATGTGCGCACGGCCGTCGAATTTGCCGCCGGGTACGGCGAGAAACAGATCGCCGGCGCGCACGTTGCGGCTGTCCAGCGCCAATTCACGGATCAACAGATCGTGGCCGGCGTGGGGGAATATCTTGTTCAGACTCAATGACATCAGCCGCGCCCTCCATTGGCTTTCAGCGGAATGACCGGGGTGGCGTTGGCCTGTTGCGTGGTCGGTAGATTGTCCGGGGTCACGTTCATCAGGCGCAGGGTGCCGGACATCACGCGGCTGAACACCGGTGCCGAGACCAGACCACCGAAGTAACCGGCCTTGGTCGGCTCGTCGATCACTACAACGATGGCGTAACGCGGATCGCTCATCGGACCGAAACCGGCGAACAGCGAGCGGTACGAGTTTTCGGCGTAGCCCTTGGTGCCGACCGAAGTTTTACGCGCCGTACCCGACTTGCCACCGACGTGATAAGCCGGCACTTGTGCACGGAACACGCCGCGCGGCGCTTCGATCACCTGCTGCAACATGCCCTGCATGGTTTTCGCCACGGCTTCGGGCAGCACTTGCGTGGTCTGCGGCATCTTGTCGGTTTTGATCAGGGTCAGCGGCGCGAGGCGACCGTTGTTGGCCAACGCCGAGAACGCGTGAACCAGCTGGATCGCGGTCACGGAAATACCGTAGCCGTAAGACAAGGTTGCAGTTTCAGCCTTGCGCCATTCGCGGTAGTTCGGCAGATTGCCGACACGTTCGCCAGGGAAGCCCAGGCCGGTGTCCTGGCCGAGACCGACTTTCTGCGCGAGGCGGAAAATCGTCTCGCCGCCGATATCGAAGGCGACCTTGCTCATGCCGACGTTACTGGAATTGATCAGAATCCCGGTCAGGTCGAGTACCGGGCCTTCGCTCTTGGACACGTCTTTGATGGTGTATTTGCCGATCTGCAACGAGCCCGGATACACCTCGACGGTGTCACTCGGTTTCCAGCGGCCGGTTTCGATCGCCGCGCTCATCGAGATGGCTTTCATGGTCGAACCCGGTTCGAACACGTCGATCATCGCGCGGTTGCGCATCATCGCCGGTTGCAGGTTACGACGGTTGTTCGGGTTGTAGGTCGGCTGGTTGACCATGGCGAGAATCTCGCCGGTCTTCACGTCCATGATCACCAGACTGCCGGCCTTGGCGCCGTTCTCGATGATCGCGTTGCGCAGCTCGCGGTTGGCCAGGTATTGCAGACGCAGGTCAATCGACAACGCCAAGGGCTTGCCGGCCTTGGCGTTTTTGGTGACCTGGACATCCTTGATCAGCCGTCCGCGGCGATCCTTGATCACTTGTCGTTTGCCCGGCACGCCGGCCAGCCATTCGTCATAGGCCAGCTCGACACCTTCGCGGCCGTGATCGTCGATGTCGGTAAAGCCGACCATGTGCGCGGTGACTTCGCCGGCCGGATAGAAGCGGCGGAATTCTTCGATGCCGTAAACGCCCGGCACCTTCAGGTCGAGCACAGCCTGACCCTGCTCAGGAGTCAACCCGCGCACCAGGTAGATGAATTCTTTATTGGCCTGGGCTTCGAGGCGTTCGGCCAAGGCTTTCGGATCTTGACCCAGCGCGGCGGCGAGTGCCGGCCACTTCTCTTTCGCCGATTGCATTTCCTTGGCGTTGGCCCACAGCGTCGTCACCGGGGTACTCACGGCCAGAGGCTCGCCGTTACGGTCGGTGATCAGACCACGGTGCGCCGGAATCGGGATGTGCCGCAGACTGCGCGCGTCGCCCTGCCCTTTGAGGAAGTCACGGTCGACCACTTGCAGATCGATGATGCGCCAGCAGATCGCCGCAACCATCAGGCCGAGCAGCGCCACCATCAGGCGGAAGCGCCACGGGAACAGTGCGCCTTCGAGTTTCATCATGGCGCCACCATCTTCACGTCAGCCGCGCCGGGAATGTGCATCTTCAGTTGTTCGGTGGCCAGCACTTCTATGCGGCTGTGCGCGGTCCAGGTGCTCTGCTCAAGAATCAGCCGGCCCCACTCGGCCTGCGCCTTGTCGCGCACGCTGAGTTCGTTATAAAGGGTGTTGAGCAACTGACGGTTCCAGTGCGCGCTGTACGACACGGCGATGGCCGAAAAAAGCACGCCTATAAACAGCAGCAGCATCAGAAAGCTGCCGCCAGGCAATGGCTTGGCGAAAAGCTTGCTCACCGCAACTTCTCCGCGACTCGCATGACCGCACTACGGGAACGTGGGTTGGCTTTGAGTTCGGCGTCGGAGGCCGTCTGCGCTTTGCCGTGGATTTTGATTTTCGGTTCGAAGGCAACGTGGCGCACCGGCAGGTTGCGCGGCAGATTGTCAGCCTCGCCCTTGACCAGTTTGCGCATGAACAGTTTGACGATGCGGTCTTCCAGCGAATGGAAGCTGATCACCACCAGACGACCGCCGACTTCCAGCGCGTCCAGAGCGGCTTCGAGGCCGGCTTCCAGATCACCCAATTCGTTGTTGACGTGAATGCGCAAACCCTGGAACGCACGGGTGGCCGGGTTCTTGCCCTTTTCCCACGCCGGGTTGGCGACTTTCAGCACTTCGGCGAGATCGGCGGTGCGCTCGAACGGCTTGATATCGCGACGTTCGACCACGGCGCGAGCCATGCGCCCGGAGAAACGCTCTTCGCCGTATTCCTTGAACACCCGGGCGATTTCTTCAGCCGGCGCGGTGTTGACGAATTCCGCTGCGCTGATGCCACGGGACGGGTCCATGCGCATGTCCAGCGGGCCGTCGTTGAGGAAACTGAAACCACGCTCGGCATCGTCCAGCTGCGGCGACGATACGCCGAGGTCGAGCAGAATGCCGCTGACCTTGCCGGTCAGGCCCTGCTCGGCAACCACCGAACCGAGCTCGGCAAAGCTGCGCTGCACAACGACAAAGCGGCCGTCTTCGGCCGCTAGCGTTTGCCCGGTGGCAATCGCTTGAGGGTCCTTGTCGAATCCGATGAGCCGACCGTCCGTGCCGAGCTGGCTCAGGATCAACCGGCTGTGCCCGCCGCGCCCGAACGTGCCGTCCAGATAGCAGCCATCAGGACGTACGGCGAGAGCCTCGACGGCTTCGTCAAGCAGTACGGTGATGTGGTTAAAGCC
Organism: Pseudomonas retamae; assembly: GCF_043496865.1. Lineage (NCBI taxonomy): Bacteria > Pseudomonadati > Pseudomonadota > Gammaproteobacteria > Pseudomonadales > Pseudomonadaceae > Pseudomonas > Pseudomonas retamae. The sequence continues at coordinate 249,095 of NZ_JBIEIL010000006.1, forward strand.
GCTATCAATAGTCACAGGATCAAATCACGCAGTTCATCAGGCATCGCGCCCGGTTGTTGAATAGCAGCAAGGTCAGCGGCAGACACCGCGTTCCATGCATCCTCGTCCCACAATTGGAACTTGTTCAGTTGGCCCACCAGCATTGCGCGCTTATCCAGCTTGGCGTACTCGCGCAGACGCGGTGGAACCAGAAAACGACCACTGCCGTCGAGTTCGAGGTCGACGGCATTACCAATCAGCAAACGTTGCAGGCGACGGTTCTCTTCGCGAAGCGAAGGCAGTGCGCGCAACTTGGTTTCAATGATTTCCCACTCGTCGAGCGGGTAGACACACAAACATGGATCTACGGCATCAATGGTCACGATCAATTGGCCGGAACTGCGCGAATCGAGCTCGTCACGGTACCGGCTCGGCATGGCGAGACGGCCCTTTGCATCGAGACTGATAGCGTTAGCTCCGCGAAACACGTCTGCGTTTCTCCAATTTTTATCGTTTTGAGCTCAAAAAACCCACTTCATGCCACTTTCCGCCACTTGCGCACACTATAGGAATGCGCCCACCACACCGTCAAGGCGCGGATTAAAGGAAAACCCTTACAGAACGGAGATTTAGCAGCTTAAAAGGAGGCACAACGAGAATCTGACGGCGACTTTTAACCCATAACCTGATGCAGCACTGAAAGCTGCGCTCGAAAGTTAAAGTAGTTTGTTAAGAGTAAGATTTTTTCGGTATTACAAATGCGCTTCTGCTGTTGATTGAAGCACGGTGGGAAATGGCTATTACTGCGTTTGCCGCTGCCGGACTTTCAGCCCAGGCCTGCTGATATTACACAGCCCTGTTGCCATTGATTCAAGCAGGGAAAGAAAAGGTGGAGAGTCGATCTGTAAGCCGGGTTCTGTCTTGAACAGTCATTCGTCTACGATGGCCATCACTGGACATCTTTAGCAACCTACCCGGTCCCAGCGCGGGCCACGCCTTGGGACCCTATTTGGTCTTGCTCCAAGTGGGGTTTACCTAGCCACGAACTGTTGCCAGACGTGCGGTGCGCTCTTACCGCACCTTTTCACCCTTACCGGCGCTTGCGCGCTTAGGCGGTTATTTTCTGTGGCACTTTCCGTAGGCTCACGCCTCCCAGGCATTACCTGGCACTTCGCCCTATGGAGCCCGGACTTTCCTCCCCCCCCTAATTTTCATAGAGGGCAGCGACTGTCCGATCGACTCTCCGCCGCGAAGGTTAACGGCAGAGCGGCCGAAGAACAAGCGCTAAAACCCGCAAGACCGCTATGGGCGACGGCTTACACGCCTTTCTGTTTTTCCAGCGCAACCTGATAAAGCACGTTTTTGCGTTCACCGGTGATCTGTGCAGCAAGCGCAGCGGCGCGCTTGAGCGGCATTTCTTCGAGCAGCAGATCGAGGATACGCATCGCCTCGCTGCTGACCGCATCTTCGGACTCCGGCGCGGTCCAGCCCGCCACCAACACCACGCACTCGCCACGCTGCTGATTGCTGTCGGACTCGACGAACGCGCGCAGCTCGGCCAGCGGCAAACCCTTGAGCGTTTCGAAGGTCTTGGTGATTTCCCGGGCCAGCAAAGCCTGACGCTCGCCGCCGAACACTTCTTCCATGTCCTGCAGACATTCAAGAATGCGGTGCGGGGCTTCATAGAAGATCAAGGTGCGCGGCTCTTCCTTGACGGCTTCGAGACGCGCCTTGCGCCCCACCGACTTGGCCGGCAGAAAGCCTTCGAAGATAAACCGGTCGGACGGCAGCCCGGCCGCCGACAACGCCGCGATCAACGCGCAGGCGCCCGGCACCGGCACCACGTTGATGCCGGCCGCCCGCGCCTGCCGCACCAGGTGATAACCCGGATCGGAAATCAGCGGAGTGCCGGCATCGGAGATCAGCGCGACATTGTCACCGGCCAGCAGACGGGTAATAAAGCGACTACCTTCATCCCGTTCGTTGTGTTCGTGGCAAGCCGCCAGTGGCGTGCCGATGCCGAAGTGCTGCATCAGCCGCGCCGAATGCCGCGTGTCTTCGGCGGCGATCAATGCCACTTCGCGGAGGATTTTCAGGGCCCGGGCGCTGATGTCGTCCAGGTTGCCGATGGGCGTCGCCACCACATAAAGCGAGCCAGCAGCGGAATTCAGGGAACCTGGAGCAGTCAAAGCGCACACCTCGTGATCGGTAAAAGCGGCCATTGTAGCGCGTCACGAGGCTTGCGACGTGCTCGCGCCGAGCGCGGTTTTTCGCACAGTTGTGGGCCGCCGCAACATTTACTCCAGCTAAATTACCCGTTTCACGCCAGTAACATCGCGCCCCGGCCAGTGCTTGGGTACAATTCCACGCTAATTTGATCGAGTATCAGGAACACTTACATGATCGCTTGCCTGCGGCTGTTCACTGCCCTCTGCCTCGCTGCCTTGTTGGCGGCTTGCGCCAGCTCCCCTTCCTCCAGCCTTGGCGAACTTCCACGGACTCCGGATGCCAGCATCGAGCAACTGCTCGAACAGGCGACCCAGGCTAAAACCCCGGAAAAAGCCGCACTGTTGCGTTTGAGCGCCGCTGACCTGGCCTATCGTCAGGGCAATGCCGGCCAGTCCGCGCAAATCCTGCAACAAGTGCCGGTCGAGCAACTCAAGCCCGGCCAGCAGATTTTCGCCAACACGCTTTCCGCCGAACTGGCGATGACCCGCAATCAGCCGAAAGCCGCGCTGACGGCCCTGAGCCATCCAAGCCTGCAGAAACTCGGCGAGATGCCGGAAGAACAGCAAGTGCGCACCGGCACCGTGCATGCCCGCGCTCTGGAAGCGGATGGCCAGACTCTGGCCGCCGCCCGTGAACGCGTGTTCATCGCACCGATGCTCGAAGGCGAAGCCGCAAGCAAGAACCACGAAGCGATCTGGACCCTGATCGGCTCGCTGCCGGCCGACCAACTGCAAGCCAACAGCACCGACGACCTCGGCGGCTGGATGGCTCTGGCCCTGGCGGTAAAAACCGCCGGCACGCTGGAGCAGCAGCAAGCGGCGATCGACAACTGGCGCACGCAGAACCCCAAGCACCCGGCCGCGATCAACCTGCCGCTGCCGCTGACCAAACTCAAGGAACTGGCCAGCCAGCCACTGAGCAAGATCGCCCTGCTGCTGCCACAGGATGGCCAACTGGCCGCAGTCGGCAAAGCCTTGCGCGAAGGCTTCATGGCGGCGCACTACCAGGCCCAACAGGCCGGGCAGAAACCGCCAGCCATCGAGTTCTACGACAGCTCCAAGCTGACCTCGATGGACGAGTTCTACCGCAAGGCACAGGCTGACGGCGTGCAACTGGTGGTCGGCCCGCTGGAAAAACCGCTGGTCAAACAACTGAGCACCCGCCCGCAACTGCCAATCACCACCCTCGCGCTGAACTACAGCGAAGGCGATCAGGGCCCGGCGCAGCTGTTCCAGTTCGGTCTGGCCGCTGAAGACGAAGCCCGCGAAGTCTCGCGTCGTGCCCGTGCCGATGGCCTGCATCGCGCCGCGATCATGGTGCCGAAGGGCGAATGGGGCGACCGCGTATTGCGTGCATTCAGCCAGGACTGGCAGGCCAACGGCGGCAGCATCGTCGCTACAGAGCGTGTTGATCAGCCGGTGCAACTGGCCCAGCAGATCGCCGACATGTTCCAGCTGCGTCAGAGTGAAGCCCGCGCCAAGAGCCTGCAGAACGCTGCCGGCACCAACGTCGCCGCGCAGCCTTCGCGTCGCCAGGACATCGAGTTCATCTTCCTTGCCGCCACGCCACAGCAAGCGCAGCAGATCAAGCCGACCCTGAACTTCCAGTACGCCGGTGACGTTCCGGTCTACGCGACTTCGCACGTCTACAGCGCCAGCGGTGACGTCAACCAGTACAACGACATGAACGGCATTCGCTTCTGCGAAACTCCATGGCTGCTGGACACCAGCGATCCACTGCGTCAGCAAGTGGTTGCCCAGTGGCCGCAAGCCGCCGGCAGCCTCGGCCGTCTGTATGCAATGGGCGTTGACGCCTATCGCCTGGCTCCGCGTCTGGGCCAGCTCAAGGCCCTGCCGGACAGCCGCATCGATGGTGAGTCGGGCAGCCTCGGCATGACCCAGACCCAACGCGTCGTCCGTCAGCTACCTTGGGCACAGTTCGTCAGCGGTCAGGTGCAGCGTCTGCCGGACACTCCGCGCTGATGCCCGACAGGTCACGCTCGCAAAGCGGCAAGGATGCCGAGCGCCAGGCGCTCGAGCATCTGCAAAACCGGGGTCTGCGCCTGCTGGCGCAGAACTGGTTATGCAAACGCGGCGAGCTTGATCTGGTCATGCTTGATGGCGATACAGTAGTATTCGTCGAAGTTCGCTATAGAAAGAACACTCAATGGGGCGGCGCGCTTGCCAGCATCGATGCGCGCAAGCAGCAGAAACTGATTTTCGCCGCGCAGTATTTTCTTCAGCGTGAATCGCGCTGGGCCAATTCCCCCTGCCGCTTCGACGTGGTGGCGATCGACAGCCACCCCGATCAACTGAACTGGTTGCAGAATGCTTTCGACAGTTGATCGCCGGCGTTGCGACCCGGACAATTTCACCGACACATTTTGCTCTTTGCTTTGCGGGCTGCACATTCATGTGCCGGACAGCCGCGCTACTTAAGGTCACACAGATGGACATGCAATCCCGAATTCGCCAGCTTTTCCAGGCCAGTATCGACACCAAGCAACAGGCGATGGACGTACTTGCACCGCACATCGAGCAAGCCAGCCAGATCATGGTCAACGCCCTGCTCAACGAGGGCAAGATGCTCTCGTGTGGCAACGGCGGCTCCGCCGGTGACGCGCAGCACTTTTCCTCGGAGCTGCTCAACCGCTTCGAGCGCGAGCGCCCGAGCCTGCCGGCGATCGCGCTGACCACCGACACCTCGACGATCACCTCGATCGCCAACGACTACAGCTACAACGAAGTGTTCTCCAAGCAGATCCGCGCACTGGGCCAGCCCGGCGACGTACTGCTGGCGATTTCGACCAGCGGTAACTCGGCGAACATTATTCAAGCGATCCAGGCCGCACATGATCGCGAAATGATTGTCGTAGCTTTGACCGGACGCGATGGCGGCGGCATGGCGTCGCTGCTGTTGCCCGAGGACGTCGAGATTCGCGTACCGGCCAACGTCACTGCACGTATTCAAGAAGTCCACTTGCTGGCGATCCATTGCCTCTGCGATCTGATCGACAGCCAACTGTTCGGGAGTGAAGAATGACCCCTAATCGCCTTGGCCTTCTGGCCTTGACTCTGTGCCTCGGCATCAGCGGCTGCACCTCGGTGGTGAATGCCAGCCGTGAAGCGCCGATCGAAGACGACCGTGGCACGCGCACCTTCGGCAGCAAGATCGACGACTCGTTGATCGAAACCAAGGTCGGCGTGAACATCGCCAAGGCTGACCCGGCCCTGGACAACGATTCGCACATTGTCGTCACCAGCTTCAACGGTGTGGTACTGCTCGCCGGCCAGACCCCGCGCGAAGACCTCAAGGCCAAGGCCGAACAGGCCGCCGCCAACGTGCAACGAGTGAAGAAAGTCCACAACGAACTGCAAGTGCTGCAGCCTTCGTCCCTGCTGGCCCGCCAGAATGACGCGTGGCTGACCACCAAGATCAAGACGCAGATGCTCACCGACGCCAGCATTCCCGGCTCGCGCATCAAGGTCATTACCGAAAACGGCATCGTCTACCTGCTGGGCCTGCTGACCAAACAGGAAGCCACTCAGGCGACCAATCTGGTGCAAGGTGTGTCCGGGGTGCAGAAGATCGTGAAGCTGTTCGAGTACATCGACTGACCGCTGAACGACAGACACAAAAAAGGCGATCCATCCGGATCGCCTTTTTTATTACTTCACCACTTTCAGGCTTGGCCGGCCGCTAGGGCGCGGTGGCTCGCTATCCGGTGGCGGCTGGTCGTCATCCTGCTCGATATCGTCTTCGTCATCCAGCGGCGACTCGAGATCGAACACCATGCCCTGACCGTTCTCCCGGGCGTAGATGCCCAGAATCGCGCTGATCGGCACGTACAGGCTGTGCGGCACACCACCGAAGCGGCCCTCGAACGTCACCACGTCGTTGTCCATGTGCAGATGACGCACGGCGCTTGGCGAGATATTCAGCACGATCTGCCCGTCGCTGGCGAAGCCTTGCGGCACCTGCACCGCCGGGTATTCGGCATTGACCAGCATGTGCGGGGTGCAATCGTTATCCACAATCCACTCGTAGAGCGCGCGGACCAGATAAGGTCGACTGGAGTTCATAGCGGCTCCTTAAGCCTTAGCGCATGTCGCGTTCGACACCAGACAGACTCGCCTGGAAAGCCTCACGCGCAAACTGGCGCTCCATATAATCAAGCAGCGGCTTGGCCGGCCGCGGCAGTTCAATACCCAGAATCGGCAAACGCCAGAGTATGGGTAATAGGCAGCAATCGACCAGACTTTGTTCCTCACTGAGGAAGAACGGCTTGTCGGCAAACAGCGGCGACACGCCCGTCAGGCTCTCGCGCAATTCCTTGCGCGCCACCACCCGCGCGGCTTCCTTGGCCTTGGGATCAAGAATCAAATCCACCAGACCGCACCAGTCACGCTGAATGCGATGAATCAGCAGACGGCTGTTGGCACGCGCCACCGGATAAACCGGCATCAACGGCGGGTGCGGGTAACGCTCGTCCAGATACTCCATGACCACGGTCGACTCCCACAACGCCAGGTCGCGATCGACCAGGGTAGGCAGGCTGCCGTAAGGGTTCACCTCAATCAGTTTAGGCGGCTGGCGACCAGCTTCCACGTAAATGATTTCGGCGCTGACACCCTTCTCTGCAAGCACGATGCGCACTCGGTGGGAATAGTGGTCGGCGGGGTCGGAGTAACAGGCCAACCGATTGGTCACGCCCATGGCGATCCTCCTCGCTTGTTGAATTTTTCGGAACCGGAAAAACGCGCGCGCCCAGAGGGCACCTCCCGCAGGGTCTGACCGAGCAGACCCTGCTTTATCGGAGGCGCCCTTGGGCGCGCGCGATTAACAGCAATGCTTGAAGCGTATCAGTGCACGTCTTTCCAGTATTCACGCTTGAGCAGATAGGCGAACACAAAGAAGAACGCCAGGTACAGCAAGACATAAGTACCGATGCGCTGATGTTGCAGCTTAACCGGGTTAGCCGAGTAAGCCAGGAAGGTTACCAGATTCTTGACCTTCTCATCGAACTGCTCTTCGTTCAGAGCACCGGATTTAGGCACGATGGTCAGTTGATCGCAGGCTTCATGGGTCAAAGGCGTGCCGGTCAGCGGATCATATTGCTTCTTGCCGTCCTCGACGATCTGCACTTGCTTGCAACCTACGACCTGGCGACCTTGCAGGCCGACCAGCACGTTAGGCATGCCGACGTTCGGGAAGACCTTGTTGTTCACGCCCCACGGGCGCGCCGGGTCTTCGTAGAACGACTTCAGGTAACCGTACAGCCAGTCAGTGCCGCGTACGCGAGCCACCAGGGTCAGGTCCGGTGGCGCTGCGCCGAACCAGGTCTTGGCGTCGGCCGGCTGCATGCCGATGTTCATGTGGTCGCCAATCTTGGCGCCAGTGAACACCAGTTTTTCCAGCATCAATTCGTGCGGAATGCCGAGATCATCAGCGACCCGCTCGTAACGCTGGAATTTGGCACTGTGGCAACCCATGCAATAGTTGGCAAAGGTCCGTGCGCCATCCTGCAAAGCCGCCTTGTCGGACACATCGATGTCGACACTTTCGAGTTCCGGACCATGGCCTCCGGCTGCAAAAGTCAGGGAAGGCAGCGCAACAAAAATCAGAGCGAAAAATAACTTTTTCATCAGCCAGTCACCCTTTCCGGAACCGGTTTGGTCTTCTCGAGCCGGGTGTAGAACGGCATCAGAATGAAGTAGGCGAAGTACAGGAAGGTGCAGACCTGCGACAGCAACGTCAGAGATGGCGTCGGAGCTTTCACACCGGTCCAGCCAAGCAGCACGAAAGAAATACAGAATACAACCAGCCAGATTTTGCTCATCCAGCCCTTATAGCGCATTGACCTGACAGGACTTCGGTCAAGCCAGGGCAGGACAAAAAGCAACGCAATGGACGCACCCATGGCGATAACGCCCATGAGCTTGTCCGGTATCGCACGCAAGATCGCGTAGAACGGCGTGAAATACCAGACCGGTGCGATATGCTCAGGCGTCTTGAACGGGTTGGCCGGCTCGAAGTTGGGCTTTTCGAGGAAGTAACCACCCATTTCCGGGAAGAAGAACACAATGAAGCAGAAGATAAACAGGAACACCACGACGCCGACAATGTCTTTCACGGTGTAGTACGGGTGAAACGCAATGCCGTCCAGCGGGATGCCGTTTTCGTCTTTGTGCTTCTTGATATCGACGCCGTCAGGGTTGTTCGAACCCACTTCGTGCAGCGCCAGAATGTGCAGCACCACCAGACCGAGAATCACGATCGGCAGCGCCACGACGTGCAACGCAAAGAAGCGGTTCAGGGTAATTCCGGAGATCAGGTAGTCACCACGAATCCACTGGGTCAGGTCATCACCGATCAGCGGAATCGCGCCGAACAGCGAGATGATCACCTGCGCCCCCCAGTACGACATCTGGCCCCACGGCAGCAGATAACCCATGAACGCTTCGGCCATCAGCGCCAGGTAGATCAGCATGCCGAACACCCAGACCAGCTCGCGCGGCTTCTGGTACGAGCCGTAGAGCAAGCCGCGGAACATGTGCAGATACACCACGATGAAGAACGCCGAAGCGCCGGTCGAGTGCAGCAAACGCAGGATCGAGCCGTACTCGACGTCGCGCATGATGTATTCGACGGAAGCAAACGCTTCTTCTGCCGACGGCGTGTAGCTCATGGTCAGCCAGACACCGGTGACGATCTGGTTGACCAGCACCAGCAACGCCAGGGAGCCGAAGAAATAGAAGAAGTTGAAGTTTTTCGGAGCGTAATACTTGCTGAGATGGTCTTCCCACATCTTGGTTGCAGGAAAGCGCGCATCAACCCAATCCATGAACTTGCTCATCACGCTTTCTCCGTATCGACGCCAATGACAATCAGGTCATCGGTCTCATAGGAATGCGGGGGAACTGGCAGGTTCAAAGGCGCAGGTTGCGACTTGTAGACGCGGCCAGCCAAATCGTAGTGGGAACCGTGGCAAGGGCAGAAATAACCGCCTACCCAGTCTTTGCCCAGATCAGCAGGTGCCACTTCGGGACGGAAAGTCGGTGAGCAACCCAGGTGCGTACAAATCCCGATCAGCAGCAGAATTTCCGGCTTGATCGAGCGCACTTCAGGGTCGACATAGGTAGGTTGCGTAGAGTTTTTCGAGGTCGGATCGGAGAGCTGGCCCTCGATCTTTTTCAGATTCCCCAGGATTTCCTCGGTACGGCGGACAATGAACACCGGCTGGCCGCGCCATTCAGCAATCATTTGCTGGCCTGGCTCGATTTTGCTGACATTCACTTTCACCGGTGCGCCAGCAGCTTTCGCCTTGGCACTGGGAAACCATGACCCTACGAACGGGACCGCAGCCCCCACCGCTCCTGCAGCACCCACCACGGATGTGGCTGCTACCAGGAAGCGACGCCGGCCTGCATTCACGCCGTCATTGCTCATTCAGTCCTCTCCCATCAGCTTTTTGGCCTGTTAAATCAGGCGTCTACTAAATAAACCGCGTGCTACTTATAAAAATTTTGCCGAATGGTAATGAAAAGCCCCAATTCTGACAAGGGAATTACCCGGAGCTCTCCACCCCTAAGCCTTGCAGTATAGGGGGTCTGCGAATGAGGCAAGTTGTCACAGCGCAATTCTTTCTGGAAAAAATGCAGGCATAAAAAAACGCCCGATTCCGTGAGGAATCGGGCGTTCTTTTTTGAACGTGGAAGCGGTATTAACGCTTCGAGTACTGCGGACGCTTACGCGCTTTACGCAGACCCACTTTCTTACGTTCAACTTCACGGGCGTCGCGGGTAACGAAGCCAGCTTTGCGCAGAGCGCTACGCAGGGTTTCATCGTAGTCCATCAGAGCGCGAGTGATGCCGTGGCGGATTGCGCCAGCCTGACCACTTACACCACCGCCGATCACGGTGACGTAGATGTCGAACTTCTCGACAGTCTCGGTCAGCTCCAGCGGCTGACGAACTACCATGCGGGCAGTTTCGCGGCCGAAGAAGTTATCCAGCGAACGGTTGTTGATGGAGATGTTACCAGTACCCGGACGCAGGAAAACGCGTGCGGTTGCGGTCTTGCGACGGCCAGTGCCGTAATTTTGAGTCGCCGACATAATGTACTATTCCGTTAAAACTTCAGTTCTTGGGGCTGCTGAGCAGTATGAGGGTGAGCAGCGCCCGCATAGACTTTCAGCTTACGGTACATGTCGCGACCCAGTGGGTTTTTAGGCAGCATGCCTTTAACCGCGGTCTCGATCACGCGCTCAGGGGCCTTGGCGATCAGCTTTTCAAAGTTGATCGACTTGATGCCGCCCGGGAAACCGGAGTGGGAGTAGTACATTTTGTCAGTGGTTTTAGCGCCGGTAACACGGATCTGCTCGGCGTTGATGACGACGATGTAGTCGCCGGTGTCAACGTGAGGAGTGTACTCAGGCTTGTGCTTGCCACGCAGACGGCTCGCGATTTCGGTGGCCAGACGACCCAGGGTCTGACCAGCAGCGTCGACGACAAACCAGTCGCGCTTTACTGTTTCCGGTTTAGCAGTAAAAGTTTTCATTCTTTATAGCCTCAGGGGCCGCCTGTAAATAAGACGGCGGATCTTACTGAATAGTGCGTACTTTGACAAGTCAAAGGCAGCCGGATACAGACGCTTTCGGGGGCTCGGGTCGGCGCGTCCGTTCAACGGCAAGATTCTTCGGCGGCGGCGCATCACTTCCACTGCAGAAAGAGGTCGGCAATTATGCAGATTGCGAAAAATATTTCAACCTGCTTTTATGATTGTTTTGCCCAAGGAGCACCCGATGGACTATCGCCAGCTAGGCCGTACCGACCTGAACGTGAGTGCAATCTGCCTCGGCACCATGACCTGGGGCGAGCAGAATACTGAAGCTGAAGCCTTCGCCCAGATCGAACGCGCCAAAGAGGCCGGGATCAATTTCCTCGACACCGCCGAGATGTACCCGGTGCCGCCGAAAGCCGAAACCTACGCCACCACCGAGCGCTACATCGGCAATTACTTCAAGAGTCGCGGCGACCGCGCCGACTGGATCCTCGCCAGCAAGATCGCCGGCCCGGGCAACACCATCGACTACATTCGCGGCAAGAACCTGCGCCACAACCGTCAGCACATCACCGAAGCGCTGGACGCCAGCCTCAAGCGCCTGCAGACCGACTACATCGATCTGTACCAACTGCACTGGCCGGAACGCAGCACCAACTTTTTTGGACAGCTGGGCTACAAGCACAAGACCGAAGCCAATCTGACGCCGCTGGAAGACACCCTCGAAGCCCTCGACGAGCAGGTGAAAGCCGGCAAGATCCGCCACATCGGCCTGTCCAACGAAACGCCATGGGGCACCATGCGCTTTCTCGCCCTGGCCGAAGCCCGTGGCTGGCCGCGTGCGGTGTCGATCCAGAATCCGTACAACCTGCTCAACCGCAGCTTTGAAGTGGGCCTGGCGGAAATCGCCATCCGCGAACAGTGCGGCCTGCTCGCCTATTCCCCGCTGGCGTTCGGCTTCCTCTCGGGCAAGTACGAGGGCGGCGCGCGCCCGGCGAAAGGTCGCCTGAGCCTCTACAGCCGCTTCAGCCGCTATTTCAATCCGCAGTCTGAGGCAGCCTGCAGCCGTTACGTCGCCCTGGCCCGCGAGCACGGTCTGGATCCGGCGCAGATGGCCCTTGCGTTCGTCAATCAGCAAACGTTCGTCACCAGTAACATCATTGGTGCGACGACACTTGAGCAACTGGACAGCAACATTGCCAGTTTTGATCTGAAGCTTTCCGATGAAGTGCTGGCCGGGATCGAGGCGATTCACAAGGATCATCCGAACCCTGCCCCATGATTTGCCGCTAAAAGCTTCGCGAGCAGGCTCGCTCCCACAGGTACGGTGAAGCCCTGTGGGAGCGAGCCTGCTCGCGAAGAGGCCAGTCAGATCCACCTCCACAGCGGAACACAGAGCGTCCCCGGCGGCATTCCCACGCAGAGCGTGGGAGCGAGGGTCAGAGCGACCGCGCAATGATCTCCTTCATGATTTCATTGGTGCCGGCATAGATCCGCTGCACTCGCGCATCCGCCCACGCCCGGGCCACCGGGTATTCCCACATGAAGCCGTAGCCGCCGTGCAACTGCACGCACTCGTCGAGCACCTTGCACTGCAGATCGGTGCCCCAGTATTTAGCCATCGCCGCCGTCGGCACGTCGAGTTTGCCCTGCAGGTGCAGCTCCAGGCAGCGATCAACGAACACTCGGCCGATCTGGATCTCCGTGGCCATCTCGGCCAGTTTGAAGCGGGTATTCTGGAAATCGGCGATCGCCTTGCCGAACGCCTTGCGATCGCGGGTGTAGTCGAGCGTCCACTGCAACGCCGCTTCGGCTGAGGCCAGGCCGCCGATCGCCACGGTCAGGCGTTCCTGCGGTAATTCCTGCATCAGATAAGCGAACCCCGCCCCGGCCTGCCCCAGCAGATTTTCCATGGGCACACGCACATCCTGGAAGAACAGCTCCGACGTGTCCTGGGCCTTCATGCCGACCTTTTCCAGACGCTTGCCCTTCTCGAAGCCCGGGGTGTTCGCCTCCACCAGAAACAGACTGGTGCCCTTGGCGCCGGCCTTTGGATCGGTCTTGGCGACAACGATCACCAGGTCGGCAAGAAAGCCGTTGGTGATGAAGGTTTTCGAGCCGTTGATCACATACTCGTCGCCATCAAGCACGGCAGTGGTTTTTACGCCCTGCAGATCAGATCCGGCACCCGGCTCGGTCATGGCGATCGCCGTGACCATCTCGCCGGAGACCAGTTTTGGCAGGTATTTATGCTTCAGCGTTTCACTGCCGTAATGCAGGATGTACGGCGCGACGATGTCCGAATGCAAAGAGAAACCGATCCCGGTCAAACCCAGCCTTCCGACCTCTTCGATGACTACCGCGCTGTAGAGAAAATCCGCGCCCAGCCCGCCGTATTCCTCCGGCAGATGCGAGCACAGCATCCCCGCCTCCCCCGCCTTGTTCCACAGCTGACGGTCGATGTGGCCTTGTTTTTCCCATTGCGCGTGGAACGGCACCGCTTCTTTTTCGAGGAAGGTTCGTACGCTGTCGCGGAACAATTCGTGCTCTGCGCTGAACAAGGTTCTGGGGATCATGCGGCACCTGTCTTTCTTGTTGGAGGGATACGTCCTTCAGAGACTATGCGCCGCCAGCGTCACGGGACACTGGACACATCCGACAAAAAATAAGACGATCCAGCCGTCTGGTGACCACTTTCCCTTATAAAAACAAAACAAAAGTTGAATTATGTCCAAGCACGTCTCCACGCCCTTGCGGCGCGTCAGCATCCTGGCAATCGACCGGGTTTTCGCTTCCACTCTCATGCAAGCCAAGGATTTCTTCCATCTGGCCAGCCTGCGTTATGGCAAACAACTGGGGCAGGGCCTGACACCGGCGTTCGAAACGCGCCTGGTCAGCCCCGATGGCAAACCGGTGAACAGTTTCAGTGACGTGGTGATGCCGGTCGATGGCGGCCTGGAAAACGCCGATGTGATTATCCTTCCAGCATTCTGGGATGACTTCGACACACTGTGCAGCCGTTACCCGCAAGTCCTGCCGTGGCTGCGTGAGCAACACGCCCGAGGTGCGGTGTTATGCGGCGAAGCCACCGGAGTGTTCTGGCTGGCCGAAGCGGGCTTGCTTAATGGCAAGGAAGCGACCACCTACTGGCGCTTTTTCAATGCTTTCGCCGAGCGGTTTCCTAAGGTCTATCTGAATCAGGACAAGCACCTGACCGATGCCGACAACCTGTATTGCGCCGGCGGCACTACGTCAGCCTGCGACTTGTACATTTATCTGATCGAGCGCTTCTGCGGTGCCAACGTGGCGCAAGCCGTGGCCCGCGACATTCTTTACGAAGTGCAGCGCAGCTATTCGCCAGGACGCATTGGTTTCGGTGGGCAGAAGCTGCACCAGGACGTGATCATCCTGCAGATCCAGCATTGGCTCGAAGAACATTTCGCCGACAAGTTCCGCTTCGAAGACGTGGCCCGTGAACACGGCATGAGCATCCGCAACTTCATGCGCCGCTTCCAGACCGCCACCGGCGACAAGCCGCTGCACTACCTGCAACGCCTGCGCATCGAAACCGCCAAGGGCTTGCTGTCGGGCAGCCGCAAGAGCATCAAGACCATCAGCTATGAGGTCGGATATGACGACGCAAGCTTCTTTGCGCGGCTGTTCCGCCAGCACACCGAATTGTCGCCGAACCAGTATCGGCAGCAGTTTCAGCAGGCTGCGTAGCCCTCTGTACACATGATCGTTCCCACGCTCTGCGTGGGAATGCGGCCATCGGACGCTCTGCGTCCGCTTCGCAAGTGACGCGGAGCGTCACGGGATGCATTCCCACGCGGAGCGTGGGAACGATCAGTCAACGATCAGCTGGCGCGCGGCCGGATAAAAACCGAGTACAAAAAAGGGCCTGCAATCGCAGGCCCTTTTTTGTTTGCCGAAAGCGGTTTAAGGCTTGTGCGCCCGTGACAGGAATTCGTGCGATTGCATCTCCAGCAACCGGCTCAGCGTGCGCTGGAACTCGAAGTTCAGGCGGCCGCCGGTGTACAGATCCTTCAGCTCGACTTCGGCAGAAATGATCAGTTTGACGTTGCGATCGTAGAACTCGTCGACCATGTTGATGAAGCGTCGGGCGATGTCGTCGGTGGTGACGCTCATCTGCTCGACACCGCTGAGCAGCACGGCGTGGAAAATCTTGCCCAGTTCGATGTAATCGTTCTGGCTGCGCGGGCCGTCGCACAGTTCGCGGAAGTCGAACCAGGCCACGTCGTCACACGTGCGCAGCGCACGGATTTCGCGGTTCTCGATGATCAGCACATCGTTTTCGACCGCGGCGGTACACTCCGGCGTCAGCGCCTTGAAGCTCTTGCGCAGGCTTTCGTGAGCGGCTTCGTCGAGCGGATAGTGGAACAGCTCGGCTTGTTCGAGGTGGCGCAGACGGTAGTCAACGCCGCTGTCGACGTTGACGATCTCGGTGTTCTGCTTGATCAGCGCAATCGCTGGCAGGAAACGCGCGCGTTGCAGGCCATCCTTGTACAGACCGTCCGGGACGATGTTCGAGGTCGCAACCAGGGTCACGCCATTCTTGAACAACTCTTCCATCAAGGTGCCGAGGATCATCGCGTCGGTGATGTCGGAGACGAAGAACTCATCGAAGCAGATCACCCGCGACTCGGTCGCGAAGCGCTTGGCGATGATGGTCAGCGGGTTTTTCTCGCCGCCGAGGGTTTTCATCTCTTCGTGCACACGCTTCATGAAGCGGTGGAAGTGGGTGCGGGTCTTTTCCTTGAACGGCAGCGCTTCGAAGAAGGTGTCGACCAGGTAAGTCTTGCCGCGACCCACGCCGCCCCAGAAATACAGACCCTTGACCGGCGTCTGATCTTTTTTGCCAAACAGCTTGCCAAGGAATCCCGGCTTGTTCTGATCGGCGGCGATCAAGTCGTCGTACAGACGCTGCAAATGACGCACAGCGGTTTCCTGCGCAGCGTCATGGAAGAAGTCCGGGCGTTTCAGATCTGCTTGATATCGTTCTAGGGGCGTCATAATTCGTTAGCAAGGCAACAAAAACGGGCCGTCACTGTAGCGACGGCCCGCGGGAATGGCAATCGGCCCTTGGTCGGGTCGTGCCGCCGATCAGTCCTGAGCCGGAGTCAGCGCGACGCGCAAAGCTTCGATGGCCGCGTCTCGCGCAGCCGCGTCGGCGAACGCCGGGCTGTCGCCGACGCATTCACCCTGCAGCCAGACGCTGAAGCTCAAGTCATCGTTGCGCACGTCCAGGGGTTCGCCGGACTGCAACTGCTTGGTCACCTGCCCGGCGGTTTTGCCGTCGGCGAAGTTACGCGACAGCAGCAATTGCTCACCATCGGCCGCCAGCAGACGGAAACGGAAGCTGCCGTCGTCTTCGCGGAAGCTGACGAAGCGCGCGGCTTTTGCGGCTTTCTTCTTGGTGGTTGCGGCGACCTGCACCTGGTTGACGAACGAACGCAGGCCGACCGCTTCACGCAGCTCATTGAGGAACGGCGTGGCCACGGCACGGGCCTTTTTCGCGCCGATCTGCAGAATGTCTTCCAGATCTGCCGGGCGCTCGATCAACTGGTGATACTTGTCGCGCGCTTCGCCCAATTCGTTGTCGAGCAACTGGAACAGGCGGTTCTTCGCCTCGCCCCAACCCAGACCGCCAAGCAGTTCGCTGCGGAATTCTTGCGCCTGTGCCGGTGTAGCGAACGCCGTGAACAGGGTGAACAGGTGCGAGTTGTCCGGATCCTTGGCTTCGCCCGGGGCCTTGGAGTCGGTGACGATCCGCGAGATCGCGTCTTTCATTTCCTTGGCGCTGGAGAACAACGGGATGGTGTTGTCGTAGCTCTTCGACATCTTGCGCCCGTCGAGGCCTGGCAAGGTCGCCACGCTTTCCTCGATCAGCGCTTCGGGCATGGTGAAGAACTCTTTGCCCTGGCCGAACAGATGGTTGAAACGCTGGCCGATATCGCGGGCCATTTCCACGTGCTGGATCTGGTCGCGACCAACCGGCACCTTGTGCGCGTTGAACATCAGGATGTCTGCGGCCATCAGCACCGGGTAGCTGTAGAGGCCCATGGTGATACCGGCGTCCGGGTCTTCACCGGTCTCGACATTCTTGTCCACCGAGGCCTTGTAGGCGTGCGCACGATTGAGCAGGCCCTTGGCGGCGACGCAGGTCAGCAGCCAGGTCAGCTCGGGGATTTCCGGGATGTCGGACTGCCGGTAGAAGGTCACGCGGTCGACATCCAGGCCACCGGCCAGCCAGGTCGCGGCGATTTCCAGACGCGAGCGCTGGATGCGCAGCGGGTCATCGCATTTGATCAGGGCGTGGTAGTCAGCCAGAAAGTAAAACGAATCGGCGTTGCTGTCGCGGCTGGCGAGGATCGCCGGACGGATCGCACCGGCGTAGTTGCCCAGGTGCGGCGTGCCGGTGGTGGTGATGCCGGTGAGGATGCGGGTACGGTTGGTCATGGGTAATCGCTTGTCAGACTGCAATCAATTCGAGAGACGCGGCAGGATCAGATCCTTGAGATCGGTCAGCTTGCCGTGAAAAAAGTGTCCGCATTCTGCCACTTTCAGCAGCTCATGGGGGCGCTGGAGTTGTTCGGACCATTGGTAAACCAGCTGCGGATCGATGACCTCATCGGTTTCCGGCTGGATCAAGGTCAGTTCGCCGTGCTGCGGCAGTTGATCCTGCTCGCCGAGGCGCATCACCGCTGGGGCGACCATGAACAGGTGCTTGAGCTGCACGCCTTCGGCTTCGAGACGGCCGCCGAGACTTGCTGCAACAAATCCGCCGAAGGAGAAACCGAACAGGGTCAGCGGCAAGTCCGGGTGTTTTTCACGCAGCCAGGCAGCGGCGGCCTGGGCGTCATCGACTTCACCCGTGCCCATGTCATGCGTGCCTTCGCTGGCGCCAACGCCGCGATAGTTGAAGCGCAAGGTGATCAGACCCGCGTCGCGCGCGGTGCGCTGCAGGGTCGAGACGACCTTGTTGAGCATGGTGCCGCCCTGCACCGGATTCGGATGACAGATCAGCGCGATGCCACGCGGCTGCTCGTTGTCCAGGTAAAGACTTTCCAATTGACCCACCGGGCCGGCAATCACTACAGGGGTTTCACGCATCAGCAAGGGAGGAACTCCGTGACCTCGAATCGGGTCGACTCGTCTAGCAAATTGTCTGTGCCGATCTATTGCGAGTGAATCGCGGTATACAGCGCAGGTTCGAGCCGTTAACGTAAAGCAAAGCCGTTTATAGAGGAAGGACTCGTGGAACACTCGCTCTTAGTTTGGTTGTTACCGACTCTTGCCCTGGTTGTGGGTGTCGCCATTGGATTCCTGATCGCGCGCGTTGCGCCGAACGCCGCACCGAGCCGTACGCAGCGTCAACTGGATGATATCCAGGAGCGTTTCGACAGTTATCAAAACGAGGTGGTCACCCACTTCAACAGCACTGCGATGCTGGTCAAGAAGCTCACGCAGAGCTATCAGGAAGTGCAGGATCATCTTGCCGAGGGCGCCAACCGTCTGGCCCTCGACGAACAGACCCGCCAGCGCCTGATCGCCGCCCTGCATGCCGACGCCGCGCAAGCGCCGCGCGAACGCCTGACGCCACCGCGCGATCAAGAGCCTCCGCGCGACTACGCGCCGAAGAGCCCGAACTCGCCGGGCATGCTCGATGAGCATTATGGATTGAAGAAGTAAGCAGTCGCAGCGACAGACAAAAAGCCCCCGGACAGTGATGTGTCCGGGGGCTTTTTTGTATCTGATGGTTTGTGGCTGATTGTTATGCCCTCTTCGCGAGCAGGCTCGCTCCCACAGGGTGAGTTGCGGAGCACAAATTTTGTGCACACCCCAATACATGTGGGAGCGAGCCTGCTCGCGAATGGGCCGGCACAGGCCACACAAAAAAATGCCCGGTCACAAGACCAGGCTTTTTTTCATTCAGGCAATCGCTTACGGATACTGCTGCACCGTACCCGGCTGCTGTTGCTGCTGACCACCATACTGCTGGCCCGGAATCGCCTTCAGGTTGACTTCAACCCGGCGGTTCTGCGCCCGGCCATTGACGTCGCCGTTGCTGGCAATCGGGTTATCCGGACCGGCGCCACGGGCCGACAGGTTGGCACCGCTGACACCTTGCGAAGTCAGGTAGGTCGCCACGCTCTGCGCGCGACGCTGGGACAGGTCCATGTTGTGCTGGCGACTGCCGGTGCTGTCGGTGTAACCGACGATTTCGATCTGGTTCTGGTTGAACTCTTTCAGCGAATTGGCCAGGTTGTTCAACGGCTGGTAGAAGCTCGATGCAATGTTTGCCGAATCAGTCGCGAAGGTGATATTGCCAGGCATGATGAGCTTGATCTGATCGCCCTGGCGCTGCACTTCAACGCCGGTGTTGGCCATGCTCGCGCGCAGTTTCTTCTCCTGCTGGTCGGCGTAGTAACCGTAACCGGCCGCCGAGGCACCGACGACGGCGGCGCCGATCAACGCGCCCTTGCCACGGTTGTCGTGACCGATCGCGGCACCGGCGAGCGCGCCGGCCAAAGCACCGAGACCACCGTATTTGGCAGTTTTGCTCATGCCTTGCGAGCCACCGTCGGCCTGCCCCTGATTGTCATACGGGTTAGGCGAGGCGCAGCCGGACAGCACGGCCACGGCAGTAGCGACAATAATCAAACGACGCGTGGTGAACATGGAGAGCTCCTACATTTTTTGCATTCTATGGTGCAGCGGCCATCGATGAATGGGCCCGTGCGGGCGTTGGATCATGACAATGCCTAAAAATTCCGCCGCACACCCGTGACAAAAAATTCAGGCACGCACAAACGGGTTCTCGCGCATCTCGTCGCCCAGGCGTGTGTCCGGCCCGTGACCGGTCACCACCGTCGCGTCCTCATCCAGCGTATACAACCGCTGCTTGATTGAACGCACGATGGTCGCCTGATCGCCGCCCCACAAATCCGTGCGCCCTACCCCGCGACGAAACAGCGTGTCGCCGGCTATCAACAGCTTAGCCTCGGAAAACCAGAAGCTCATGGAACCTGGCGTATGTCCCGGCGTATGCAACGCCACGCCGCAGCCGCAAGCCAGTTCTTCATCGTCGCTCAGCCAGCGGTCCGGCGACGGCACCGGGGTGTAAGGCACGCCGAACATCTGGCATTGCATTTCAAGGTTGTCCCATAGGAACTGGTCTTCCTTGTGCAGATGCAGGGTCGCACCGGTTTTTTCTTTCATCTGCCCGGAAGCGAGGAAGTGATCGAGGTGCGCATGGGTGTGGATGATGCTGACGACCTTCAGGCCATGGGCATCGAGGCGCGCCATGATCAGGTCAGGGTTGCCGCCGGGATCGACGACGATGGCTTTTTTTGTGATCGGGTCGCCGATGATTGTGCAGTTGCACTGCAACGGACCGACGGGGAAGGTTTCGCGGATCAACACTGGATTGGGAACAGTCATTGAAAATCCTGAGCAGAGGACTGAGGGTGACTTCAAGATTCTACGGCACACGCCGATAAATAACGCCCGGCCATTTTTTTGACGCCACCAATCGGAAAATGATGGCTATATGATGCCAATTCTGTTTTTTTCATTCAAAATCAAGTCTTGTAGCGGCCACAATTCGGGAAGGGCCGCAGCCCACTTCTGGAGTATTTCATGCCACGCCCCACTGGTTACACCAACGCCTGGACTGTTTCACTGACTGGAGTGGCTCCTGTCGACAGCCTCATTTCCGGTTATAAATGGGAAAGCACCCAATGGTATTCCCCAAGTGCGGTGACCAGTCTTACCTACAGTTTCATTGTTCCTGGTGTATCGGTTTTCGCTCCGAATTACAGTTACGACAATGAACCGAAAGCCGCGTATGCACTGACAGACACACAAAAAGCGGCGGCAATAGGCGCGCTGAACAGTTGGGCGGCGGTGGCGAATATCACGTTCCAGTTGACCGGCGAATCTTCGACCAGCGTGGGCGACTTGCGTTTTGGCGGTTATGCATTGCTGGACGACGATGCGGCAGCCTGGGCCTACACGCCGTCGGAGAAGCCCAATGGTGGCGATATCTGGATCGGGCCAAACACCAGTCAGCCGTTTCCGGACAAGGGAACTTATGATTTCATGACTTTTATTCATGAAATCGGTCATGCCATCGGTCTGAAGCACTCGTTCGCTCCGTCGGCTACCAACGCTGTCACGCTCGATCCAGCGGTCGATGATGTCGGCTTTACGGTCATGAGCTACAACAACAACTACTCTTATCTGCCGACCACTCCGATGGTGCTCGACATCCTGGCGATCCAGACCCTTTATGGCGCCAACAATCAGTGGATGACCGGTAACAACGTTTACTCGTGGGCGCCAACACAATCAGTGTTTGAAACCATCTGGGATGCTGGCGGTGTCGATACGATCGATGCGAGCAACCAATTGGCGGCTGTCAGCCTCAATCTCAACGAAGGCCATTACAGCAAGATCGGTCAGGCATTTACCGATCAGGGCGGCAATGCCTTCAATCAGGGACTGGCGATTGCATACGGCGCGAAGATCGAAAACGCTACCGGTTCGGCCTTCAATGACACGCTGATCGGTAACGCGCTGGATAACACGCTCATCGGTGGCGCAGGTGCCGATTACATGGAAGGTGGCGCGGGCAACGATAGCTATGTTGTCGATAACGTCGGCGACGTGGTGATCGAACAAGGCCCATCGGCCAGCGATATCGACTCGGTCTACTCATATATCGACTACACACTGGGGGCGACCCTGGAGAACCTGAACCTGGTCGGTAACGCAGTGAATGCAACAGGTAACGCACTCAACAACATCCTCAGAGGCACTGACGGCAATAACGTGCTGGACGGTGGTGCTGGGGCCGACGTGATGATCGGGGGGCAGGGCAATGACATCTACATTGTCGACAATAGTGCCGATGTCATCAGCGAAACCAGTGCACTGGCTAATGAGATCGACACCGTTCGTGCATCGGCAAACTACGCTCTGAGCGCCAACCTGGAAAACCTTTACCTGACCGGCACCGGCAATATCTACGGTATTGGCAACGCTCAGAACAACCTTCTGGTGGGCAACGACGGTAATAACCAATTGGTGGGTGGCGCCGGGCTGGACACCATGATTGGCGGCAAGGGCGATGACGCCTACGGCATAGATCAGGTTGGCGAACTGGCCCTCGTTCAAGAGTCGGCCAACGAAGGAACCGACCTGCTGGTCATCGAATACAGCGCGACCGCACAGGCCAACATCATCGACCTGAACCAGACCAGCCTGCTCAACATCGAAGATGTGGCGATTACCGGCGCCGGTGGATTCACCGTATACGGTAACGCGTCGCGCAACACCTTGACCGGCAACAGCGGCGACAACACGCTCAACGGTGGCTTGGGTGCGGACATCATGATCGGCGGCGCCGGCAACGACAGCTATGTCGTCGACAACATCGGCGACGTGGTCATCGACCAGGGCCCGTCAGTGTCGGAAGTCGATTCCGTCTACTCCTACATCGATTACGCGTTGGGCACGAACCTCGAAAATCTCAATCTGGTCGGCAACGCACTCAATGCCACCGGCAACTCGCTGAACAACATTCTAAGAGGTACCGACAACGATAACCGCCTGATCGGCGGTGCCGGTCTGGATACCATGATCGGCGGCAAGGGCAATGATACCTACGGCCTTGACCAGGCCGGTGAGCTGGCCCTCGTCCAGGAGTTGGCAAACGAAGGCATCGACACCTTGCTGATCGGCTACAACGCTACCGCACAATCGAACATCGTCGATCTCAACCTGAACAGTTTGCAGCACTTCGAGAATGTCCAGTTGACCGGAGCCGGTGGCTTTACGGTTTACGGCAACGCACTGAGCAATACCCTGACCGGCAACAGCGACGACAACACTCTCAATGGTGGTGCAGGCGCGGACACATTGATTGGCGGCGCAGGCAACGATAGCTATGTCATCGATAACGTCGGTGACGTGGTTATCGAACAAGGCCCATTGGCCACTGATCTCGACTCGGTCTATTCCTACATCGATTACAGGCTGGGTGCCAATCTCGAGAACCTCAATCTGGTTGGCGGCGCCCTCAATGCCACCGGCAACTCATTGAACAACATTCTCAGGGGTACCGACGGCAATAACGTGCTGGACGGCGGTGTGGGGGCCGACCTGATGATCGGCGGCAAAGGCAATGACACCTACATCGTCGACAATGTGGGCGATGTCATCAGTGAAACCAGTTACCAGCAGGGCGAAATCGACACTGTCCTCGCATCGGTCAACTACAGCCTGAGCGCCAACCTTGAAAACCTCACTCTCACCGGTATTGGCAATATTTACGCGATCGGCAACGAGCAGGCCAACGTCCTCATCGGCAACGACGGCAACAACCAACTGGTGGGTGGCGCCGGAACCGATACGCTGATCGGTGGCAAAGGCGATGATGCCTATGGTATCGACGAGGAGCGTGAACTGGATCTGGTCCAGGAGCTGGCCAACGAAGGCAACGACACACTGGTGATCGAATACCAACCGTTAAGCTCCCTGGGCAGTACTGTCGACCTGAACCGTGCCAGTCTGCAGAACATTGAAAACGTTGCCCTCACCGGCTCCGGCGTGTTCACCGTCTACGGTAACGCTCTGAACAATACCCTGACGGGCAACGCTGGTGACAATACGCTCAACGGTGGCCTGGGCGCAGACACATTGATTGGCGGCGCCGGCAACGATAGTTATGTTGTCGACAACGTCGGTGACGTGATTATCGAACGCGGCCCGCTGGCCACTGATCTCGACTCGGTTTATTCCTACATCGATTACACCCTGGGAGACAACCTTGAGAACCTGAACCTGGTCGGCAGCGCTCTCTCTGCCACCGGCAACTCGCTGAACAACATCCTCAGGGGTACTGACGGCAACAATATTCTGAACGGTGGGGCCGGAGCCGACGTGATGATAGGTGGTGCAGGCGATGATGTTTACATCGTCGACAACGTCCTTGACGTGGTCACCGAATCTTTCCGCTGGGATGGCATCGACACAGTTCGCGCGTCGGTGAACTACTCGTTGAGCGACTACGTGGACAACCTCACATTGACCGGTAGCAACAACATTTACGCTATCGGTAATGATCAGAACAACGTACTCACCGGTAACGACGCAGACAACCAGCTGGTTGGCGGCGCGGGTATCGATACCATGATCGGCGGCAAAGGCAACGATGCCTATGACATCGATCAGGTCAGTGAGTTGGACCTCGTCCAGGAACTGTCCAATGAAGGCACCGACCTGTTGGTGATTCAATACAGCACGTCCGCGCGAAACAAGATTATCGACCTTAACCAGACCAGCC
The DNA here is from genome assembly GCF_043496865.1 of Pseudomonas retamae. Classification (NCBI taxonomy): domain Bacteria; kingdom Pseudomonadati; phylum Pseudomonadota; class Gammaproteobacteria; order Pseudomonadales; family Pseudomonadaceae; genus Pseudomonas; species Pseudomonas retamae. The sequence goes on from NZ_JBIEIL010000006.1 coordinate 273,237, forward strand.
TCTCGAATATCGAAGATGTGGCCATTGTCGGCACCGGTGGATTCACGGTTTACGGCAATGCGCTGAACAACACCCTCACCGGCAACAACGACGACAACACTCTGAACGGCGGTGCTGGAGCTGACGTTTTGATTGGTGGTGCAGGCAACGACAGTTATGTCATCGACAACCTCGGTGACGTGGTGATCGAGCAAGCCAATTCGACCAGCGGTTTCGATTCGGTGTACTCGTACATCGATTACAGATTGGGTGACAATCTTGAGGCTCTTAATCTGGTCGGCAGCGCCGTCAGTGCCACTGGCAATTCGCTGAATAACATACTCAGAGGCAATGCCGGCAATAACATTCTGGACGGCGGTGCAGGTGCAGACGTGCTTCTCGGTGATACCGGAGCGGATACCTTTGTTTTCCGTGCTGTCAACGAAATGGGCATTGGCGCCAACCGCGACGTTATTTCCGATTTCAGCAGTCTGCAAGGCGATAAGATCGACCTGACGAAATTCGACGCCAATCTGCTGACCGCCGGTTTCAACGGTTTCAGCTTCATAGGAGCAGCCGACTTCACCGGCGCAGGTCAACTGCGCTTTGTCGATCATGTGCTGTCGGGCAATGTCAGTGGCAACGCTGGCGCGGACTTCGAAATTCAGCTGGTCGGTGTCAATAGCTTCAGCACCAACGATCTGGTGGCTTGAGATCGCCTGTTAGCCGGCCTTCGCAGATCCCACCAGCAACAGAAAACGCCCTGATTGATTCAGGGCGTTTTTGTCTGTTGGTGGCCGTGTAGAAGTCACGTCAAAACTCCCAACGCCTTAGCCCGCGCCACCGCTTGCGTGCGCCGCTCGACTCCCAACTTGCTGTTGATATGGCTGGCGTGGGTTTTTACTGTATGAAGAGAAATGAACAGCTGCTCGCTGATTTGCTGATTGGAACAGCCTTGAGCGATCAGGCGCAGTACCGCCAGTTCACGACTACTGAGTTGTTCGCAAGCCGCGTGTTCCACGGCAAGAGGCGCCATCGGTGGTGGAAAATGCATGAGCAACTGCTGGCTGAGCGCAATGTCCGCGTGCGCCTGCAATTGTCCTCGCAACCAGTCCGCATGGGTTTTCAGCAACGTATCGAAGGGCTGGAATACGCCCCCAGCGGCGGCTCCCAGCGCCTGGTTCAACGCCTTGCGCGCCTCCGGCTCACGCCCCCCCACCAGCAACAACGCCACCTTCTGCGTCAATGCCATCACACTGAGCAACTGTCGCCCGGTCTGCTGACCGTTTTCATGAAGCATGTTCAGGCGCCCTTCGGCGAGCATCGGCTGCCCTTGGATCGTGTCGAGCAGCGCCTGTTGCAATTCCACATGCAACGGCAACTGTGGATGAAATTCCGGCGGTGCCGCGGCGCGTTCACCGGTGTAGGTTTGCCCCAGTCGCGCCAACCAGGCTTCGGCCAGGTCGGTACGCCCCTGCGCCAGCCACAGCTCGCATTTGACCAGCGTGATCATCGCCAGATAGTAGATCGGCGGCACGTCCCAGATGTGCATCAGGCGTTCGGCTTCGGCGAGTTCGGCGAAGGCCCTGGCGAACTCACCGGCGGCGCCGTCCAGCCGGGCGATCACGCAGTGGCCGATCAACACGCTGATATCGCGACAGGCGCGCGCTTCGCCAAGCCCGGCCAGCAGACGCACTCGCGCCGCTTGCGGCTGCAAGCGCATCGCCAGCAGGAAACCTTCGTACAACGTCAGCCGCGCGCGCACGGCGTACAAGCGTTGCGACGACAAGCCGCGCAGGCGCTCCAGGCCTTGATGCACTTCATCCGATGCACGCAGGATCTCGCCCCGCGATTGCAGGACCCGCGCCCTGTCGTAGTGCGCCAACGCCTCGAACAGCGGATTGCCAACGCGTTGCGCCAGCTCAAGGGATTCACGGTTGAGGCCACGAGCGCGCCACAGGTCACCGTCGGCAATGGCCAGATTGGACAAGGTCGACAGGCACATCAGCCGTTGCCCATAACGTTTGGCCGGCAAGCTTTCCAGGGCTTCGGTGCAGTATCGGATCGTCAATTCACGATGACCGCGCCCGCGGGCGATGATCCCGCTCAGCGCCAACCACTGCGCCAGCATCGACTTTTGCGCGGTGGCCGATGGCGCCGGCAGAAAGCGGCTCAGATGACTGGACAGCTCTTCGGCGGCATCAAGCTGGCAGGCCAGCCCCAGCGCCCAGCTGTACAGAACGATCAGTCTTGGCGTGCTGATCAGCAGGCTGTCGGGCAAGTCCATTTTCCAGCGCAGCAGCATGCCGACGTTCTGCTCGGCGAGCAGTTGCTCCTCGGACAAGTTCTGCACCAGATTTGCCGCCACATCGAGGTGACCGGCACGCAATGCCTGCTCCACGGCTTCGTCGAGCAAACCCTGCGCGTTGAACCAGCGACAGGCGCGCAAGTGCAGTGTCGCTGTCGGTACCAAGGCTTGCGTCGGGGGACGGCTGCGCAATAGATCCGAAAATAAATGGTGATAACGGTACCAGTGACCATGCTCGTCGAGCGGCACCAGGAACACCTGATGGGCCAGCAGGAAACGCAAAATCTCGGCGCTGTCATGGGCTTCGCGGACGGCGTCGCACAGCTGGCTGCAAAAACGTTCCTGCGGTGCGGTGTCGTACAAAAAGGATTGCACTTCGGCCGGCAGGCAATCGATGACTTCTTCGAGCAGATAATCGCGGATCAGCCCTTCCCCGCCGTTCAGCGCCTGCGGCAGGGCCGCCTCATTGCCGGCCTCGGACACCGCCAGCAGCCAGAAACGCAAACCGGCGACCCAGCCTTCGCTGCGCTGGATCAGGTTTTCCAGCGCTTCGCCGCGCAGCGAACTGCTGTGGCGATCGAGCAGCGCCAACGCTTCGTCGTGGGTCAGGCGCAGATCCTGTTCGTGTAATTCGAGCAACTGCCGCGACAGACGCAGGCGCGCCAGATGCCAGTCCGGGCGCTGGCGGCTGGTGACCATGACCAGCAGGCCATCGGGCAGGTGATTGAGGAAAAACTGCAGGCAACGGTCGAGTACCGGGCCTTGGGCGAGATGGTAGTCGTCGAGCACCAGCAATAACGGTGCGGCGGGGTCGAGGTGCAGCGACAACTCGTCGAGCAGGCCGTCGAGCCATTCTTCGAAGGCGAACGGCTGATGGCGCTGACGCATTTTCAGCAGCCCGAGGGCACCGGCCCCCAACGCTGGAAAATAATCTTGCAGGCCTTCGAGCAGACGTTCGAGAAACCGTCCCGGATCACTGTCGCGAGCGCTCAATCCGAGCCACAGGCTTTGCCAGTGCGCCGGCAGACTCTGACAGAACTCCACCGCCAGCGAACTCTTGCCGAACCCCGCTGGAGCGCTGACCAGCAGCAACCGCCCGCCGAGCCCGGCTTGCAGGCGCTCGCACAGACGCGGTCGCAACACATAGCCGTCGGGCAGTGGCGGGCGGAAAAAACGCCCGTCCATTGCCGTGACGGCAACACTTGCAGGACCCGGAAGCGGGGACAGATCAGTCATGGCCGGCTCTTGTTCGAATGGCGGTTGGCGGCGTTGCAGATGTCCGCAGCCTAGCCTTAATCGAACCGGTTATGAAGGTTGCTGCTACAAATGGCTACAAAAAGACTACAGACACGAAAACGCCCCGAACCGGTCGGGGCGTTTTCACGAGGATGCGGCCTCGGGTTTACAGCGGTTTAGCGGACACCGTCCTGACGCAGAGCGGCCGGGGTGAAGTCGCTGGTGGTGGCGGTGAAGCCGAAGTCATACGCACTCTTCTCTTCGTTCTTCATGCCCAGTGCCAGATAACGGCCGGACTGCAGGTCGTAGAGGGTTTCCAGCGCATACCACGGCACTTGCTTGTCGTAGTAGTTCTCGGCATGCGCCTCGGCTACACGCCACAGTTGACCACGACCGTCGTAGTGATCGATCACCGCTGCCTGCCAGGTGTCTTCGTCAATGTAGAAGTCACGTTTGGCATAGATGTGGCGCTGGCCTTCCTTCAGCGTCGCAGTCACGTGCCAGACGCGGCGCAGTTCGTAACGCGCCAGGTCCTGGTTGATGTGGCCAGCCTTGATGATGTCCGAGTACTTCAGTTTCGGATCGTCGAGCTTGTAGCTGTCGGAGGCGATGTACATCTCTTTCTTGCCTTCGAGCTTCCAGTCGTAGCGATCCGGGGCACCGTTGTACATGTCGAGGTTGTCGGACGTACGCAGGCCGTCTGCCGCGGTACCCGGACCGTCATAGGACACTTGCGGTGCACGGCGCACACGACGCTGGCCAGCGTTGTAGACCCACGCCGAACGTGGCTCTTTGACCTGATCGAGGGTTTCGTGCACCAGCAGTACGCCACCGGCCAGACGCGCCGGCGCGGTGACTTTCTGCTTGAAGTAGAACAGGATGTTGCCCGGGTTCGCCGGATCGTAATCCTTCATCTTGTCGCGGAACACGAACTGGTCCTGGAAGTACACCAGGCTGTACGAGCCGTTCGGTTGCGGCGTGGCCTGGGTCACCAGACGGGTCACGCTGCCGCCGCGATAGCGGGTGATGTGGTTCCAGATCACTTCCACGCCGGTTTTCGGAATCGGAAACGGCACGGCAGTATCGAAGTTTTCCAGACCGTTGCCGCCGGAGACCAGATTGGTGCTGGTGGCGTTTTTCTTGATCGCGGCGAATACGTCATCCGGCACGGTGGCACCGCGATGGGACGGGTAGACCGGCATCTTGAAGGTTTCCGGGTAGCGCTTGAACATCGCGTACTGACCCGGCGCAAGCTTGTCCTTGTACTTGTCGGCATCCTTGGCGGTGATGGTGAACAGCGGCTGCTCACTGGCGTAAGGGTTGGACAGGAAGCCCTTGCTGTCGACACTGCCGGCATTCTTCGGCAGTGGCTTCCAGGCCGGGATCGAACCATCGGCGTTACCGGCCATTTCTGCGCCCATTGGCGTCAGGCTTTTGCCCAGTTTGTCGGCTTCAGCGGCAGGCACGGCGGCCATGACGCTGGTTGCCAGCAGCGACAGACCCAGAACACCGGCGTGGAACAGACTCTTTGTTATTTTCATAAATTCGTTCGTCCTGAAATGCAGTGCTTAGAAGTTCACGCCGAAGCTGAGCGCAACGAAGTCGCGATCATCCACGGTGGTGTACTTGCCGTCGAAGAAGTTGGTGTACGCCAGGCTCGCGGTGTAGGTGTTCTGGTACTCGGCGTCGACGCCGAGGCTGACCGCTTTGCGACCTTCCTCGAAGTTGCCGCCAGGGCCTGGCGAGTAGCCGCTGACGTCGTGGGACCAGGCCACGTTCGGCTTGAGGTTGACCCCGGCGAACACGTCGTTGTATTCCCAGATCGCGCGACCGCGGTAGCCCCACGACATCGAGGTGGTGAAACCGTCGTTGTCGCAATTGCGGCTGCGGTTGTTCTGTGGCGAACCCGGGCCTGCGCCGTTGATGGTGCTGGCGTTGAGGATGTTGGCGCAGGTATTGGTGGTGCCAGTGGCCGGCAGCTCACCCGGGCCATAGACCGGATCGCGGCCATAACGTTTTTCCGAACGGCTTTCCAGCCCGCCGACATAGGTCGCTCCGACTTCACCGACGAGGGTCAGACGGCTGGCGCCCATGACCTGATCGAAGAAGTGCGTGAAGGTCGTCTGGATCTGAGTGATTTCCTTGCGCTCGTAACCGTGCAGATCCTGGCCCGGTACACCGGTGAGCAACGAAGCGTTGGTCAGTGCGCCGCCCAGTGGCCGTACGCCGGCGAACAGAATGTCGGTGGAGTTCAGTTGCACCGGTGCGTTCGGACGGTAGCTGATCTCACCGCTCCACGCCGTGCCGGTAGGCAGGGTAGTGGAGAAGCTCAGACCGTAGAGGCGGATGTCTTCAGGGTATTCAATGAAGTATTGCGAGTTGCCGGCCACCAGCAATGGCGCGAGTGCGGCAAACGGGCCCGGCAAGCCGGCGGCGGTGTTGTAGACCGATTGCGGTGCGCCGGTGGCGCTGAAGATCGGCGCACGGCTGTGGTAGTTCATGAAGTAGGCGCCAAACTCGGTGTCGAGTGGCTCGAACATGTATTTGAGGGATGCACCCCACTGGCCGCTGTCGCGGGCATCGCGATCCGGGCCGCGGCGCACCAGTACGCCTTCCTGGTTGACATCGACGCCTGCGCCCGCCAAAGGCCCAAGGGCAATGGCCGGAATCTGCGAACGCTTGTTCAGCACACGCAGGTTGCTGTCGCAACCGTCAGCCACGATGTCTGGCTGGGAGAAGAACGTGCCGCAGTTGTCGACGACGGTCTGGTCCCATTCGAGTTGATAGAAAGCTTCGGCGGAGAGGTTGTCGGTCAGGCTCTGCGAGACGTAGAACATGTTGACCGGAATCAGGCCTTCCTTGATCTCCGCGCCGGGACGACGGAATGCGGAAACGTCGATCGGGTTGATCGAGTTGATGCCGCCGCCGATGAAGGTGCTTTCACCCCAACTGACCACTTGCTTGCCCAGACGCACGGAGCCCGGCTGATCGGCAATCGCATAGTTGTGGTAGACGAAGGCGTCGAGGATCTGCCCGCCAGAGGACTTGGCGCCCTCTTTGCGGTTGCTGTCGCTGATGTCCTTGAACTGACGGCTCTCGTCCTTCAATTCGAAGTCGTACCAGTATTTGCCACGGACGAACACGCCAGTGTCGCCGTACTTCAATTCAAGGTCATGGATACCCTTGAAGATTTTCGAGAAGGTTTCACCGCTCTTGAAGTTGGCGTGGCCGTCATCGGAGGTCTGCGACAGGCCGTGGCCGCCGTTGTTGACGCCGATGAGGTTCTTGTTCGGGCTCTGAGTAGACCAACTGGCACCGATCGACAGGGACGAGTCGAACTGGCCTTCGATTTCACCGACGTTGAAACTGACGCCGAATGCGGGCCCGGCGAGCGAGGAGGCAAGACTGACCGCCAAAGGCAGTTTCGCCCGGCGCCAGAACTGGTTTACTGAGGTCATCGACGCTACTCCATGTGCATTATTGTTATGGCAGTGAGTACTTTCAAAAACGCTGTGAAGGGCCGGAAGCCAAGGCTGCCCGAAACCGCTTCAAAGTTGCTCGCCCCAATCAGTGCGTGTGCTCCGTTTTCAAAAAGTCCTTGAGCGGACTATAGCCAGCAGGGGGTACTGCTTGATCCCTCTAAAGTGTGATTTGCAGTCGCCAACCACTCTGGAACAGTCCTTTCGCCAGTCCGACACAAGTCGGCACGGCAAGGATGGCTGATTTTTTCGATTTCACAAGCCAAGCGCTTGCTTGGTGGGTCTGGCGCGCCGGTTTCGGCGCGCCAGCAGGCACTCAAAGTGTCGAAAGGAAGGTGCTGTTACTGGCTTGCCATTCGCTGATGTCGAGACGGATGCGCTTCTTGTCGAGCTTGCCGACACTGGTCTTGGGAATTTCGGTAACAAGGGCAATCTGACTCGGAATCGCCCACTTGCTCAGGTGCCCCAGTTCGACGAATGGTTTGAGGTGTTCCTTGAGCTCGCGCGCGCCGATCTCATGGCCTTCGCGAATCACCAGCAGGGCAAACGGGCGCTCGCCCCACTGTGGATCGGCGATGCCCACCACTGCTACTTCGCGTACCGCGGCGTGACGGCTGATCAGGTCTTCGAGGTCGAGCGACGAGATCCATTCGCCGCCGGTCTTGATCACGTCCTTGATCCGGTCGCGAATGTCGATTACGCCCATGCCGTCGAGCGTGGCGACGTCACCGGTGTGCAGCCAGCCGCCGCTCCACAGTTCGGCGCCCTTCTGTGGCTCGTTGAAATAGCCTTCGGTAAGCCACGGCGCACGCAGCACCAGTTCGCCCTGGGTTTCACCGTCGGCCGGGAGGAAGTTGCCGTCGCCGTCGACGATCGCCGCCTCCACCAACGGCCCCGGTACACCGGCCTTGATCCGGTACGTGGTGCGTTCGTCTTCGGTGCCGGCCATCAGCTCATCGTTGAGATGCGCGCAGGAGACCAGCGGCCCGGTTTCCGACATGCCATACGCCGCCGTCAACTGAATGCCCCGGGCCTTGGCGTTTTCGTACAGGGAGCGATTCAGCGCACTGCCGCCGATGACGATTTTCCAGCCGCCGAAATCGGCGCCTTGCGCGCCTTTGGCGTTGAGCAGCATTTGCAGGATGGTTGGCACGCAGTGCGAAAAGGTGACTTTCTCCTTGCGCCATAACTCGACCAGAAACTCTGGATCGTAACGTCCCGGATAAACCTGTTTGAGTCCGAGCATGGTCGCCACATAAGGCAGGCCCCAGGCGTGAACGTGAAACATCGGCGTGATCGGCATGTACACGTCGTTGGTGCCAAGCAGACGCACGCTGTCGATCGCGCCCATGATCGTCGACACGCCGATGGTGTGCAGAACCAGCTGCCGATGGGTGAAGTACACGCCCTTCGGATTACCGGTGGTGCCGGTGGTGTAAAACGTGGTCGCGACGGAGTTTTCGTCGAAGTCCTGGAAATCGTATTGCGGGCTCGCAGCGGCGAGCAGTTGCTCGTATTCGCCGACCAGGTTTGGCAACTCGGCGGTTTTTTCCGGCAGATCGGTGAGCAGCAGGGTTTTCTCGACCGTGGTCAGTTGCGGCGCGATCGCTTGATAGAGGCCGATGAACTCGCTGTTGACCAGCACGAAGCGGTCCTCGGCGTGGTTCATCGTATAGAGAATTTGCTCCGGCGACAGACGCACGTTGATCGTGTGGATCACCGCGCCGATCATCGGGATCGCGAACATGCATTCCAGATAACGATGGCTGTCCCAGTCCATCACCGCCACCGTGTCACCGGCCTTCACACCCGCCGCCGTCAACACATTGGCCAGCCGTGCGACGCGCTCGATCAGCGTCGGGTAGCTGTAGCGCAACTGGTCACGGTAGATGATCTCGCGGGTTTTCTCGTACCGGGCGCCGGACATCAGCAGCCGTTTGATCAGCAATGGATACTGGTAGGCCCCGTCGGCCGGGGGAATGACGCGAGTCTGCAACATAAGAATCCCTTTTCTGACTGCACGGTGTTGGCGGAGAGCTTTGTACTCTAGTGCGCCTGCATGACAGTCAAATCAGCCAAAGGAATGATTTGCACAGCCGTACAAATGCTAGCTTAGCGCCAGCATCATAGGCCTGCCTGGAACAGAAAAGACCTGTGGGAGCGAGCCTGCTCGCGAAGGCGCCAGTTCAGTCGCCATCATCGGTGCATGAATCATCGCTTTCGCGAGCAGGCTCGCTCCCACAAAGATGGATGCGTATGTGCGATCAGTGCATCTCGGTAAACGCGATTTTCACGCCGAGAGCAATCAGCACCGCGCCCATGGTGCGGTCGAACCAGTGGCCCATGCGAGCGAAACCGGCACGCACGCGGTGCTGACTGAAAAGCATCGCCACCAGGCAAAACCAGATTGCGGTGGCCACAGCCAGGTAAACGCCGTAACCGGCCTGCACTGCCAAGGGTGTGTGCGGATTGATCACCACGGTGAACAGTGACAGGAAGAACAGCGTGGCTTTCGGGTTCAGGCCGTTGGTCACGAACCCCGAAGTAAAGGCGCCACGCACGGTGCGCACACCCGCTTCCTTGTGCAGATCATCCGTCACTGTTTTCGCCGGTTGCGCGCGCAATGCCTTGAAGCCGATGTACAGCAGATACGCCGCTGCCGCCCATTTCAACGCATTGAACAGCACGATCGATTGCGACACGATCAGGCCGATGCCCAGCAGCGAATAACCGACATGCAGGAAAATCGCCGTGCCGACACCCAGCGCCGTCCACGTACCGGCGCGACGACCGTGGGTCACGCTCTCGCGCACCACCACGGCGAAATCCGGGCCGGGGCTGGCGACGGCCAGCAGGTGAATCAATGCAACGGTCAAGAACTCGGTCCAGTACATGGGGGCTCCTCAGGATCGGTTATTCAAACTGGTCTCACGGCGCGGACGCTGTCCCGGTGGGAGCGAGCCTGCTCGCGAAAGCGCTGGGTCAGCCAACAAAAGTATTGAATGAACAAAGGCATTCGCGAGCAGGCTCGCTCCCACAGGTCCTTGATACTTTCCGCTACTGAGTAACCAATTGTTTCATCTGGTAGGCTCGGCAGAGTACGCCCTACGCTCTTCGCACAAAAGGTACAGTTGATGACGAACACGCACCGCGCGGTATTCCTCGATCACCCGTCGCTGGATCTCGGCGACCTCGACCTCAATCCGCTGCGCGACTGTTTCAGCGAACTGCAGCTGTTTGCCCAGACCACGCCGCAGCAGGTTGCCGAACGTCTGCACGGCGCCAGCGTGGCGATCACCAACAAAGTCGTGATCGACGCGGCCGCCATGGCGGCCAATCCACAACTGAAACTGATCCTGATCAGCGCCACCGGCACCAATAACGTCGACCTCGCCGCCGCGCATGCGCAAGGCATCACGGTGTGCAACTGCCAGGGCTACGGCACGCCATCCGTGGCGCAACACACGATCATGCTGCTGCTCAACCTCGCCACACGGCTGGCCGACTATCAGAAAGCCGTCGGCGAAGGTCGCTGGCAGCAGGCGAAGCAGTTCTGCCTGCTCGACTATCCGATTGTTGAACTCGAAGGCAAAACCCTTGGCCTGCTCGGTCACGGTGAACTCGGCGGCGCCGTGGCGCGGCTGGCCGAAGCGTTCGGCATGCGCGTGTTGCTCGGGCAGATTCCGGGGCGCCCTGCCCGCCCCGATCGCGTGCCACTGGATGAACTGCTGCCGCAGATCGACGCCCTGACCCTGCACTGCCCGCTCAATGACCACACCCGCCATTTCATCGGTGCACGCGAGCTGACCTTGCTAAAACCCGGTGCGTTCGTGGTCAACACTGCACGCGGCGGCCTGATCGATGAGCAGGCGCTGGCCGAGGCCCTGCGCAACGGGCACCTAGGCGGCGCGGCGACGGATGTGCTGAGTGTCGAGCCGCCAGCTCAGGGCAATCCGCTACTGGCAAACGACATTCCGCGCCTGATCGTCACGCCGCATAACGCCTGGGGCAGCCGCGAAGCACGCCAGCGCATCGTCGGCCAACTCAGTGAAAACGCGCAGGCGTTCTTCAGCGCTAAGGCGCTGCGGGTCGTCAGTTGATAAACTGCGGCACTTTTTTTTCGAGGAGCAGTTATGGATCCGCGCAGTGAAGTACTGCTTCGTCAGCCTGAATGGTTTCAAGGTTCGTTGTTGCTCGCCGGTTTGCCCGCCGACGATTTGCTCGGACGCCTGCCAAATGCCTTCGGCTGGTGCTGGCATGCCGGCGATCAAGCCGCGCTGGAGGCCCGTTTCGAAGGTCGCAGCGATTTTGGCGTGAACATCCCGGAACGCGAATTCGACAGCGCGGTGGTGTTCCTGCCCAAGTCCAAGGACCTGACCGATTACATCCTCAACGCCGTCGCCTCGCGTCTGGCCGGTCGAGAGGTGTTTCTGGTCGGGGAAAAACGCAGCGGCATTGAAGGTGCGGCGAAACAGCTCCATCCGTTCGGCAAACCACGCAAACTCGACAGCGCTCGGCATTGCCAGCTCTGGCAGGTCACCGTAGCCAATGCGCCTGAAACCAAATCGCTGGAAAGCCTGGCGCAGACCTACGAACTGCCGTCGGCCGAAGGCCCGCTGAAAGTCATCAGCCTGCCGGGGGTGTTCAGCCACGGTCGCCTCGATCGCGGCAGCGCCCTGCTGCTGGAGCATCTGGACAAGCTGCCAAGCGGCCATTTGCTCGACTTCGGTTGCGGCGCTGGCGTGCTCGGCGCAGCGGTCAAACGTCGCTACCCGCACAATCAAGTCACGTTGCTCGACGTTGATGCATTTGCTGCCGCCAGCAGCCGTCTGACCCTCGCCGCCAATGGCCTTGAAGCCGAGGTGCTGACCGGCGATGGCATCGATGCTGCACCGATGGGTTTGAGCGCAATTCTGAGCAACCCGCCATTCCACGTCGGTGTGCACACGGATTACTTCGCAACGGAAAACTTGCTGCGAAAAGCGGCCAAACATCTGAAAAACGGCGGCGAACTGCGCTTGGTCGCGAACAGCTTCCTGAAGTATCAGCCGTTGATCGAAGAGCATCTGGGCGTCTGTGCAATCAAGGCCGAAGGCAATGGTTTCCGGATCTATCGGGCCAAGCGCGGCTGAAACCGCTTTGCAAAAAGTCGCTTGCCCAAACGGATTAGCCTAGGCAGAATCCGCTCCGTCCTAGGGGAGTAGTCTCCCACGAGCGCCAAGCTCGTCCGGCATACGTCAACATACTTGATCCTCAGATCATGGCGTATGCGACCCAAGCGTCCGCACCAGACGGATCGCAGGGTTTGACAAGACCTATGACACGCACACCTTACCCGGGGCGGGAAGGCTGTACGTGTCATAGCCGTGTCGACCCGCCCCTTAGGAAATCCCTGATGCTGGACTCGTTACTCGTTCCCACCGCAATCGTTGCCTTGGCCGAAATCGGCGACAAGACGCAACTGCTCGCGCTGATTCTGGCCGCTCGCTTCCGCAAACCCTGGCCGATCATCGCCGGGATTGTCGCCGCGACCCTGGCTAACCACGCGGCAGCCGGTGCGGTCGGCGCCTGGTTCGGCAGTTTCTTCTCCGACAGCGTTCTGCACTGGATTCTCGCCGCCAGCTTCGCCGCCACAGCCCTGTGGACGCTGGTGCCGGACAAGCTCGATGACGACGAAGCCAGCACCGCGCGAAAGTTCGGCCCGTTCCTGACCACGTTGATTGCGTTCTTCCTTGCCGAAATCGGCGACAAGACCCAGATCGCCACAGTGATGCTCGCCGCGCAGTATCCGGAATTGTGGCTGGTGATCATCGGCACCACCGTGGGCATGCTGATTGCCAACGTGCCGGTGGTATTGGCGGGTAATTTCGCGGCGGACAAGTTACCACTGACCTTGATCCGTCGCCTCGCGGCTTCGGCGTTTTTCATTCTGGCAATTGTCGCGGTGTACAAGGCGATGCAGAGCAGCGGCTGGGTTTAACCCTGAGAGAAGGATCGTTCCCACGCTCTGCGTGGGAATGCAGCCGGGGACGCTCTGCGTCCCATTGGAACGCGGAGCGTCCCTTGATGCATTCCCACGCGGAGCGTGGGAACGATCACCGTCAAGCTGATCAGGATTTGGGGGCTTTTTCGTAGAGCGGCATGACTTTCGGAATCGCCGCCTGCAACGAGGCAATCCGGCTGGTCGAGGCCGGGTGGGTGCTCATGAATTCCGGCGGCGAACCTTCCGAAGCCTTGCTCATCTTGTCCCACAGGGTAATCGCCGCATTCGGGTTGTAGCCGGCGCGGGCGGCCAGTTCCAGACCGATCAGGTCGGCTTCGTTTTCATTGGCGCGACTGTTGGGCAGGGTCATGCCGTAGTTGGCCACGGTGTCGGCCAGGGCCAGGCTGTCCTGACCGAGACCGAACAACGCACCGGCGCCCTGCTTGGCCATCTCGATGCCATAAGCCTTGGACATCGCTTCGCGACCGTGCTCGCGCAAGGCGTGGGCGATTTCATGCCCCATGACCGCAGCGATTTCATCGTCGGTCAGCTTCAGGCTGTCGATCAGCCCGGTGTAGAAAATGATCTTGCCGCCAGGACCGCAGTTGGCGTTGAGTTCGTCGCTCTTGATCAGATTGACCTCCCACTGCCACTGCGCCGCATCCGGACGGAAATTCGGCGCCTGGGCGATCAAGCGGTTGGCAATCGCCTGCACTCGCTTGGCCTCGGGGCTGGTCTTGTCCAGCACACCTTTGCTGGACGCCTCGCCAACAGTTTTCTGATACGACTGGGCATACATCTGGTCGACCTCTTGCGAGGACAGCATGCTGAACATGTACTGCTTGCGCTCCACCCCGACGGCGCCGCCGCTGGTGGTGTTGACCGACTGACAACCGGCCAGCAACAGCGCTGCGCTCAGTGCACTAACAACCAATGTCTTGTTCATTGAAAAGCTCCCTGAAAACCTGTGGCGTATCCTAGGCGGGTAATTGTATAGACGCCAGATACAACGGACATGTAGCAGTGGCTTCTCAGACATTTCCCGCATTGAAAAAAATCCCGGCGACCGCCAGCCACACAACTACTGCGTCACGCAGCAGCCGATTTACGACATGTCAGACCGATTCCGACCAGCGCCACTCATGGCCCCGCAGCAGCCGCCGATAAAACTTTCGCAGATATTCTCTTGCCTGCGGAGCTCCCATGAAGTTCAAGTCGATCCAGTTTTCCGTCGCCGCCCTGGCCGGCGCCATTGTCCTCAGCGTGGTCGCGGCGCTGGTGCTGTATGCGCTGTTTGCCGGCGCGCGCACTCAGGCAATGGTGCAACAACGCACCCAGGCGCAGTTCGAGCAGGTCATCGAGCAGCGCCTGACCGCGCTGGCGCAAACCCAGGTCAGCCAGATCCAGCGGGAACTCGAAGCACCGCTGCTGATTGCCGGCGGCCTGGTGCGCGTCAACGCGCTGCTCGGTACGCCGGGCGCCGATGGCCAGCCGCGCCTGAGCGTCAGCCGCGAGCAACTGATCAGCCTGATCAAAGAGAACGTCGAAAAGAACCCGAAGATTCTCGGCACGTACATTGGCTGGGAAAAGAATGCGCTCGATCACAATGACGCGGCCTACGTCGGTACCAGCGTGGTCGGCATCGACGCAAGCAACGGGCGCTTTCTGCCGTGGTGGTTCCGCAACGAGGACGGCACCCTCGGCCTCGACAAACTGGTCGACGTCGATGACCAGAAAACCCTGTCGACCGGCGTGCGCGCCAGCGAGTACTACCTGTGCTCAAAGGAAAACAAGAAACCCTGCGTGATTGATCCGGCGCCGTACAAGGTCGGCGACAAGGTCGTCATGCTCGCCTCGTTTATCGAACCGATCATGCTCAACGGCGCTTTCCAGGGCATCGTCGGCGCCGATCTGTCGGTGAACTTCATTCAGGAAATGCTGCTGGGTGCCAACCAGAAACTCTACAGCGGAGCCGGCGAAATGGCCCTGGTCGGTGGCAATGGCCGGATCGTGGCTTATACCAAGGACCCGAGCAAATTCGGCGAGAAGGTCAGCGACATTCTCGATGCCGAACAGTCCGCCAACATGGCCAACCTCAAGCGCGGCGAAGTGACTTACTCCGTTAACAAGGAAAAGGGCCGGATCGAGTTGTACCTGCCGTTCGGCATCGGTCAGACCGACGCACGCTGGACGCTGATGCTGCAACTGCCACTCAACGCGGTGATGGCCGATCTGCAAGCGCTGCAGGCCGACCTCGATGCCCAGCGTAAATCCGACACCTTCGGCATGGCCATGGTCGGTTTGCTGATCGCCGGCCTCGGCTTGCTGGTGATCTGGCTGGTCGGCCATGGCATCGCCCGGCCACTCAAGCAGATGGTCGCCATGCTCAATGACATCGCCCAGGGCGAAGGCGATCTGACTCGCCGCCTGAGCAGTGACCGCAGCGATGAACTTGGCTCGATTGCCAAGGGCTTCAATACCTTCCTCGCCAAACTGCAAGCGATGATCACCCAAGTGGTGACCTCGGTGCAGAGCGTCAGCGATTCTTCGGAACACACCGCCGACATCGCCATTCGCACCAATATCGGCATCCAGAAACAAATGGCCGAAATCGATCAGGTCGCCACGGCCGTGCAGGAGATGACCGCCACTGCGCAAGACGTGGCGCGCAATGCCACCCAGGCGGCGCAAGCCGCGAGCCATGCCGATCAGGCGGCTACTCAGGGCATGCAGATCGTGCGCGACACCTCGAACTCGATCGGTGTGCTCGCCAAGGAAATCGGCAAAGCGGTCGACGTGGTGCAAAACCTGGCCAAGGACAGCGAGAACATCAACGCGATCCTTACAGCGATTCGCGGGATTGCCGAGCAGACCAACCTGCTGGCATTGAACGCGGCAATCGAAGCGGCGCGCGCCGGCGAGCAGGGTCGCGGCTTTGCGGTGGTGGCGGACGAAGTGCGCAATCTGGCGCAGAAAACCCAGCAAGCCACCGAAGAAATCCAGTCCATGATTCAGCAACTGCAACAAGGCACCCGCGATGTGGTGCGGGTCATGGAAGACAGTCAGAACCGCACCGACGAAAGCGTGCAACACGCCGCGAAAGCCGCCGAGGCGCTGGAGACGATTACTCATGCCGTGTCGGTTATCAACGACATGAACACGCAGATCGCCAGCGCGGCGGAAGAACAGAGTGCGGTGGCCGATGACATCAATCGCAACGTGATCAATATCGGTCAGGTGGCCAACGAAGTGGCGGGCGGCGCGGATGAATCGAGTTCGGCGAGTGCAGGGTTGACCAAACTGGCGGAGCAGCAGCGGCGGTTGATCAATCAGTTCAAGGTCTGATCTGGAGGCCTCATTCGCGAGCAGGCTCGCTCCCACAGGGGAATGCATACCAACTGTGGGAGCGAGCCTGCTCGCGAAGACGCCGGCACAGACAACTCATTAACCCGGGGTCAAACACTCCGGCCCATTCAGCTTCGGATCATTCACCAGATTCGCCAACACCCGCTCGCGCAGCGCCGCCGGCTCACTGGCGAGCAAGCCCTGCAACACATGCAGCGGTGTTTCCGGATCAAGCCATGCCGCCTGCCCCGCCTCATCGAGAATCAACGGTCGGCGCTGGCTGGCCGCCGGCTGGGTGATGACAGCGGTGCTCAGCCAGACCTGTTCCTGCACCGGATACGCCTCCCAGATCGCCGCAAAAAACAGCGATGAGCCCTCCCCCGGCGTCAGCCAGAACGGACGCTTGCGCTGGGTCCCGCGCCATTCGTAAAAACCGTTGGCCGGCAGCAGGCAGCGACGCAAGCGCAGTGCTTCGCGGAACATCGGTTGCTCGGCCACGGTTTCCGCTCGCGCATGGGCGGGGGTCTTCGACAAGTCAGTCAGCCACCGCGGCGTCAGCCCCCAACGCGCGCGGGCCAGCGTGCGCGCACCGTCTGCATCGGCGCGCAGCATCAGCACTGAATCATTGGGGGAAATGTTCCACTGCGCCTGCTGATCGGCGGGAAAACCTGGCAAGGCCGCGAAGTCGCGGTTCCAGCGAAACAGGGCATAACGTCCACACATGGGGCAACACGACTCTTGAATAAAACCGACGCCAGCCTAACAGACCAGCGTACCGGGGTAGCTTTCCGGTTCATCGCCGGGCAGCGGCAGCGCGGCATTGTACGCGGTGATCAGCTCGCGGGCGTATTCGGCCTGATCGTTATCCACCGACAACCACAACAGCCCGAAAATCGGCAGTTCGCCCGTGCCACCGAGCAGATCGCGGCCAATCAGGTGTGCCTCGATGCCTTCGCTGGCAAGCATGCCCTTGAGCATTTCGCCTTCCATCAGGCTGGCCGGTTCGTAGATTCGCTGCATACGCGCCCCTTATTCGTTTTCGTTGAAGACTTCCAAGTGCCATTCATCTTCATGCACCTGCAAAACAAAGGTGATCGGCCGGCAGCACACCTGACAGTCTTCTATGTAAGTCTGATCGCCAGCGGACAGATCCAGCGTCGTTTCGACTTCTTCACCGCAATACGGACATTCGTACACTGCATCTTCCAGCATCGCGGTCTCCCAAGTGACTTGTGCGTATAATCGCCGGTCTATTTGCAGGGCTATTGGTGTCTGGCTATTTTTTCAGACCGTGCCCCGCGGGTTTTCGATCAAACCCTTTACTTACCCTAGCCGTTTCCAACAAGAGAGCATGATGGGCGAATTCGATGCCATCCGACCTTACGACGACAGCGAAGTACCCGTGGTACTGGCAAGACTGCTCGGCGACAAGGCGTTTCTAGATATCCTCACCCACTTCCGCTTCCCGCGCTTTGCCGGTGCCTTCGGCTGGATGCTCAAACCTCTTATAGCGCATCGGCTGCGTCGTGAGTTCGCCGACGTGGTTTCGGTGGCGACCTTGCAGGACAAGATCGAGTCTTACGTCGATCACACCATCGAGCGTGCCACTGACGGCGTGACCTACACCGGGGTCGAGCAATTCAAATCCGGCAGCGCCTATCTGTTCATCGCCAACCACCGCGACATCGTCATGGACCCGGCCTTCGTCAACTACGCCGTGTACCACGCTGGCCTGCCGACACCGCGCATCGCGATTGGCGACAACCTGCTGCAGAAGCCCTTCGTCAGCGACCTGATGCGTTTGAACAAGAGTTTCATCGTGCATCGCTCGATCACCGGTCGACGCGAGAAAATGGCCGCGTATCAGTTGCTGTCGGCGTACATCAACCACTCGATTCGCAACGATTGCGCGTCGATCTGGATTGCTCAGGCGGAAGGCCGGGCGAAGGACGGCGACGACCGCACTGAGTCGGCGATCCTCAAGATGTTCCACATGAGCCGCAAGGACGAGCCGTTCGGCGAAGTGATTCGCTCGCTCAATGTGACGCCGGTGTCGATCAGCTATGAATACGACCCGTGCGATCAGGCCAAGGCCCGCGAGTTGTACATCCGCGCCACCACCGGCACCTATTGCAAGGCGCCGGGCGAGGATGACGTGAGCATTGCCAAGGGCATCACCGGCTACAAGGGCCGCGTGCACATCAACTTCGCCGCGCCGATCACCGAGGTCTACGAAGACACCAAGCAGTTGGCGACCGAGATGGACAAGCAGATCCTCGGCGGTTACCGCTTGTTCCCGGTGCATTACCTGGCGTATGCGCAGTGGGCCGATGCCGACCCGCAATTGAATGTACCGAAGGCTGCCGAGGTGTTCCCGGCCGACGAACTGGCCAAGGCCGAGGAAGAATGGCAGAGCCGGCTGGACGCCTGCCCCGCCGAGCATCGCCCGTATCTGGTGCTGCAATACGCGACGCCGGTGCGCAATCAGTACAGGGTCAAGGCTGGCCTGCCGCTGTAAGCAGTCTGAGCCAGACACAAAAACGGCGCCTGCGGGCGCCGTTTTTCATGCCTGAGCGATTCAGAAGCGCGTGCTGATCCACGACACCAGCAAGGCCAGGCCCAGGCAGGCAAAACCGAAACGATAGAAAAAACGGTTCATGCGCAAGGTCGCCCAATCGAGCAGCGGCTCGGCATTCGGCTGCGCCTGACGCTGGGCGGCAATGCTGGCCTGTGCGCGTTGTTCGCGGCGACGGGTGGCATGCAGCAGCCAGCTGCCGGGAAACGCCAGCAGCAGCGCCAGCAGATTGATCAATTTGGCGGGATGGGCGGTAAACAGTGTCATCAAGTGCAGCGACATCACAGACCTCAATCTAGACCGGTATGGCAGACGCCAGACCGACGACCGCGGCGCGGATTCTACCCAAACCCGAGCGCCCTGCCCCAGCCTTTGCGACAAATAACCTGACAATCGACCGATGGCTGTCCTGTGTCACGGCATCGTCATGTGGATGCTGCACCCTGCGCGCCTCGAAACTTCAATGGATTGCACCATGCTGCACGCGGAAAACCAGGATCGCCTGTACCTCATCACGCCCTACGACGATCAGCAGAGTCTGGTCGGCAGCCTTGCGTTCAATGTGCAGGACCGGCATTGGCTGGTGTATTGCGCACTGGGCGGGCATCAGCATGCGGATTTGCCGGAGACTGATCTGCTGACCGGGGTGAGCATGCTCGATTTTTATTCGCAGGCTGCCTGAAAAAGCAAAAGCACCCTCACCCTAGCCCTCTCCCGGAGGGAGAGGGGACTGATCGAGGTGTTTGGTCGAGGTGCATCGACCTGAAATATCCAGCCGAACTCCGGTTCTGAAAAGCCCCCGATCGGCTCCCTTTCCCCCCTCGCCCCCCCGGGGGAGAGGGCTGGGGTGAGGGGGTAGGATTTCAGGTCCCACAAAAAAGCCCGGCAACCATCACTGGCCCCGGGCTTTTTCACATCCGTCGATCACTTACTCAGCAAGAACCTGCCCTACTGTCGGATCCTTGAACAGACGCGTCAACGCATCGCTCAACACATCGCTGACCAGTTTGGTGTTGGTTTCCTGGTTCGGCGCCATGCCGAAGCGCTGGTCCAGCGAAGCGCCGTAACGGCCGCTGTAGCGGCGGTTGGCGTTCTGCACGTCGGAGCGGAAGGTCGCGCCGATGGTCGCTTCGGTCACGTACATGCCTTCCTTGGGCGACTGATATTTCAGCTCGGCCAGGGTCACCGTCAGCTGCGGCGCGTTCGGCGCGTTGGTGCTCGGGGTGAAGCCGAGCAGGCGCACGGCAGCTTCGGCCTGTGCCTGCAGCTTGGGCAGGATCTGCTCGCGCTGCACGGTAATGGCGCTGGTTTCCGGGTACAGGCCGCCGCGGGTGCCGAGGGTTGGCGACGGACGACCGTCGACCACACGCACGATCACCGGCTGGCCACGGCCGACCGCTGGCAGTTGCGTGGTCAGCTTCGGCTCCGGATTCAGTTGTTGCGGGCTGTGGGCGCAGCCGGCCAGGGTCAAACCGGCCACAGTGATCAAACCGAACAACAGGCGTTGCAACATGCTCTTCTCTCCAGAATCAGGCACAAACAGGCCGGCAGTATAGCGGTGGGCCACTGCGGGTAACCAGCGCCACACAGTGAATACTGAAATGTCTGACAAACCCGCTCGAAAGCGGTTCCTGTCACAGATTCTTCACCGCGCATACACCGCGACGTCACGGCCCGGCGGCAAGCTGCAATCAGTTCTCAAACAAGGAGCGCCGCCATGCGTTATCTGATCTCGCTGTTCGCCCCGCGTCCGCTGCACCGCTGCTTTGCCCTGCTCGACCGTAACGGCCACTGCCAGGCTTTCAAGCAGTGCAGCCTGCAACCGATGGGCGACGGTTGGGTGGAAATCGAAGAAATCCGCCTCAACTGGTTGCACCAGCCACTGCCGGCCAGCGCCCGCGTCATAGCGTCGCAGTCTCGCACACGCGTCCAGGCGATGTTGAGCATCTGACCGGATGCCTAATAAAAGTCATTAAACACGAGCAACTGCGCGCATTTCTTCGCTACAATCTCCCCCCGATTATAAGGACGTCTCCTGATCGGGCCCCGCAACAGCGTCAGTGCACATGCATCGACACCCAAAATCGCCCACAGAGAGCCGCCCACACAGATCGAGTGAAGTTGGCGCGCTTGCCTGTTCTTCCGGCAAAAACCCGCTTTTCGCGAATCTGCAGAGCTGTCATGACGCTCGGCCACCGTGTTGTTTTTGCCCTTGCGGGCAGGTGCCAGGCCAAGGCAGCCCTTTTTTGAGGTTCACGTCTTCAAAAGAGCGTGAAAAAAACGGGTTTTCACAACTTCACAAGAGTGTGGCGAGCAAATGAATAGTTTTGCGTCTGAACATGCACCATTAGCGTCTGAAACAGCCCAACGACACAGGACCGGGTATACCTCGAATACCGGAGCCTGAAGCCTGTCCGCTACGGATTTGGTTGCACAAAACGGATGTCTCGACCATAAGTCGAATTGCCAGCCTTGCGCAGAAATGAGTTCATGGAACCCTTGAAGCCAGGCCGCACGCATCCGTCGAAGTTGCGAAAAATTGCGAAGATTCGGACATGGCGAACCTGACCACGGATAGCCCGGACATCACTGACCTGTCCCGGAACGCCTGGCAGCCATGCCGACAATTTGGTGCTGCAGATTTTGGAGACGCGTTAAATGGCGCATAACGAAGCAGTCGACGTAGTTCTGGTAGGGGCCGGCATCATGAGTGCCACCCTGGCCGTACTGCTCAAAGAGCTCGACCCCGCGATCAAGCTGGAAGTCGTCGAGCTGATGGATTCCGGTGCCGCCGAAAGTTCCAACCCCTGGAACAACGCCGGTACCGGCCACGCGGGTCTGTGTGAGCTGAACTACACGCCGCAGGCTGCCGATGGCAGCGTCGACATCAAGAAAGCCGTGCACATCAACACCCAGTTCGAGGTGTCGAAGCAGTTCTGGTCATACCTGACCAAAAAAGGCACCTTCGGCTCGTGCAAATCCTTCATCAGCCCGGTGCCGCACCTGAGCTTCGTTCAGGGCGACAGCGGTGTGTCGTTCCTCAAGGAACGCTTCAATGTCCTGAGCAAGCACCACGCCTTTGCCGACATGGAATACACCGAAGACAAAGGCAAGATGGCCGAGTGGATGCCGCTGATGATGCCGGGCCGTTCGCCGGACGAAGTCCTCGCCGCGACCCGCGTGATGAACGGCACCGACGTCAACTTCGGCGCCCTGACCAATCAGTTGCTCAAGCACCTGACCAGCGCCCCGGACACCCAGGTCAAATACTGCAAGCGCGTCACCGGCCTGAAGCGTAACGGCAACGGCTGGACCGTCAGCATCAAGGACGTCAACAACGGCAACACCCGCGAAGTCGACGCAAAGTTCGTCTTCCTCGGTGCTGGCGGTGCAGCGTTGCCATTGCTGCAGGCTTCGGGCATCGAAGAAAGCAAAGGCTTCGGCGGCTTCCCGATCAGCGGCCAGTGGCTGCGTTGCGACAACCCGGAAGTGGTCAAGCAGCATCAGGCCAAGGTCTACAGCCAGGCGGCTGTGGGTTCGCCACCGATGTCGGTGCCGCATCTGGACACCCGCGTCGTCGACGGCAAGAAATCCCTGCTGTTCGGGCCATACGCCGGTTTCACCACCAAGTTCCTCAAGCACGGCTCCTTCATGGACCTGCCGCTGTCGGTGCGTGCCGGCAACATCGGGCCGATGCTGGCCGTGGCGAAAAACAACATGGACCTGACCAAGTACCTGGTCAGCGAAGTGATGCAATCGATGGAGCAGCGCCTGGATTCCCTGCGCCGTTTCTACCCGCAGGCGAAAGCCGAAGACTGGCGCCTGGAAGTGGCCGGCCAACGGGTGCAGATCATCAAGAAAGACCCGAAAAAGGGCGGCATCCTGCAGTTTGGTACCGAGCTGGTCGCCGCGAAGGACGGCTCGCTCGCCGCCCTGCTCGGCGCTTCGCCAGGCGCGTCGGTGACCGTTTCGATCATGCTGGAACTGATCGAGAAATGCTTCGCGGACAAAGCCAAGGGCGAATGGGCCGGCAAACTGGCCGAGATTTTCCCGGCCCGTGAGAAAGTTCTCGAAACCGATGCTGCGCTGTATCGCAAGATCAACACGCAGAACAACATCGCGCTGGAACTGGTAGAAGAAAACAGCGAGACGCCAAGCTACGCTTGATCCCGCCGCATAAAAAACGCCCCGTACTCAATGAGTGCGGGGCGTTTTTTTATGCCTTGGCAAATGTATCGAATGCCTCAGCCGCGAACCTTGTCGATCAGCTCGATGTACTCGGCGGCATTGCGCTGATCAGCGATCAGCTCAACGAAGGTCTTGCCCTGCTCGTCCTTGCCATCAACGTCGAAACCGGCCGCAACGAAGAAGCCCAGAAAGCGCTCGAAGTCATCGATGCGCAGACCGCGATACGCCTTGATCAGTTTGTGCAGCGACGGCGAAGTGGCGTCGACCGGCTCAAAATCGAGGAACAGCTTGATCTGCTCATCGCCGATCTCGTCACCAATCACTTGTTTCTTATCTTTACGCATTGCCGACTCCAGCTCGCAGACATGACACGGGGCGGGCAGTTTACCCCTGCCCGGCCGCCCTGCTCAACGCGATCGCACCGCACCGGTGTGCAAATCGGCCCAGATATGGCCATTGGCGTAACTGAGGAACTGCACATACACGGTGTCGTTGCGCAGCAAATCCATCACCACGCGGTACTGAGCGAGCGGGTAAAACAGCGTCAGGGTTTTGCTCTTGTCGTCGTAGGCAGGTTTTTTCAGGCTTTTGCTTTCAGCGTCGAAACTCACCAGCACCTGATTGATCGTCGCCCCCTTGTTCAGCGACTTGCCTTTGAGGCGGATCAACAACGACGAGGTGACCGGAATCGGCTGCTGGTTGGATTGGCGTTGCGCACCGACCACCACCGAGTACTCGCTGACCTGCAGCAGTTGTTGCTGCTCGGGCTCGGCATCGCGCACGGTCAGATCGTCGGGCGGCAGGAATTGACTGTGCATCGGCGCGGCGGACAACGGCAGGCTGAGGGACAGCAACAGCGCGGTGAGGCTGCGGATCAAGAGGCGCATGGCAGGCTCCGGGGGGCGGGGCCGAGCACTCTAGCATGTGTATACAAAACCGATCAGCACACACAAAAAACAACTGTGGGAGCGAGCCTGCTCGCGAAAGCGGTGTGTCAGTTTCAATAAAGCTGACTGACACTACGCCTTCGCGAGCAGGCTCGCTCCCACAGAGATTGGGGATAACTTGGGATTACATGCCCTTGACGGCGTAGATCCCGTTGGCGTTGCGCCAGTAACCCTTGTAGTCCATGCCATAACCGAAGATGTAGCGATCGATGCATGGCAGGCCGACGAAATCGGCTTTCAAATCAGGACGCGCCTTGCGGTCGTGGTCCTTGTCGATCAGTACGGCGGTGTGCACTTTGCGCGCACCGGCGTGTTTGCAGAAATCGATGATCGCGCCCAGGGTGTGACCTTCGTCGAGGATGTCGTCGATGATCAGCACGTCGCGGTCGATGAACGAGACTTCCGGCTTGGCTTTCCAGAACAGGTCGCCGCCGCTGGTTTCATTGCGATAACGGGTTGCATGCAGGTACGACGCTTCCAGCGGGAACTGCAGATGCGTCAGCAGTTTGCCGGAGAAGATCAGGCCGCCGTTCATCACGCAGAACACCACCGGGTTGGTGTCCGCCAGTTGCTCGTTGATTTGTGCACCGACACGGGCGATGGCCGCCTCGACTTCAGCTTCGGTGTACAGGCAGTCAGCCTCTCGCATGACTTGACGGATATGCTCGAGATCAGCGGACATGGCGCTCTCCAGGGGGGCTTCGGATTCGGAAAAGCGGGCAAAGGTACGCATCCGCAACGGCTGAATCAAGCCTTTATGGACTAACGTACTGTATGTCCTATAGGACATCACCCTCGGATAGATTAATCTAGGCCGGTTTTTTTGCCCGCCGCCGGAGTTTTTCCATGCCCATTCTCGAGATCCGCCATCCGCTGATCCGCCATAAACTCGGCCTGATGCGCCGCGCTGACATCAGCACCAAGAATTTCCGTGAGCTCGCTCAGGAAGTCGGCGCCCTGTTGACCTATGAAGCCACAAAAGATTTGCCGCTTGAATCCTACGACATCGCCGGCTGGTGCGGCACCGTGTCGGTGGAGAAGATCGCCGGCAAGAAAATCACTGTCGTGCCGATCTTGCGTGCCGGCATCGGCATGCTAGAAGGCGTGCTCAGCCTGATTCCGGGCGCCAAGGTGTCCGCCGTGGGTGTTGCGCGCAACGAAGAAACCCTGCAAGCGCACACCTATCTGGAAAAACTGGTGCCGGAAATCGACGAACGCCTGGCGATGATCATCGACCCGATGCTCGCCACCGGCAGCTCCATGGTTGCGACCATCGACCTGCTGAAAAAAGCCGGTTGCCGTGACATCCGCGCCATGGTCCTGGTCGCAGCGCCAGAAGGCATCGCCGCCGTCGAAAAGGCGCACCCGGACGTGACCATTTACACCGCGTCCATCGATGAACGCTTGAACGAGCACGGCTACATCATTCCTGGGCTTGGCGACGCCGGTGACAAGATTTTCGGCACCAAGCAGAAGGACGCGTAAGCATGCAGCAAGAGTTCAACGATCCGCTCTGGCGCACGGTGCTGTCCGGCGCGCAGATGCTGTTCGTGGCTTTCGGCGCTTTGGTGCTGATGCCGCTGATCACGGGCCTGGACCCGAACGTGGCACTGTTTACCGCAGGTCTTGGGACGATCCTGTTCCAGATCGTCACCGGGCGTCAGGTGCCGGTGTTTCTGGCGTCGAGCTTCGCCTTCATCACCCCGATCATTCTCGCCAAGGGCCAGTTCGGCCTCGCTGCGACCATGGGCGGGGTGATGGCGGCCGGTTTCGTCTACACCTTCCTCGGCCTGGCCGTGAAGATCAAAGGTACCGGGTTCATTGACCGTCTGTTGCCGCCGGTGGTGATCGGTCCGGTGATCATCTCGATCGGCCTGGCCATGGCGCCGATTGCCGCGAACATGGCGATGGGCAAGGCTGACGACGGTTCTGAACTGATCCCCTACCAGACCGCCATGCTGATCTCGATGCCGGCGCTGCTGACCACATTGATCGTGGCGGTGTTCGGCAAGGGCATCTTCCGCCTGGTGCCGATCATTTCCGGGGTGCTGGTGGGTTTTGCCATGTCGTTCTATTTCGGCGTGGTCGACATCGCGAAGATTGCAGCGGCGCCCTGGTTCGCCCTGCCGCACTTCACCGCACCGGAGTTCAACTGGCAGGCGATCCTGTTCATCGTTCCGGTGGCTCTGGCGCCGGCGATCGAGCACATCGGTGGCGTGATTGCGGTCGGCAGCGTGACCGGTCGCGATTATCTGAAGAAGCCGGGCCTGCATCGCACCCTGCTCGGTGACGGCATCGCCACCACTGCGGCCGGGCTGTTCGGTGGCCCGCCCAACACCACCTACGCCGAAGTGACCGGCGCAGTGATGCTGACCAAGAACTACAACCCGAAAATCATGACCTGGGCGGCGATCTTCGCCATCACCCTGGCGTTCATCGGCAAGTTCGGCGCGTTGCTGCAGAGCATTCCGGTGCCGGTGATGGGCGGAATTCTGTGCCTGTTGTTCGGCTCGATCGCGGCGGTGGGGATGAACACCCTGATCCGCCACAAGATCGACCTGGGCGAAGCGCGCAATCTGGTGATCGTCTCGGTGACGCTGGTATTTGGCATTGGCGGTGTGCTGGTCGGCACCGGCACCGGGCCCGATGACTTCGGCCTCAAAGGCATCGCGCTGTGCGCGGTGGTGGCGATTGCGCTGAATCTGATCCTGCCGGGCAATGATGGCTGGAAGCAGAAGAAGGCGGAAGAACCGCTGATTTAAGCCTTTAGAGCTTCATCGCCTGATACACCGCATTCGCGAGCAGGCTCGCTCCCACAGGTTGGAACTCATTTCAACCGGTGGGCGCGAGCCTGCTCGCGAAGCTTTTGACTTTCAGAGGGCCAGCGGCGCTCTTTCGCAGAGCGTTGCCAAGGCCTTGGCCCATTGCGGGTCGTCATTCAGGCACGGCACCAGCACCAGCTCCTCGCCCCCCGCTTCGCGGAACTGCTCCTTGCCGCGATCACCAATTTCTTCCAGCGTTTCGATGCAGTCGGCAACGAACGCCGGGCACATCACCAAAATCTTCTTCACGCCACTTTTCGCCAATTCGTCCAGCCGCGCTTCGGTGTACGGCTCGATCCACTTCGCCCGCCCCAGGCGCGACTGAAACGACACCGACCACTTGCCGTCCGCCAGGCCCATGCTTTTGGCAAACTCGGCGGCGGTACGGAAGCACTGCGCGCGGTAACAGGTCGCCAGCACCGCCGGTGAGGCGGTCTGGCAGCAATCAGCGCCTTTCAAGCAATGACTGCCGCTCGGATCGAGCTTGGTCAGATGCCGTTCCGGCAAACCGTGGAAGCTCAGCAGCAAGTGATCGAAATCCTGCTGCAAATGCGGGCGAGCGCTGGCCACCAGTGCATCGATGTATTCCGGCTGGTCGTAAAACGGCTGCAGGATCGACAGCTGCACGTCCAGCTTGTGTTCGCGCATTACGCGTCGGGCTTCTTCGATCACCGTGGTGGTGGTGCTGTCGGCGAACTGCGGATACAGCGGCGCCAGGGTGATCTTCTTGTGTCCGGCTTTCACTAGACGCAGCAGGCAGGTTTCAATCGACGGCTCGCCATAACGCATCGCCAGATCGACCGGGCCATGCTTCCAGGTCTGAGTCATCTGCTGTTGCAGACGCTGGCTGAGCACCACCAGCGGCGAACCCTCCTCCCACCAGATCGAGGCATAGGCATGCGCCGACTGCTCCGGGCGCTTGATCAGGATCAGCGACACCAGCAAACGCCGCACCGGCCATGGCAGGTCGATGACGTACGGGTCCATCAGAAACTGATTGAGGTAGCGGCGTACATCGGCCACCGAGGTCGAGGCCGGGGAACCCAGGTTGACCAGAAGCAAGGCGTGATCGGTCATGCAACGTCCTATTTCAGAGGCGGCTGGAAAGATCGTCCAGAGCCGCGCGTAAATCCGTGAACTGGAAAGTGAAGCCCGCTTCCAGCAAGCGTACCGGCATGGCCTTTTGGCCGCCGAGCAACAACAACGACATCTCACCGAGGCCGACTTTCAGCGCCAGCGTCGGCATTGGCATGAACGCCGGGCGGTGCAGCACCTTGCCCAGCGTCTGCGCAAATTCGCGATTGCGCACCGGTTTCGGTGCGCAGGCATTATAAGGACCACTGGCCTGCTCGCGGTGCAGAAGAAAATCAATCAGGGCGATTTGGTCGTTGATATGAATCCACGGCATCCACTGCCGCCCATTGCCCAACGGCCCGCCCAGACAGAGCTTGAACGGCAGCAGCAGGCGCGACAAAAAGCCGCCCTCGGCCGACAGCACCAGACCGGTTCGCACCAGCACCACGCGCAGTCCCAGATTCTCCGCACGCAGGGCCGTCTCTTCCCAGGCGATGCACAACTGACTGGCGAAATCGTCGATCACCGGCGGCGACTCTTCGGTCAACTCGCGCTCCCCGCCGTCGCCGTACCAGCCGATCGCCGAGCCGGAAATCAACACTGCCGGTTTTTGCATGCGGGTCTCGAGCCAGGTCAACAGGCTTTCGGTGAGCTTGATCCGGCTGCTCCACAGCAACGCCTTGCGCCGATGCGTCCAGGGCCGATCGGCAATCGGCGCGCCGGCCAGATTGACGATCGCGTCGAGCGGCTCCTCGCCAAGGTCTTCCAGACGGGCGATGCCACGCACCGACGCGCCGCAGATCTTCGCAACTTTATCGGGACTGCGACTCCACACTGTCAAACGATGGCCCTGCTCCAGCCAATGACGGCAGAGCTGACGTCCGATCAAACCAGTACCGCCGGTCAGCAATATGTGCATGACATCTTCCTCGCGTGGCGTTTAACCCGGATCACTAGTCTATTTTTATAAGCAGGGATCTTTTCCATCGGGCGGGCTCTATTGTTTAACCATAGGCCAAGCTAATGAAACGAGAATGGCAGAAGTTATACCAAAAAACATAATTGTACAGGTTTCATCGACGGCGTAGTCTGTACAGAAAGGTAAACGAGGCCCCTATGACTGTACCTATCGCAATCATCGGCACCGGCATCGCCGGACTCTCCGCCGCCCAGGCTCTGACAGAGGCCGGGCACACCGTGCAACTCTTCGACAAAAGCCGCGGCAGCGGCGGACGCATGTCGAGCAAACGCAGCGACGCCGGTTCGCTGGACCTTGGCGCGCAATACTTCACCGCCCGCGACCGCCGCTTCGTCACCGAAGTGCAGCGCTGGCAAAGCCAGGGCTGGGTCGCCGAATGGGCGCCGCAGCTCTACTCGTATCAGGGCGGGCAACTGAACATGTCCCCGGACGAACAAACCCGCTGGGTCGGCGCCCCCCGCATGAGCGCCATTACCCGTGGCCTGCTCGACGGCCTGAACGTGCAGTTCGCCTGCCGTATAACCGAGGTGTTCCGTGGTGAACAACACTGGCACTTGCAGGACGCCGAGGGTTTCACCCACGGCCCGTTCAGCCACGTTGTAATCGCCACCCCCGCGCCGCAAGCCACCGCCCTGCTCGCCGCCGCACCGAAACTCGCCGCGGCCGCCGCCGGGGTCAAAATGGACCCGACCTGGGCCGTCGCCCTGGCCTTCGAAACCCCGCTGGACACCCCGATCGAAGGCTGCTTCGTGCAAGACAGCCCACTCGACTGGCTGGCCCGCAACCGCAGCAAACCCGGACGCGACACCACCCTCGACACCTGGGTCCTGCATGCCACCAGCGCCTGGAGCCGGCAACACATCGACCTCTCCAAGGAAGCGGTGATCGAACACCTGCACGGCGCCTTCGCCGAACTGCTGCACAGCGCCATGCCCGCGCCGACCTTCAGCCTCGCCCACCGCTGGCTCTACGCCCGCCCGGCCACCGGCCACGAATGGGGCACCCTCGCCGACGCCGACCTCGGCCTCTACGCCTGCGGCGACTGGTGCCTGTCCGGCCGCGTCGAAGGCGCCTGGCTCAGCGGCCAGGAAGCCGCACGCCGCCTGCACGAACACCTGCAATGAACCGCCTCAACCCGCGCAAACTGCTGCTGTCGAAATGGACAGCAGCCCAGCCACAACACCGCGAAAAACACTTCCTCGTCACCGAACTGTTCCGCGACGAAGAAGGCACCGTACTGGAAATCGAACTGCAGGCCGTACTGACCAAACGTAGCGAGCGGATGGAATGGCAAGTGCTGAAGAATGCCGAGCAGTGGATTCTGGGGTGGAAATAAATCCTGTGAGAGGAAGCCTGCGGGCGATGGACGATAACCCGCTCGTCCTGCAAATCATTTGGCAGCCAAGGCACAGCCAAAAGCCAACCCTCACCCTAGCCCTCTCCCGGAGGGAGAGGGAACTGACCGTGGTGGATGTGAGAGGTACGCCGACGTGAAATACCGAGTCGAATGCACATTCTGAACGGCCCACAAATCGGCTCCCTCTCCCTCGGGAGAGGGCTGGGGTGAGGGGCGAATCCACTGAAGATCCCAAGCCAAGCGCCGCTTCTAACCACTCAACAATGAGCGTTAGCTCGCGTGCCCTTGATCTTGATCTTGCGTCACCGGCGACGTCGGAAGGCTGAGTGGAGGGATTGATCCGGGCGTGGGAGCGCAGCGACCGTACGACGAAGTCGTACACAGCGGAAGGAGGTGCAGCGCAGCAAACCGTAGCCGCTGCGCCCGGATCGATCCCGGAGCGAAGGGACCCGAGCCTGCGAGGGCCGAACGCAGGAGCAAGCGTTTTGGGTTACCTTTTTGGCGTTTGAAAAAGGTGACCCGCCGTAAGGGCGGAACCTTAAGTGGCCGTTACCGCAGCAACGGATATGTACACAAAAAATCATAGCCCGACCCGAAGCCTTCGCGAGCAAGCTAGCTCCCACAGAAAACCACAACCACCATTCCAACCCATAAATCTTGTACAAACTATTTGACTTGTACACCAACCCATCTATGCTGACAAAAAGTTGTACAGACAAAACCCCCTGTACAGGTATAGATCGCGAGGTGCCCATGTCCGCTACCCCCCAGCCCAAGCCAAAAATCGCCATCAGCGCCTGCCTGCTCGGCGCCGAAGTGCGCTACAACGGCGGACACAAGGAATCGCGCCTGTGCAGCCGCACCCTCACCGAATACTTCGACTTCACCCCGCTGTGCCCAGAGGTCGCGATCGGCATGGGCATCCCCCGCGAACCGATTCGCCTGGTCGGCGACCCCGAACAGCCACAAGCCGTCGGCACCGTAAACCCGACGATCAACGTCACCGCACCACTGGCTGAATACGGCAAGCAGATGGCCGCCGAACTCAACGACCTCTGCGGCTACATCTTCATGCAGCAATCACCGTCCTGCGGGCTGGAGCGGGTCAAGGTCTACCACGCCAACGGCGCCCCGGTGAACGGCGGCGGTCGCGGCATTTACGCCCAGGCCTTTTGCGCCGAGCACCCCGACCTGCCCGTAGAAGAAGCCGGACGCCTGAACGACCCGGTGCTGCGCGAAAACTTCATCACCCGCGTCCTCGCCTACAGCGCCTGGCAGCAAGTGCTCGCACAAGGCCTGAGCCGCCGCGTGCTGACCGAATTCCACTCGCGCTACAAATACCTGCTGATGGCGCACAACCCGCTGCAATACAAAGCCCTCGGCAAACTGCTGGGCAACATGGCCGACAGCGATCCGGCCGAACTCGGCCCGCGCTACTTCAGCGAGCTGATGGCCGCCCTGAAGAAATGCGCGACCCGTGGCACCCATTGCAACGTCTTGCTGCACATCAGCGGTTATTTGAAACAATCGCTGAGCGCCGAAGACAAAAAAGAAATGCAGCACGTCATTGGCCAGTACCGCCAGGGCATCGTGCCGTTGGTGGTGCCGCTGACCCTGCTCAAGCATCACTTTCGCCTCCATCCGGATCCGTACATTGCGCAGCAGGTTTACCTGCAACCGCACCCGGAAAACCTCAGTCTGCGAAACGCTATCTAATGAACGATAAAACCGACAGCAGCGCCCAGGAAGATCTCGGCGCCGACTTCAAGAAGGCCCTCGACGAGGGCTGGTTGCCGATTCGCGAAGTAGCGCGGCAGACCGGCGTCAACGCGATCACCCTGCGCGCCTGGGAGCGCCGCTACGGGCTGGTCGTGCCGCAGCGCACGCCCAAGGGCCATCGCCTGTATTCGGCCGAACATGTGCAGCGCATTCTGGCGATTCTCACCTGGCTCAACCGCGGCGTCGCGGTCAGCCAGGTCAAGCCGTTGCTCGACACGCCGCAGGCCTTCAGCGAAACGGTAGAGAACGACTGGCAGCAACTGCACCAGACGCTGATGACCGCGGTCACCCAACTCAACGAGCGCTTGCTCGACGACAGCATCAATCAGGCCATGGCGTTGTACCCGCCGCGCACCCTGTGCGAGCAGTTGCTGATGCCCCTGCTGACGGAACTGGAACAGCGCTGGCAGGGCCAGTTCGGCGCGCAGATGGAACGGGTGTTCTTCTATTCCTGGCTACGCAGCAAATTCGGCACGCGCATCTACCATAACAACCGCCAGTTCCACGGCGCGCCGCTGCTGTTGATCAACCATTCCGACCTGCCACTGGAACCGCATCTGTGGCTGTGTGCCTGGCTGATCAGCAGTGCCGATTGCCCGGTGCAAGTGTTCGACTGGCCGCTACCCGCCGCCGAACTGGCCTTGGCGGTGGAACATCTAAAGGCGCGTGGCGTACTGCTGTATTCCAGCAAAGCCATGAACCTGGGCCAGTTGCCGAAGCTGCTCAATGGCATCGACTGCCCGAAAATGATCGTCGGACCAACGGTATGCATCCACCACGCCGAGTTGTCCGTAAAAACCTCCGAAATGACCGATGTGCTCCTGGCAGAAGACGTGCTTCTGGCCCACCAGGCACTGGTTCAGCGTGGATTGATTTAAATGGACGCGGTGAGTTCCGACATGCAATTGATCTGGCTGCGCTGCGACTTGCGCCTACATGACAACACCGCTCTGGCCGCCGCCGCTGCGCGCGGGCCGACGGTGGCCGTGTACCTGCTGAGTCCGCAGCAATGGCTGGAACATGACGATGCGCCGTGCAAGGTCGACTTCTGGTTGCGCAACCTCAGCGTCCTGAGCAAAAGCCTCGCCGCGTTGAATATTCCCCTGCTGATTCGCACCGCGACGCACTGGGATCAGGCGCCAGCTCAGTTGCTGAAGCTGTGCAAGGAGCTAGGGATTCAAGCAGTCCACGTCAACGAGGAATACGGCGTCCATGAAAGTCGCCGCGATGCCGCCGTCAGCGAAACGCTGCAAGCCGCGGGCATCGAATTCCACAGCTACCTTGATCAATTGCTGTTCAAACCCGGCACCGTGCTGACCAAGACCGACACCTACTTCCAGGTATTCAGCCAGTTTCGCAAGGTCTGTTACGAACGCTTGCACCGCTCGTTGCCAGCACTGGTCAAGGCGCCCGACAAACAAGCCGCACTGCACATCGACAGCGATCCGGTGCCGGCATCGATCAAGGGTTTCGCCGCGCCGAGCGAAACCCTGCGAGCGCTGTGGCCGGCCGGTGAAGACGAAGCCCGCGGTCGCCTCGACAGTTTCACCGACACGCAAATCGACTATTACCAGAGCGAGCGCGACTTCCCGGCCAAGCCCGGCACCAGCCAGCTGTCTGCCTATTTGGCGGCCGGGGTGATCTCACCGCGTCAGTGCCTGCATGCCGCGCTGCACAGCAATCAAGGCGAATTCGAAAGCGGCAAGGTCGGCGCGGTCACCTGGATCAATGAGGTGCTCTGGCGCGAATTCTACAAACACATTCTGGTTGGCTATCCGCGCGTCTCGCGTCATCGCGCGTTTCGCCCGGAAACCGAAGCGCTGGCCTGGCGTGACGCGCCGGCCGAACTGGCTGCCTGGCAAGAAGCACGCACCGGTCTGCCGATCATCGATGCGGCGATGCGCCAACTGCTCGAAACCGGCTGGATGCACAATCGCCTGCGCATGGTCGTGGCGATGTTTCTGACCAAAAACCTGCTGATCGACTGGCGCGAAGGCGAGCGCTTTTTCATGCGCCATCTGATCGACGGCGATCTGGCGGCGAACAACGGTGGCTGGCAGTGGAGTTCATCGACCGGCACCGATTCGGCACCGTACTTCCGCATTTTCAATCCGCTGAGCCAGTCGGAAAAATTCGACAGCGAAGGCCTGTTCATCAAGCACTGGCTGCCGGAACTGGCCGGTCTGAACAAAAAAGATGTGCACAACCCGGCCAAACTCGGTGGCTTGTTTGGCGTGGCGGATTACCCGGCGCCGATCGTCAACCTCAGCACCTCGCGCGAGCGTGCCTTGGCCGCGTTCAAGAATCTGCCGTCGCGCCTGCCCGCCGGAGGCCGTGATGAGTGAATTCCTGCGCCGCTTCGCCGGGCAATTTTCCACGTTGAACAAGGACAACCTGGAGCGCCTCGGCGAGCTGTACAGCCATGACATTCATTTCACCGACCCATTGCACGAAGTGCAGGGTTTGCAACAGTTGCGCGATTACTTCAACGAGCTGTACGCCAACGTCAGCGAGCTGCGCTTCGATTTTCACGGTTACGACCAGATCGCCGAGGGCGAAGGCTACTTGCGTTGGGTCATGAGTTATCGCCACCCGCGCTTGGCAAGCGGGGAAGTGATTCGCGTCAGCGGCTGTTCGCATTTGCTGTGGCACGACAAGGTTTATCGCCATCGGGATTATTTCGATGCCGGGGCGCTGCTGTATGAGCATTTACCCGTATTGGGCCGGGTCATCGCCTGGCTAAAAAGGAGAATGGGATGAGTCGTACACCTCCACGGCGTTATTGGCTGACCGGTGCCAGCAGTGGCATCGGCGCGGCACTGGCTGAGGAAATTCTGAAAACCGGCGCGCACCTGGCGGTCAGTTCGCGGCAGATCGCGCCGCTGAAAGTCTTGTCGCAACGCTATCCGGGACAAGTGCTGGTGGTGCCGGGCGACCTGACCAACAGCCAGACCGTGCGCGAGATCGGCGAGCAGATTGCCCAAGACTGGGGCTCGCTGGATTCGGTGATCCTCAACGCCGGCACCTGTGAATATGTCGACGCGAAACAGTTCGACTCATCGATCATCGAGCACGTGGTGCGCACCAATCTGCTCGCCAGCAGCTACTGCATCGAAGCCGCCCTGCCCCTGCTGCGCAAAGGCACCGCGCCGCATCTGGTCGGTGTTGCCAGTTCGGTGACTTACCTGCCGCTGCCACGCGCCGAAGCCTATGGCGCGTCGAAGGCCGGCCTGCGTTATCTGTTCGAATCACTGCGCATTGACCTGGCCGACGAGGGCATCGAGGTCACCGTGGTCAGCCCCGGCTTCGTCGAAACGCCGCTGACCGCGAAAAACGATTTCCCGATGCCGCTGAGCTGGCCTGTGGACAAGGCCGCGCGGCACATTTTCGCCAAACTCAAGGACCGGCCGCTGGAGATCGCGTTTCCAGCGCTGTTCATGGCTGCGCTATGGCCACTGTCGAAGCTGCCGTCGCGTGTGCAACTGGCGATCGGCAAACGCATGGTGCGCAAATCTCCGCCATTGACGGACCCGACATGAAAATCGCCATCATCGGCAGCGGCATCGCCGGGCTGACCTGCGCCTACCTGCTCAATCGCCGCCACGACATCACGGTATTCGAGGCCAGCGACTGGGTTGGCGGCCACACGCATACCGTGCCGGTGACGGTCGACGGGCGTGACTATGCGGTGGACACCGGTTTCATCGTGTTCAACGACTGGACCTACCCGAACTTCATCCGCTTGCTCGGGCAACTGGGCGTGGCGTTCAAACCGACCGAGATGAGTTTCTCGGTCAGCGATCCCGACACCGGTCTGGAATACAACGGCAACAATCTCAACAGTCTTTTCGCCCAGCGCAGCAATCTGTTGTCGCCGGGGTTCTGGGGCATGTTGCGCGACATTCTGCGCTTCAACAAAGAAGCCCAGCGCGACCTGCTCGAACTGCGCATCGCCGCCGACACCACGCTGGATGAATACCTCAAGGCCGGCGGCTACGGAGAGCGCTTCATCCTGCATTACATCGTGCCGATGGGTTCGGCAATCTGGTCGATGTCGATGGCGGAAATGCTCAATTTCCCGCTGCAGTTCTTTGTGCGCTTCTTCAAGAATCATGGACTGCTATCGGTCAGCGACCGTCCGCAATGGCAGGTCATCGAGGGGGGTTCGAGCGCCTACATCGCGCCGCTGACCGCTTCGTTCAAGGAGCGAATTCGCACCAACTGTGCGGTGACCCGCGTCGATCGCGACACCCACGGCGTGGTCACTCACAGCCCGGCCGGCATCGAACACTTCGACCGCGTGGTGTTTGCCTGCCACAGCGATCAGGCACTGAAACTGCTGGCGACACCAAGCGATGCCGAACGAGCGATCCTCGGCGCCCTGCCCTACGCCGACAATGAAGTGGTGCTGCACACCGACACGCGCCTGCTGCCGACACGCAAACTGGCATGGGCGAGCTGGAACTACCGGCTCAGCGGCGCCGGCCACACCCACGCCGCCGTCACCTACGACATGAACATTCTGCAGGGCATTCAAAGCGACACCACGTTTTGTGTAAGCCTCAACCAGAGCGCCGGCATCAGCCCGGACAAGGTGCTCGCGCGTTACACCTACGCGCACCCGCAGTTCAGCCTGGCGGCGGTGGCAGCACAGGAGCGCTGGGGCGAACTCGATGGCGCGCAGCACACGCATTATTGCGGCGCCTACTGGGCCAACGGTTTTCACGAGGACGGCGTGGTCAGCGGTTTGCGGGTGGCCGCTACGTTCGGGGAAACCCTATGAACAGCGCCCTGTACAGCGGCTGGATCGGCCATCGGCGTTTCTCGCCGCGCCGCCATGAATTCCGCTACCGCATCGGTCTGCTGTATCTCGACCTGAGCGAACAGGACGCGGTGCTCGCCCTGTCGCCGCTGGCCGGGCGTAGTCGCTTCGCAGCGTTTTCCTTCCGTGAAACCGACTACCTCAAGGCCTTCACCGGCCAGGGCATGCGTCTGATCGATGCGGTGCGCCAACAGGTCGGCGCGGCCATCGGACATGAGCCGCAGGGTTCAATCTGCCTGCTGACCCAGGTGCGCAGTTGGGGGTTGTCGTTCAATCCGGTGAGTTTCTTTTATTGCCACGAGGCGGACGGGCAACTGGCGGCGATTGTCTGCGAAGTGACCAACACGCCGTGGCGTGAGCGCTTTCACTACGTGCTGCCGGCGCGCGCACCGCTGAGCCTTGACGATTTTCATCAACACTTCGCCGTGGCCAAGGCTTTTCATGTGTCGCCGTTTTTGCCACGCGACCTCGAATACCGCATGAGCTTCAGCCCCGCCGCGCAAAACCTCGGCGTGCACATGGCCGACTGGCAGGGCGAGCAGAAACTGTTCGACGCCACGCTCAATCTGCAACGCGAACGCCTTGACCGGCAGAGCCTGCATCGTTACCTGCGACGTTTTCCGTGGATGACCGCAAAAACCGCTTTGGCCATTTATTGGCAGGCGCTGCGCCTGTTGCTCAAGCGCGCGCCGATTTTCTCCCACCAGACTGCCGACGGCAGCTTTCAAACCGCCACTGTGTCTCCCAAGGAGCACCGCCATGAAATCCTCTAGTCTGTCGGCCGGTTGGCTCAGCACCAACGGTTTGACCGGTTCGCTGTTGCGCCGTGGCGTCTTGCGCCAATTGAGCCTGCTTAAACACGGACAACTGCTGGTGATCGAGGATGGCGAACGCCTGCTGTTCGGCAACCCGGGCAGCTCGCTGCTGGGGGAAATTCACGTCAACGATCCTGCGCTCTGGGGCATGGTCGCCGGCAACGGTTCGATTGGCGCTGGCGAAGCGTTCATTCACGGCTATTGGAGCTCGCCGGATCTGACCGCGGTGGTGCGCGTGTTCGTCAGCAACCTCGACGTGCTCGATGCCATGGAAGGCGGCC
Organism: Pseudomonas retamae; assembly: GCF_043496865.1. Classification (NCBI taxonomy): domain Bacteria; kingdom Pseudomonadati; phylum Pseudomonadota; class Gammaproteobacteria; order Pseudomonadales; family Pseudomonadaceae; genus Pseudomonas; species Pseudomonas retamae. Next base: position 311,206 of record NZ_JBIEIL010000006.1, read on the forward strand.
TGGCGCGCATCAGTCGGCCGTTGGTGCAAGGCTTGCACTGGCTCAATCGCAACACGCGCAAGGGCTCGCAGAAAAACATCGCCGCACACTACGATTTGGGCAACGACCTGTTCGAGCAGTTTCTCGACCCGACCATGATGTACTCGGCCGGGCAATTCCTGCGCCCCGACGACAGCCTCGAACAGGCGCAGCTGAACAAGTTGCAGCGCATCTGCCAGAAGCTTGCTTTGCAACCCGGCGATCACTTGCTGGAGATCGGCACCGGTTGGGGCAGCATGGCGCTTTACGCCGCGCAGCATTACGGCTGCCGCGTGACCACCACGACCCTGTCGAAAGAGCAGTACGCGTTTACCGCGCAGCGCATCGAACAAATGGGCCTGCAGGACCGGGTCACGTTGTTGCTGCAAGACTATCGAGACCTCACCGGGCAGTACGACAAACTGGTGTCGATCGAGATGATCGAAGCGGTCGGGCATCGCTTCCTGCCGACCTACTTCAAGCAGTGCGCGCAGTTGCTCAAGAGCAACGGGCTGATGCTGATCCAGGCCATCACCATTCGTGAGCAGCGCTACGAACAGGCGTGCCGCAGTGTCGATTTCATCCAGCGCTACATCTTCCCTGGCGGCGCCTTGCCCAGCGTGCAGAAAATGCTCGACGTGGTCAGCCGCGACACCGACATGAACCTGCTGCACATGGAAGATTTCGGCCTGCACTACGCGAGGACCCTGCGCCTGTGGCACGAGAACTTTCGCCAGGCCCACGGTCGGTTGACTGAACTCGGCTACGACGATTATTTCCTGCGTTTGTGGGAGTTCTATCTGTGCTACTGCGAGGGCGGCTTTCTCGAACGCGCGATCGGCACTGCGCAATTGGTTCTGGCCAAACCGGCGGCGATCACCGCACCGCTGCTCGGGCGCTTCGATGCTTAAAAATGTCGCCAACGCCGTGCTGTTCCAGCTCGGCTGGCTGACCTGCGTGATCGGCGGCAACAGTCTGTGGTTGCTGCTCGCACTGGCGGTGCTGGTGATTCATTTGCGCTGGGTCAGCAGTTGGACGGCCGAGGGGCGTCTGGTGCTCAGCGTGGTGATTGTCGGCACGGCACTGGACAGTGTTCTGCGCGCCTTGGGTGTGTTCGAGTTCAGCGATCAGTCGCCGCTGATTCCGCTGTGGCTGATGTTGCTCTGGGCCTTGTTGGCGACGACGTTGCGCCATTGCCTGCAATGGAGCGCTCGGCCGTGGTGGCTGGCCAGCACGCTGGGCGCGGTCGGCGGTGCGCTGTCTTATTACGCGGGCGGGCGCCTGGCCGGGGTGCAGCTTCCCTACGGCGAATGGCCGACGTTGATCGGCATCGCTGTGCTTTGGGCGCTGGTGTTTCCGTTGCTGCACGCGATGGCCCGGCGCCTGGCGCAGTGAGCGTCTGTCAGCGCTTTCACACGCACAGCGGCCGCTGCCTTACACTGGCGCCATGAAAACCATACCCCACCAACAAATCGCCGAACCTGCGGTCACCTGCTCGACCTGTGCCGCCTGCTGTTGCCAGCTCGAAGTCATGCTGATCACCGACACGGGCGTGCCTGAGCGTTTTATCGATACCGATGAATGGGGCGGCGAAGTCATGCTGCGTCTGGACGACGGCTGGTGTGCGGCGCTGGATCGCGACAGCATGATGTGCACGATCTACGAAAAACGCCCGCTGATCTGCCGCGAATTCGAGATGGGTGCACCGGAGTGCATCGAGGAACGCAAAGGCATCACCACGGCCTACCGCTGACTTCAGGTACACCCTGAAAACCAATGTGGGAGCGAGCCTGCTCGCGAAAGCTGTTTCATGCTCAACGAAGATGTTGAATGAAATAGCACTTTCGCGAGCAGGCTCGCTCCCACAAAGGTTAAGGCGTTTAGCGGTTAGAGCGGCATGGTGTAATGCAGCGCGTAACTCTCTACGCCATCGTTGTCGCTGGACAAACCGGCGTTGGAATAGTGCGTCGCGCGAATCCCGACCTCATGCCCGCCATTGAAGCGCAGGCCGAAACCGATGCGGTCTTCGAACTGGAAGGAACCGCCGAGCTTGTTGTCTTCGTATTCGGTGTTGGAGAACAACGCCACACCGATCCCGGCTTCGACGTACGGTTTGACCGACTGACCGGCAAACTCGTAAACGAACACAGGCGAGAACGACAGACTGTTGTTGCTGGACGTCTTGTCACCTTCCCAATAGGTGTAAGCGCCGCTCCAGTAGCCGGTCAGGCGACCGACGTCGCTCTGCAGCCAGCTCTTGTCCCAGTCGAAATTCATGCCCAGGCGATAAGTCATGGTCGAATCGCTGGTACCGCCAACGGCGAATTCAACGCCAGCGGCTTGTGCAGTAATGCTTTGCCCCATCAGTGCGGCCGCAATCGCGGCCAAGCAGAATAGTCGCTTCACTTTGAAACTTCCTTTTCCGGAACGATCGTTTGGTTTTAGTTGCTGCTGTCGCTATAGAAATCTGCGCTCGAACAGAAGTTCAGCTTATTTCGACTTATTTCACATTTTTTTTACAAGTCGAAGTTTTGCACATCAGCGGCGGGTTGGCCCAGCATCGGCAGGAATTTTCTGAAGGACAGCGGATCGGCACTGGTCCAGAACTTCACAGGCTGGCTTGGGCCTGCGGCAAGCAGATCACGTTCACCGAGCAATCGTTGCAGTTGTCGGGCCACTGCAGCACCAGTATCGATCAGGCTGATATCGTCGCCGATCATCGTTTTAAGTAGCGGCTTGAGGAAGGGATAGTGCGTGCAGCCAAGAATTATTGTGTCGCAGCCCTGAGCCAGTAATGGCGCGACGTAGCCTTGCAATAGCACGCGCAATTGCGCGCTGTGCAGTTCACCATTTTCAATCAACTCGACCAGCCCCGGGCACGGCTGGGTGACGACTTTTACGTCTGCCGCGAAGCGATCAAGCAGCGCGGCGAACTTGGCGCTCTGCAAGGTGCCCGTGGTGGCGAGTACGCCGACCACACCGCTGCGGGTCGCGGCGGCGGCAGGTTTGACCGCCGGTTCCATGCCGACAATCGGCCAGTCCGGGAAGTCTCGGCGCAGGTCGGCCACGCCGGCCACGGTCGCGGTGTTGCAGGCCAGCACCAGCGCCTTGGCGCCCTGCTCGCGGAAAAACCCGGCCATTGCGCTGCAGCGCTGGCGGATGAATTCCGGGGTTTTTTCACCGTAGGGAATGTGCCCGCAATCGCCAACATAGAGCAGCGATTCATTGGGCAACAAGCGTTGGATTTCAGCCAGTACCGACAAGCCGCCGACACCGGAATCGAACACGCCGATCGGCGCTTCACGCATGGCGCGAACCACAGACGCTGCAGCCTGGATCTCGCTTGACGCGCAATTCGCGGAATCGCGAACCGAGCGCATCGATCAGCAGCAAGCGCCCTACCAGCGGCTCGCCGAAACCGACCAGCATCTTCAACGCCTCCAGTGCTTGCAGACTGCCGACCAGACCTACCAGCGGCCCGACCACACCAGCCTCGCTGCAAGTCAGTTCGGCCTCGCTGCCATGCCCGTACAGACAGTGATAACACGGGCTCTCGACACGCCGCGGGTCGAACACCGACAACTGCCCTTCCAGGCGAATCGCCGCGCCGCTGACCAGCGGTTTACCCGCCGCTACGCACGCCGCGTTTACGGCCTCGCGGGTGGAAAAGTTATCCGAACAGTCGAGGACCAGATCCACCGCCGTCACTGCAGCCGCCAGAGAATCCTCATCGAGTGCCTGACGGTGAGCAATCAATTGAATCTCGGGATTGATCGCGCCCAAGCGCTTGAGCGCCGAGTCGACCTTGCTCATGCCGACACTGTCGGTGTCATGAATGATCTGCCGTTGCAGGTTGGTCAGGTCGACCGTGTCGAAATCCGCCAGATGCAACTCGCCAACACCGGCGGCGGCCAGATACAGCGCCACCGGCGCACCGAGACCGCCGAGGCCGACAATCAGTACGCGACTGTCCTTGAGCTTCAGTTGCCCATCAATGTCGATGTGTTGCAGCAGAATCTGCCGGCTGTAGCGCAGCAATTCCTCATCATTCAGCACGGCAGGCGCCCCAGACTGATGCGTTGGTGACCACCGAGATCGGTGCGGCTGTGAACCTGGGTAAACCCACGGCTCAGCAACAGATCGCGCACCGCTTCGGCCTGATCATAGCCATGTTCGAGCATCAGCCAGCCACCGGCTTCGAGATGATCCGGCGCCTGGGCGACGATCAAACGCAGATCGTCGAGCCCGTCTTCACCGGCGACCAGCGCACTGGCCGGCTCAAAGCGCACATCGCCTTCGACCAGATGCGGATCGGTTGCCGCAATGTATGGCGGGTTGCTGATGATCAATTGAAAACGCTGACCGCCCAGCGCGCTGAACCAGTGACTGCTCAGCACCGTTGCGTTGTTCAGGTGCAGGCGCTGGCGATTGCGTTCGGCCAGCGCGACGGCTTCGAGCACGCGATCCACCGCCGTCACTCGCCACGCCGGGCGCTCGCTGGCCAGAGCCAGGGCGATGGCACCGCTGCCGGTGCCGAGATCGAGCACTTTCGCCGGGGTCGCCGGCAACAGCTCCAGCGCCGCTTCCACCAGCAGTTCAGTGTCGGGGCGCGGGATCAGCGTGTGCGGCGCCACTTCCAGATCGAGTTTCCAGAAGCCCTGCTGGCCAAGAATGTAAGCCACCGGTTCACCGCCACGGCGTCGTTGCAGAAACTCGGCAAAGGTCAGCGCCGCTTCGCTCGGCACGATGCGCTCGGGCCAGGTGTGCAGAAAACTGCGCGACTTTCCCAGCGCTGCGGCGAGGAGCAATTCGGCGTCCAGACGCGCCGTCGGCGAATCCGGCAGTTCGGCGGCGCGCAACAGGCTGGCGATGATGGTCATTTATTCACCTATCGCCGCGAGTTGGTCCGCCTGATGTTCGGCCAGCAACGGCTCGATCACCGCTTCCACGCCACCGGCAAGAATTTCATCCAGCGAGTACAGGGTCAGGTTGACGCGATGGTCGGTGACCCGGCCCTGAGCATAGTTGTAGGTGCGGATGCGCTCGGAACGATCGCCGGAACCGACCAGCAATTTGCGCTCGCTGGCAATGGCGTTGGCCGCCGCGGCGTTCTGCTGATCGTTGAGTTTGGCCGACAGCCACGCCATCGCCCGCGCACGGTTCTTGTGCTGGGAGCGTTCTTCCTGGCACTCGACCACGGTGCCGGTCGGAATGTGGGTGATGCGGATCGCCGAGTCGGTGGTGTTGACGTGCTGACCACCGGCGCCGGAGGAGCGGTAGGTGTCGACGCGCAAATCCGCCGGGTTGATCTCGATGGCTTCGCGCTCGTCCGGCTCCGGCAATACCGCCACGGTGCACGCAGACGTGTGGATACGGCCCTGGGATTCGGTAGCCGGCACACGCTGCACGCGGTGTGCGCCGGACTCGAATTTCAGCTTGCCATAGACGTTGTCGCCTTCAATACGCGCGATGACTTCTTTGTAGCCGCCGTGTTCGCCTTCGTTTTCCGAGAGGATCTCCACGCGCCAGCCACGGCGTTCGGCGTAACGCGAGTACATGCGAAACAGGTCACCGGAGAAGATCGCCGCCTCGTCGCCACCGGTGCCGGCGCGAATTTCGAGGAACACGTTGCGACCGTCGTTGGGGTCCTTGGGCAGCAACATGCGCTGCAGGTCGGATTCCAGCGTAATCAGCAATTCCTTGGCGTCGCGGACTTCTTCCACGGCCATTTCGCGCATGTCCGGGTCGCTGTCCTTGAGCAGCGCCTGCGCGCCTTCAAGATCGCCTTGTACGCCGAGCAGCTTTTTGTAAGCCTGCACGACCGGCTCGAGTTCGGCGTATTCCTTGGAATAGGCGCGAAACTTCGTCTGATCAGAAATGACTTCGGCGTCGCCAAGCAGCGCAGTCAGTTCCTCGAAACGGTCCTGGAGGGTATCCAGCTTGTTGAGCAGTGACGCTTTCATTGCGGTTTTTTATCCGAAAAACTATCCGGTGAGCCCTCAAGGGCAAAGAGTTCCTGGGCCATGGCCAGCGCATCGAGGCGGCCTTCGGCAGACAGCTTTTTCAGCTGCACACTAGGCGCATGCAGCAATTTGTTGGTCAGGCCACGGGCCAGTTGCCCGAGCACATCTTCGGCGTTGCCGCCGTTGGCGAGCAGGCGCAGGGCCTTTTGCAGTTCTTCGTCGCGCAGGCGTTCGCTCTGTTGACGATAGGCCTTGAGCACATCGACTGCCGCCAGTTCACGCAGGCGCACCATGAAATCGTCGGCGCCAACCGACACCATCTCTTCTGCCGCTTGCGCCGCGCCCTGGCGGCTCTTGAGGTTTTCGGCGACCACTTCATGCAAGTCATCGACGCTGTACAGATAAACGTCGTCCAACTCGCCGACTTCCGGCTCGATATCGCGGGGAACCGCGATGTCAACCATGAAGATCGGCTTGTGCTTGCGCAGCTTCAGCGCACTTTCGACCGCGCCTTTGCCGAGGATCGGCAATTGACTGGCGGTCGAGCTGATAACGATATCGCTGCGCACCAGCTCTGCCGGAATATCCGACAGCAGCACCGCATGGGCACCGAACTGCTCGGCCAACAGGCTGGCACGCTCCAGCGTACGGTTGGCGACGACGATGCGCTTGACCCCCAGCTCGTGCAGATGGCGGGCGACCAGCGTGATGGTCTCGCCCGCCCCGATCAGCAAGGCCTGGCTGCGCTGCAGGTCGCTGAAAATCTGTTTGGCCAGGCTGACCGCGGCGAACGCCACCGACACCGGGTTTTCGCCGATCGCGGTGTCCGTGCGCACCTGCTTGGCGGCATTGAAGGTGGCTTGAAACAGCCGCCCCAGCAGCGGGCCGATGGTGCCGGCCTCGCGAGCCACGGCGTAGGCCGATTTCATCTGGCCGAGAATCTGTGGCTCACCCAATACCAGCGAATCGAGCCCGGAGGCGACGCGCATCATGTGACGAACGGCCGCATCGTCTTCATGCACATAAGCACTGGCGCGCAGCTCATCGAGACTGAGCTTGTGATAATCGGCCAGCCAGCGCAGCACGATATCCGCCGACAGCTGATCCTGTTCTATATAGAGCTCACTGCGATTGCAGGTGGAGAGGATCGCGGCTTCGCGGCTGTCGGTCAGTCGGCAGAGCTGCTGCAAGGCCTCCACCAACTGTTCTGGCGTAAACGCCACGCGCTCGCGGACGTCTACGGAAGCAGTCTTGTGGTTGATACCGAGTGCAAGGAAGGCCATTCAAGGTCGCTGGTGGTGACGTGAAGCCGGCAATTGTCCTACTTCGAAAGATTCAGAACAACTACCGCTGACTATTGTCCCAATTGTCGGCCCCTATAATGGCCACAATCGAGACTCGGTTATGTTTGGCCGAAGGCTTGTGTCATGATGATCCGACCGCAGGTTTAGCCGTCCTCTTCCTATATGAATAGATCTTCCGCGTTGCTCCTCGCTTTTGTCTTCCTCAGCGGCTGCCAGGCCATGGCTCCCGTTTCGCCGAGCGGCACGCCGTCGGTCGAAGACACCACGCCCGCACCTGAAAAACCCAAGGTTTACGGCTCGTTCAGCGAGGAAACCGTTTTCAGCCTGTTGAGCGCCGAACTCGCCGGCCAGCGCAATCGCTTCGACATTGCTCTGGACAACTACGTGACCCAGGCCATCAACACGCAGGATCCGGGCATTTCCGAGCGCGCCTTCCGCATCGCCGAGTACCTGGGCGCCGATCAGCCGGCCCTCGACACCGCGCTGATCTGGGCGAGAAACGCTCCGGACGATCTCGAAGCGCAACGCGCCGCCGCCGTGCAACTGGCGCGTGCCGGGCGTTATGACGACTCCATGGTGTATATGGAGAAAGTCCTGCAGGGCAAGGGCGACACCCATTTCGATTTCCTCGCGCTGTCCGCCGCTGACACCGATCAGGAAACCCGCAACGGTCTGATGAAAAGTTTCGACCGCTTGCTGCAGCGCCATCCGAACAACAGCCAGCTGATTTTCGGCAAAGCCTTGCTGCTGCAACAGGACGGCGACAATAAAGGTGCGCTGGCCCTGCTCGAGGACAATCCGCCGGAAGACGGCGAGATCGCGCCGATTCTGCTGCGCGCTCGCTTGCTGCAAATCCTCAACCGTGGCGACGAAGCGCTGCCGCTGCTGCAGAAAAGCATCAAGAAATACCCCGACGACAAGCGCCTGCGCCTGACTTACGCTCGCATGCTGGTAGAACAGGACCGCATGGACGACGCCAAGGCCGAATTCTCCAGCCTCGTTCAGCAATACCCCGAAGACGACGAACTGCGTTATTCGCTGGCGCTGGTGTGCCTGGAAGCCAAGGCCTGGGACGAGGCCAAGGGTTATCTGGAAGACCTGATCGCCCGTGAAAGCCACGTCGATTCGGCGCACCTGAACCTGGGTCGCATCGCTGAAGAACGCAACGATCCGCAAGGCGCGCTCATCGAATACGCCCAGGTCGGCCCGGGCAACGACTATCTGCCGGCGCAATTGCGTCAGGCCGACATTCTGATGAGCAACGGCAAGACCGCCGAAGCACAACGCAAACTCGCCGCCGAACGCGACGAACAACCCGATTACGCGATCCAGCTGTTCCTGATCGAGTCGGAAACCCTGTCGGCCAACAAACACGACGACAAGGCCTGGACGGTTTTGCAGCAAGCGCTGGTGCAATACCCGGACGACCTGAACCTGCTCTATACCCGGGCCATGCTCGCGGAAAAACGCAATGATCTGGCGCAAATGGAAAAAGACCTGCGCCTGATCATCAAGCGTGACCCGGACAACGCCATGGCGCTCAATGCGCTGGGCTATACCCTGTCCGACCGCACCACCCGCTACGCCGAAGCGAAAACCCTGATCGAGCAGGCGCACCAGATCAACCCGGATGACCCAGCGGTGCTCGACAGCCTCGGCTGGGTGAATTACCGCCTGGGCAATCTGGACGACGCGGAGAAATACCTGCGTCAGGCCCTGGAGCGCTTCCCCGATCACGAAGTCGCCGCGCACCTGGGCGAAGTGTTGTGGGCCAAGGGCAATCAACGCGAAGCCAAACAAGTGTGGGGCAAGTTCCTCAAGGACCAGCCCGACAGCACCATTCTGCGCAGCACCATCAAGCGCTTGACCGGATCCGAGACTCTTTAACCCATGTTTTTGCGCCACGTCATTGTTTTCAGCTTCATCGCCCTGCTCGCCGGCTGCTCGGGTTTTGGTACTCGCGAATCGGTCGAAGGCCACGGCAGCCCGGCTCAATGGGCCGCCAACAAGCAGCAACTGACCGCCCTTGACGGCTGGCAGATCGACGGCAAGATCGGCATTCGCGCGCCGAAAGATTCCGGCAGCGGCACGTTGTTCTGGCTGCAGCGTCAGGACTATTACGACATTCGTCTGTCCGGCCCGCTGGGTCGTGGCGCGGCACGCCTGACCGGGCGCCCGGGCAAAGTCTCGCTGGAAGTCGCCAATCAGGGCCGCTACGAAGCGCAATCGCCCGAAGCCTTGCTTGAAGAACAGCTGGGCTGGAAATTGCCCGTGTCGAACCTGGCGTGGTGGGTGCGTGGCCTGCCCGCTCCCGAAAGCAAGAGTCGCCTCAATCTGGATGCCGACAGCCGCCTGGCCAGCCTCGAGCAGGATGGCTGGAAAGTCGAATACACCGCCTACACCGAACAGAGTGGTTACTGGTTGCCCGAGCGCATCAAGCTGCACGGCACCGACCTCGACGTGACGCTGGTAATCAAGACCTGGCAACCGCGCAAGCTGGGGCAGTAAACCATGACCGCTGCACGCCTGACCCTGCCCTCGCCGGCCAAGCTCAACCTGATGCTGCATATTCTCGGTCGCCGCGCTGACGGTTATCACGAATTGCAGACGCTGTTTCAGTTTGTCGATTACGGCGATGAAATCACCTATGCCGTGCGCGATGACGGCGTGATTCGCCTGCATACCGAGTTCGCCGGTGTGCCGCACGACAGCAACCTGATCGTGCGCGCGGCGAAAATGCTCCAGCAACAATCCGGCTGCACGCTCGGTATCGATATCTGGATCGACAAGGTGCTGCCCATGGGCGGCGGCATCGGTGGCGGCAGTTCGAATGCGGCGACAACACTGCTCGGTCTCAATCACCTGTGGCAGTTGGGCTGGGATGAACATCGCCTGGCCGCACTGGGCCTGACCCTCGGCGCCGACGTGCCGGTTTTCGTGCGTGGTCACGCAGCGTTTGCCGAGGGCGTGGGCGAGAAACTGACCCCGGTCGACCCCGAAGAACCGTGGTATCTGGTGCTTGTGCCGCAAGTCTCTGTTAGTACGGCAGAAATTTTTTCCGATCCTTTGTTGACACGTAACACACCGCCCATTAAAGTGCGCCCCGTTCCCGAGGGAAACAGTCGAAATGACTGCTTGCCGGTGGTTGCAAGGCGTTATCCAGAGGTACGTAACGCATTGAATTTGTTAGGTAAATTTACCGAAGCAAAGCTCACCGGAACTGGAAGTTGTGTGTTTGGGGGCTTCCCAAGCAAAGCTGAAGCTGATAAAGTCTCGGCCCTTCTGACAGAGACCCTTACAGGGTTTGTAGCTAAAGGCAGCAACGTTTCGATGTTGCACCGCAAGCTGCAAAGTCTGCTCTAAAGGAACCAGGTGCTCGGCACTTGATGCAACAGATACAGGGGCGTCGCCAAGCGGTAAGGCAGCAGGTTTTGATCCTGCCATGCGTTGGTTCGAATCCAGCCGCCCCTGCCATTTTCTCTACTCATCCAGGTTACCCTCAGCCTCTAGGTACTGCGCGTGTCCAAGATGATGGTCTTTACGGGGAACGCTAACCCCGATCTGGCTCGGCGTGTCGTACGTCAGCTGCATATCCCTCTCGGTGACATCTCTGTCGGCAAATTTTCCGACGGCGAAATCACAGCCGAGATCAATGAAAACGTTCGCGGTAAAGACGTCTTCATTATTCAGCCGACTTGCGCTCCGACCAACGATAACCTGATGGAACTGGTAGTGATGGCTGATGCCTTCCGCCGCTCCTCGGCTACTCGTATCACTGCTGTTATTCCTTATTTTGGTTATGCCCGTCAGGATCGCCGTCCGCGTTCCGCACGTGTGGCCATCAGCGCGAAAGTCGTCGCTGACATGCTTACCGTAGTCGGCATCGACCGTGTTCTCACGGTTGATCTGCATGCTGACCAGATTCAGGGCTTCTTCGATATTCCGGTAGATAACATCTACGGCTCCCCGGTTCTGGTGGATGACATTGAAGATCAGCGCTTCGAAAACCTGATGATCGTGTCCCCGGACATTGGTGGCGTCGTGCGTGCACGGGCCGTTGCCAAGTCGCTGGGCGTGGATCTCGGGATCATCGACAAACGCCGTGAGAAAGCCAATCACTCTGAAGTGATGCATATCATCGGTGATGTCGAAGGGCGTACCTGCATTCTGGTCGATGACATGGTCGATACCGCCGGCACTCTGTGCCACGCGGCAAAGGCCCTGAAAGAGCATGGCGCAGCCAAGGTCTTTGCCTACTGCACACACCCTGTGCTGTCGGGTCGGGCCATCGAGAATATCGAAAATTCCGTGCTGGACGAGCTGGTGGTGACTAACACCATCCCGCTGTCCGCTGCAGCACAAGCCTGTGCACGTATCCGTCAACTGGATATCGCACCGGTTGTTGCCGAAGCGGTTCGCCGCATCAGCAATGAAGAATCGATCAGCGCGATGTTCCGTTAAGGGCCCTGCCCTTCGCGAAATGTCTCGTTGACGAAAAGCGCCCCGCCCCGGCATTCCTGTCGGGGCGGGGCTTTTTTGCCCATACCGTGTTCGGCGCTGGTCGCAAACGCCACTCGGTCATGGCTATTTTGGAGATACAAAATGAACGATTTTACTCTGAATGCTGAAGTGCGTTCCGACCTGGGGAAAGGTGCGAGCCGCCGCCTGCGTCGTCTCGCAAGCCTGGTTCCAGCTGTAGTTTACGGTGGCGACAAAGCCCCTGAATCCATCAGCATGCTGGCCAAAGAAGTTGCCAAACTGCTCGAAAACGAAGCGGCTTACAGCCACATCATCGAGCTGAACGTTGGTGGCACCAAGCAAAACGTCATCATCAAGGCTCTGCAGCGTCACCCGGCCAAAGGCCACGTGATGCACGCTGACTTCGTACGCGTTGTTGCCGGCCAGAAACTGACCGCCATCGTGCCTGTACACTTTGTTGGCGAAGAAGCTCCAGTGAAGAAAGGCGGCGAAGTTTCGCACGTTGTTGCTGAAATCGAAGTGACCTGCCTGCCGAAAGACCTGCCTGAGTTCATCGAAGTCGACCTGTCGAAAGCAGAAATCGGCACCATCATTCACCTGTCGGACCTCAAAGCTCCTAAAGGTGTTGAGTTCGTTGCTCTGGCACACGGCGATGACAAGGCTGTTGCCAACGTCCACGCTCCACGTGTTGCTCCAGAAGCTACCGAAGAAGGCGCAGCAGAGTAATCCACTCTGTTCTGTCTGAGTGAGCAAGTAACATCGCGGACTGGAACGTAGCGAGAAAGCGGGCGAGAACGCGGAGTTTACATCCATGGTAAATGAGCATTTTTCGTCCACTTTCGCCGCTGTCACAGATTGCGGCGATGTTATTCACCACTCAAAGGAAGGGCCCCTATCGTGACTGCCATCAAACTGATCGTTGGCCTGGGAAATCCAGGCGCCGAATACGACCAGACCCGGCATAACGCAGGGGCCCTTTTTGTTGAGCGCATCGCCCATGCCCAGAACGTGAATCTGGTGGCCGATCGCAAATATTTCGGCCTGACCGGGCGCTATTCGCACCTGGGTCAGGATGTTCGTCTGCTGATTCCCACGACCTACATGAACCGCAGCGGCCAGGCCGTGGCGGCACTCGCCGGTTTCTTCCGCATCAAGCCTGAAGAAATCCTCGTGGCGCACGACGAACTCGACTTGCCTCCGGGCGTCGCCAAGCTCAAGCAGGGCGGCGGCCATGGCGGTCACAACGGGTTGCGCGACATCATCGCGCAACTGGGCAATCAGAATACGTTCTACCGCCTGCGGCTTGGCATTGGCCACCCGGGCGTTGCCAGTATGGTTTCAAATTTCGTCCTGGGTCGTGCGCCACGCGCCGAACAGGAAAAACTCGATGCCAGCATCGACTTTGCCCTCGGCGTGCTGCCGGATATCCTCGCCGGGGAATGGAACCGCGCGATGAAAAACCTGCACAGCCAGAAGGCCTGACTTTTACCCGAGGGGAAACACCATGGGATTCAATTGCGGCATCGTCGGCCTGCCTAACGTCGGCAAGTCCACCCTGTTCAACGCCCTGACCAAGTCCGGTATCGCGGCCGAAAACTTCCCCTTCTGCACCATTGAGCCGAACAGCGGCATCGTGGCAATGCCGGATCCGCGCCTGCAAGCACTGGCGGAAATCGTCAATCCCAAGCGCATCCTGCCGACCACCATGGAATTCGTCGACATCGCAGGCCTCGTTGCCGGCGCCTCGAAAGGTGAAGGCCTGGGCAACAAGTTCCTCGCCAACATCCGCGAAACCGATGCCATCGCTCACGTCGTGCGCTGCTTCGAAGACGAAAACGTGATCCATGTTTCCAACAGCGTCGACCCCAAGCGCGACATCGAAATCATCGACCTGGAACTGATCTTCGCCGACCTTGACAGCTGCGAGAAGCAACTGCAGAAAGTCGCGCGCAACGCCAAGGGCGGTGACAAGGAAGCCGTGGTGCAGAAGGCGCTGCTGGAGCGACTGATCGCGCACTTCACCGAAGCCAAACCGGCGCGCAGCCTGATGAAGAACATGAGCACTGACGAAAAGGCAGTGATCAAGGGCTTCCACCTGCTGACCACCAAACCGGTCATGTACATCGCCAACGTCGCTGAAGACGGTTTCGACAACAACCCGCACCTGGACGTGGTTCGCGCCATCGCCGAAGAAGAAGGCGCCATGGTCGTGCCGGTGTGCAACAAGATCGAAGCGGAAATCGCCGAACTCGATGACGGCGAAGAGAAAGACATGTTCCTCGAGGCCCTGGGCCTGGAAGAGCCTGGCCTGAACCGCGTGATCCGCGCCGGCTACGAAATGCTGCACCTGCAGACCTACTTCACCGCCGGTGTCGAAGAAGTCCGCGCCTGGACCGTCAAGGTCGGCGCCACCGCCCCGCAGGCCGCTGGCGTGATCCACACCGACTTCGAAAAAGGCTTCATCCGCGCCGAAGTCATCGCCTACAACGACTTCATCCAGTACAAGGGCGAAGCCGGAGCCAAGGAAGCGGGCAAATGGCGTCTGGAAGGCAAGGAGTACATCGTCAAGGACGGCGACGTGATGCACTTCCGCTTCAACGTCTAAGCAACACCCGCAAGAAAAAGCCGCGTTTGATACGCGGCTTTTTTGTGCCTGAAATTTACTGCCGAAACTATTCCACCTGTGGGAGCGAGCCTGCTCGCGAAGAGGGAGTGTCAGCCACATCTCTGCGGATGACACACCGCATTCGCGAGCAGGCTCGCTCCCACAGGTGGGGATTGTGTGGCGTCAGGCCTTTTTGGTGCGTGGCAGGAAAATCGCCAGTACGCCAAACAACGGAAGAAACGAACACAGGAAATATACATATTCAATCCCGTGTATATCCGCCAGATGCCCGAGCAACGTCGCACCAATCCCGCCAAAACCAAACATCAGGCCGAAGAAAACCCCGGCAATCATCCCGACGTTACCCGGCACCAGTTCTTGCGCGTACACGACGATAGCCGAGAACGCCGAGGCCAGAATGAAGCCGATCACCACGCTGAGCACGCTGGTCCAGAACAGATCGACGTGAGGCATCAGCAAGGTGAATGGCGCCACACCGAGGATCGAGAACCAGATCACCGCCTTACGGCCGATCTTGTCACCGATCGGCCCGCCGAAGAACGTCCCCGCAGCCACCGCGCCGAGAAACAGGAACAGGTGCAACTGCGAGCTGGCCACCGACAGGTCGAATTTCTCGATCAGGTAAAAGGTGAAATAGCTGGTGAGGCTGGCCATGTAGAAATACTTGGAAAACACCAACAGCCCCAGCACCACCAGCGCAGTGGTCACCCTGCCCTTCGACAGTCCGTGAGTCGCTGCCTGACCAGCCTTGAGCTTGAACAGGTTCAAGTGATGGGCGTACCAGCGGCTGATGCGGTACAGCACGAACAGCGCAAACACCGCGAACAGGCCGAACCAGGCGACATTGCCCTGGCCGAACGGAATGATGATCGCCGCCGCCAGCAGCGGGCCGAATGCCGAACCTGCGTTACCACCGACCTGGAAAGTCGATTGCGCCAGCCCGAATCGCCCGCCCGAGGCCAGGCGCGCGATCCGCGATGCTTCGGGGTGGAATGTCGACGAACCGATACCGATCAGCGCCGCTGCCAGCAAAATCAAGGGGAAGCTGCCGACCATCGACATCATCACAATGCCGATCAGCGTGCAGATCGAACCGGCTGGCAGCAGCCACGGTTTCGGGTGTCGATCAGTGTGATAACCCACCCACGGCTGCAACAGCGACGCGGTCAATTGGAAAGTCAAAGTGATCAGGCCGACCTGGGTAAACGTGAGGCCGTAATTGGCCTTGAGCATCGGATAGATCGACGGCAGCACTGACTGGATCAGGTCGTTGATCAAATGCGCCAGCGCCACCGCGCCGATGATGCGCATCACCAAAGGGCTGCTTTGCGAAGCAGCGGTCGCCGAGGCAGCGGCGGTCTGAGCGTTGCTGATAGCCATGGAAGTTTCCGGACAGCAGAGGGTGCCCGCAGGCAGGTGCGTCAATGTGCCATTTTTCGGTGCATCTGCGCTATCCCCTTAGCCAGCTAACTAACTGACGGATCGTCGACTGCAAGGTGATAGCGCAACGCCATGGTCTGAATCTTGCCTTGCTTCTCTGCTTGAACGCGGCCGCCTTACAAAGACGACCGACAATGGGAAGTTTCGCTACAGAGCCGGCCTACAGAGCGGGCAAGGGTGAACTTTCGAGGCCTTTTAGCAGGGCACAACATCATGGCCGAACGGCCGCGATGCACGCCAATGGTGCGTGGTGTCCAGGGGAGTCATGGGGCATGCAGGCTTTTCTTTCGCTGGGGATCAAATTGCTGGGGCGATTTGGCTTCGCACGTAAATTCCAATTGTTGTTTCTGCTGTTCATTCTGCCATTGGCCGGTAGCCTGTTGATGATCGGCCAGGACTATCGGGAAAAGCTCAATCTGATCTCCGGCGAACGCGCCGGCGTGCGACAGTTGTTGGCGCTGGATGCGCTCGATAACCTGCTCGCCGCGCAACGCGACCGCGCGGCCCGCTGGCGCGCGACGGAAACCAACCGGCAACCCACACCGGCCACTCTCGCCGCGATGGGCGCGTTTGACGCCGTACAACCGGCCGTACAGCAAGCCACGACGGATTTGGGAAACGCCCTGAAAAACGAAGGCGCACAAGGCGAAACCCTCACCCGCTATCAAGCGCTGCAAACCGCACTCAATGGTCTGGATTCGAAAAGCCTCAGCAGCGTCGGCTGGTGGCCGGACGGCTACGACCGCTTCACCAACGCTCTGAGCGCCCTGCAAGCGTTGCGCGAGCAGATCGTCATGGACAATCGCCTGACGCTCGCACCTTGGCTGGAAACCTATCTGCTGACGCAGATATCAACGCAGCACGCACCGGACCTGATCGAACGGGTCGGACGCCTCGCCGCAGTCGGCCAGGCCTCAGTGGTCTCCGGCCAATTCACCCTGCAAAGCCGTTTGCAGTTGCGCGACTTACGCAGCCGCATCGGTGATGCCCGCGAGCAACTGGTCAAGACTGCCACGCTACTGGAAGCCCGCCTGCCGAAAGATCAGCAGAGCTGGGCCAGCCAATACCATGACAGCCTGAAACGCCTCGACAGCGGCCTGAAGGTCCTTGATGACGGCGTGTTCGGCGGCAGCATTAATCTGAAACCGGAAGACTTCGAGCGCAGCCTCGACGCTCTGCTGACCGACCTCGCGTCTCTGCGCCAGCAATCGCTGGTGTCGCTGGATCAACGGCTCGACGCTTATCACAGCTCGGCGATCCGTCAGTTCATCCTGGTCGCGGCGATCTTCGGTTGCCTGCTGCTGGCCGCGCTGTACCTGTTCATCTGCCTGCAAGCCTCGATCCGTCGCAGCGCCAGCGGCATCACGCTGCTCGCCGAAGCCCTGCGTGACGGCAATCTGAGCCTGCAGGTGCCGGTGGTCGGCCGGGATGAGCTGGCGGCCATCAGCACCGCGCTCAACGTGGCCGTGGTGCAACTGCGCAGCAGCATGCTCGGCGTCGATCATGAGACCTCGCAACTGAGCAACGCGGTGCGCAGCCTCAACGACCATTCCAGCGGTGCGCTCAGCGAAGTCGAGGCGCAGCAGTTGCAGATCAGCCAGATCGCCGCAGCGGCCACGCAACTGGCCGCGACCTCGCAAGGCGTCGCGCAGAGCTGCGAACAGGCATCCGGCAGCGCTCAACACACCCGGCGCATCGCCGCCGACAGCAGCCGCGACAGCCAGCGCACCACGGCGAGCATTCAGCAACTCAATCAGCGCTTGAACGAAACAGCCGCGGCATTGGGCCGGGTCAGCGAACAAGGCCAACAGATTCAACTGGTCGTCGACACCATTCGCGGCGTCGCCGAACAAACCAACCTGCTGGCGCTCAACGCGGCCATCGAAGCGGCACGCGCCGGTGAACAGGGCCGTGGCTTTGCTGTGGTAGCCGACGAAGTGCGCAGCCTGTCGCAACGCACCCAGTCGTCCACCGCGCAGATCGCCGGCACCGTCGACAGCCTGCGCGCCACGGTCAACGAAGCGGTCAGCCTGATGGAAGCCGCCTGCGGCCAGGCGCAATCGGATGCCGCCGCCGTCACCGGCCTCGGTGAACGCCTGGGCGAAATTGCCAGCGCTGTGCAGAGCGTCACCGACACCCTGGCGCAGATCGCTACGGCGGTTGAGGAGCAGGCGAGCACCGCCGATGAAGTCAGCGGCAACATCCAGCAGGTCGATCAAGCGGCGGTGCGTTTGCTCGAAGGCGCCCGGGCGGTGAACGTTGCGGCAGACACCTTGAGCCAGGGCAGCGAAGCCTTGAGCGCCAATACCGCCAGATTCCGCCTGCGCTGACACCCTCCCCGGCCCCGATTTTCGGGGCCGGAGGATAAGCGGTTGAAAATAAGAAGAAATATTTTTGATTTACGCTTGACGCTTTTCCATTTCAGGGGAATAATGCGCGCCACTTGGCTACATAGCTCAGTTGGTTAGAGCATAGCATTCATAATGCTGGGGTCCGGGGTTCAAGTCCCTGTGTAGCCACCAAGTACTAAAAACGGCTTACCGAAAGGTAGGCCGTTTTTTTATGCCTCGAGAAAAGTCGACGCGACTCTTATTCCGCTGTAATCACCAGGCACCCTTTCATCACTCGCACTTTCACGTTCTCGTTCACCTCGAATCCCGCCTGCCTTAACCACAGTCCGCGTAGCCTGATCCAGGGCACCGGTTTGGCGGGGCTGTGAGGTTTATCCTTTATGTGGACCGGGTAAAAGTCTGCGGCGATTTTCAGCCGGCGTTCAGTGATGGGGGTGGATGACGTATGATCGGCCTTAGCCATGGTTCAGCTCCTGTTTAGCTGCTTGTGGTTAGCGGGGCCAAAGTGTTGGTAGCACCTTGGTTCCGCGTTCTTTGAGTTACTTCAAACTTCTCTTTCTTCGTTGCTTGCCTTGCTCGTTGCTTGGGCGATCAGGGCATCGAGCATCTGCGCTACGACCTTCTGCTGAACTTTCGGCAGCTCATTGATGGACTGCAGCCGTCGATACCAGGTCGAGGTCAAGCTGCGTCTGGGTGTTTCCGTGTACCAGGGAACCCCGAGCAACTCTTCAACAGGCACGCGAAGCGCAAATGCCATCTTCACCAGTGTCGTGACCGGCATGCTGCGCGTGCCCTCTTCGTAACCCTGAAAGGTTTGCCGAGAAAGACCTAAAGCCCGTGCAAACCGAGTCTGTGTGATCTCGTGCACTGTGCGTAAGTGAGCAATGCGCCTGCCCATCGCCACCAGAAAAGCGCGGTCCTCCTCATTGGAAACGCTCATGACAATCGCCGACTGGAAATGGAGTCGAATAACAACGGACTTGTCCCTCTACCTGAAATCAATCCTGGGGAAATTCAATAGAAAACATCCTCAGGCAAGGGTGCGTAGGTTGTCGACCTGAAAAGTCTGTAGGAGAAATGAGGGGCAAATACCAATCCAGAGCGGAGTACTACAAGTACAAAACCTTTGATTTGACTGAGTCCATTACGAGAAGCCCGAGTGGCTCCGAAACACTTTGACCAAGGATCAAATCCTCACCCGGTTTGCACCCCCACCGCCCGCTCGCTAAAGTCCCTCAACACTTTTATCCCACGGACGGAGAGCCCGCGTGTTTTCAACCCAGCCCTTGAGCCGCTTTCGCCTGCCAGTTCTTACACTGCTTATCAGTGCCTTGGCCCTCACCGCGTGCAACGCCCCGCCCTCCTCGACGTTGCCGCTGGCGCCGGAAGCCGCTTCCGGTTATCGCACCGATCTGCAAACCCGCCACGCCAGCAAGCACATGGCCGCTGCCGCCAATCCACTGGCTGCCGAGGCGGGTCGGGAGATGTTGCGTCAGGGTGGTTCGGCGATTGATGCGGCGATTGCGATGCAGGCGGTGCTGACGCTGGTTGAGCCACAATCATCCGGGATCGGCGGCGGCGCGATGATCGTGTTGTGGGACGGCAAACAAGTGCGCACTTATGACGGGCGCGAGACGGCGCCGGCCGGCGCTACCGAGAAGCTGTTCCTGCAAGCGGACGGCAAACCGATGGCTTTCCCGCAGGCACAGATTGGCGGCCGGTCGGTCGGTACACCGGGCGTGTTGCGTGCGCTGGAGATGGCGCATAAGCAACACGGGCGTCTGCCGTGGGCCAGGTTGTTCGAGCCGGCGATCAAACTGGCCGAGCAGGGATTCGCCATTTCGCCACGCCTTTACGCGTTACTTGCTGCCGATTCGGCGCTGCGTCAGTCGCCCGACATGGCCGCCTACTTCCTCAACAGCGATGGCAGCGTCAAAGCCGTCGGCACGCGCCTGCAGAATCCGGCCTTGGCCGCCGTGCTCAAGCGCATCGCCAATGAAGGCGCAGATGCGTTTTACACAGGTCCGATCGCTGAGGAAATCGTCGCCAAGGTCCAGCGTCACGCCAACCCCGGCAGCCTGTCGCTGACCGACCTGCAACGTTATCAAGCCAAGGAGCGCGCGCCGCTGTGCACGGACTACAAACGCTGGCAGGTGTGCGGCATGCCGCCGCCGTCGTCGGGCGGGATCGCCGTAGCGCAAATTCTCGGCACGCTGCAGGCCCTCGAAAACCGTGATCCGCGCTTGTCGCTGACACCGCTCAAACCGGTCAAGACCAGCAAACCGGCCGGCATCGAACCGGATCCGCAAGCCGTGCACCTGATCGCTGAAGCCGAACGTCTGGCCTACGCCGACCGTGGGCAATACGTCGCCGACACCGACTTCGTGCCGGTGCCGGTCAAAGGCCTGATCGACCCGAATTATCTGGCCAGCCGCGCCAGCCTGATCGGCGAACGCAGCATGGGCAGCGCCAAACCGGGCACGCCACCGGGCGTGCAGGTGGCCTACGCGCCGGACCGTTCGCCATTGCGCATCTCCACCTCGCAAGTCGTCGCGGTGGATGACCTCGGCGGCGCGGTGTCGATGACCACCACCATCGAAGCCGCGTTCGGCTCACACCTGATGGTTCAAGGCTTCCTGCTCAATAACCAGATGACTGATTTCTCTTTTATCCCCGAAGAGAACGCCCAGAAAGTCGCCAACCGCGTCGAGCCCGGCAAACGCCCGCGCTCGTCGATGGCGCCGACCTTGATCTTTGATCGCCAGAACGGCGAATTCGTCGCCACGGTCGGCTCGCCTGGCGGTTCACAAATTATCGAATACGTGGCCAAAACCACCGTCGGCCTGCTCGACTGGAATCTCGACGCACAACGCGCGATCAGCCTGCCTAACTTCGGCAGCCGCAACGGCCCGACCGAACTGGAACAGGGCCAGTTCAGCCCGGCGCTGGTACAGGCGCTGAAAGACAAAGGGCATACGGTGAGCGAAATCGACATGACCAGCGGCACCCAGGCCATCGTGCGGGTCAAGGATGCGCAGGGGAAAGTGTCGTTGGAGGGTGGCGCCGATCCACGGCGTGAAGGCGAAGCGTTGGGGGACTGAGGCTACGATGCGAAGAGAAAAGGCTTACCGGGTGGTAGGCCTTTTTTGTTACCGATAGGTTCTGTTCAGCTGTGCCCCGTCGCTTTTTCCTACCCCGAAGATCAACTGAGACGGATACAGTAAATGACCGTTCAGCGAACAATAACTTTCGAAATCGGCTGGCATTTATGAAGACGCAAATATTCGAACCGTATGTCCAACGACTCCCAACAACCTTGCGCCAGTCCCAAGACGGGACTAGGATCGCTTCATGAGAATCATCGCTGTCAGCCAGCTGAAAAACTTTTGGAAGCAGTATCCCGAGTCAGAGCAACCGCTGTTGGCGTGGATTGATGAAGCGAGAAAAGCACAATGGTCAACACCCTCGGACATCAAGACACATTTTGCTTATGCGAGCATTCTGAAAAGTCGCAGAGTGGTCTTCAACATCAAGGGCAATGACTTTCGCTTGATCGTCGCCGTGGCCTATCGCTTCGGTGCCATATACATAAAATTTGTCGGCACCCACAAGCAATACGATGCAATCGACGCTGATACCGTCGTAATGGAGTAACCCGTGAACATTCATCCAATTCATACGGAAGAGGAATACCGTGCAGCACTCAAAGAGGTTTCGGCATTTTTTGACAATGAGCCGGAACCAGACACGCCTGAAGGGGATTACTTCGACGTAATGATCACCCTTATCGAAGCTTATGAGGCCAAACAGTTTCCCCTTGACTTACCTAATGCAATCGAAGCCATCAAGTTCCGTATGGAACAATCGGGACTCTCGGCAGCAGATCTGGCACCCGCCATTGGCAGGACGAACCGAGTGTATGAGGTCCTTAATGGCAAGCGTGCGTTGACGCTTCCCATGATATGGAAGCTCCACGAATTATTCGGAATTCCCGCAGAGAGTCTTATCAAGCCCGCCAAGCTCGGCTAATCGACCGACAACGTCTTGCCATCCAGCGCATCACCAATCTTCAGAAAATGCCCCCCGGCGACATGGTGCAGCGTGCGCAAACCTTCATGCCCGTCGAAATGCCAGCGCCCGTCGCTGAACACCCGCTCATCGGCATGGGCGGCGATGACTTCAGCGAGGAACAGGTCGTATTGCTGATGGTTGCGTGGTTCTGGCAGCAGGCGGCATTCGAGCCAGGCGACGCAGCCGTCGAGCAGCGGTGCTGCAACCTGTTCGCCGATAAAGGTCTGCAGACCGTAGGCCTGAAACTTGTCCCGCCCCTGGCTCTGAGTAATGTCGAGCCCCGAGGTGTTGCCGACGGTTTGCACGATGTCGGCCTGATCGGCGCACGGGACGTTAAGTACGAAGGTGCCGGAGGCTTCGAGCAACTGGCGGGTCCAGGTGGATTTATCGAGCACTACGGCGACTTTTGGCGGTTCGAAGTCCAGGGGCATGGCCCAGGCGGCGGCCATGATGTTGCGCTGGCCATCGTGGGCCGCGCTGACCAGCACGGTCGGGCCGTGATTGAGCAACCGGTAGGCTTTGTTCAGGGGCACCGGGCGGCGGTGGGAATCGCTCATGGGGTCTGCTCCGCGGGTAAAGGAGCCGATTGTAGCGCTGCGACTGAAGAAACACAGAGCCTGTAGCACCTCGGAGATCGTTCCCAGGCTCTGCGTGGGAATGCATCCTGTGACGCTCTGCGTCACGCCGGCGAAGGAACGCGGAGCGTCCCCGGAGGCGTTCCCACGCAGAGCGTGGGAACGATCAGCAGGGTGTCAGTGCGACAGCTGATTGGCGAACTGCCCCACCGCGTCCACGACTTTCTGCGCACCGTCCTGAATCTCGACAATCACCGTCCCCGCTTCTGCCGCCAGCGCCAGCCCTTGCTCGGCCTGGAGCTTGCCGTCGGTCATCAGCGCCACGGCATTGCGCGCCATCTCCTGGTTCTGCCGCACCACGGTGACGATCTCTTCGGTCGCCTGGCTGGTGCGCGAGGCCAGTTGTCGCACCTCGTCGGCCACCACGGCAAAACCACGGCCCTGCTCACCGGCGCGCGCCGCCTCAATGGCAGCGTTGAGCGCCAGCAGGTTGGTCTGTTCGGCAATGCCGCTGATGGTCTTGACGATGGTGCCGATTACCTGCGACTGCTCGTTTAGTGCCTCAATGCCCTCACCCGCCGCTTGCATGTGTCGCGACAGATCACGCATGACGTTGACCGCCTCGGTGACCACGGTGGTGCCACGTTGCGCCGTGCTGTCGGTTTGTTGCGAGGTGCTGTAGGCAATGCTGGCCGCGTCGGCAACGGCTTGCTCGCGGTTGACCTGATCGGTGATGACCGTGGCGAACTTCACCACTTTGTACAGTTTTTCGTTGGCATCGACCACCGGGTTGTAGGACGCTTCCAGCCAGACATCACGGCCATGGCTGTCGATACGTTTGAAACGACCCGCGACGAACTCACCATTGTTCAAGCGCCGCCAGAAATTCTGATATTCGCCGCTGTTGTATTCCTCTGGCGCGCAGAACGTGCGGTGATGTTTGCCCTTGATCTGCGCCAGGCTGTAACCCATGCCGTTGAGAAAGCGATCGTTGGCCGTCAGCACGTTACCGTTAAGATCGAATTCGATCACAGCGGTCGAGCGCACCAGTGCGCCGATCAGGTTTTCATGCTCGCGGGAGGCTTCGATGGTGCGGGTCAGGTCGCTGGCGTAGAACGAAATGTGTCGGATCCGGCCATCGGAAGCACGCACCGGCTGGACGATCGAGCGCAGCCACGCTTCCTCGCCATTGCCACGCAACAGACGCACCGCACCGGCGAAATGCTCGCCACGGGTCATCGCGTTCTTGAAGCGCAGGTGGAATTCGTCGGTTTTGACGTGCGCTGGCACAATGTCTTCGATCGCCCGACCGATCAGGTCCTGGCTTTTATAGGCCATCTCACCAAGGAAATTCTGGTTGACCGAGCGAATCCGCCCGTCGGGCTCAAGCGTCAGCGCCAGCATCTCGCTTTCCAGGCTTTCCTTCACTTGCACAAGGCTGGAGAGTTCTTCACGGAGAGCGGCCAGCTCTTGCTTCAAGCGTTTATTAAACATAGGAAAGCACCAATGGCAGGGTTGAACGCGGCGTACAACCTAGCCATCGGCCTTGCGGAGCTTTTCTGAAGCGGCCGCGAGACCCGTCAGTCGAAAATAGTTCAGCGGTTCCGGCTCACGCAGCGCCGGCAGCCTGGCACGGTCCCGTGCGAGGCAGGCGAGCGCCGAAATAAGCTGCCGTGAGAATGCCCACCACCCCCATGACAGCGCAGAACATTACGCAGATCCACGGGCTCCACGGCATCAGTCCGATCAGCAGCAGCGGCGTGATGCTCGCCCACGCCGCATAGGCAATGTTGTAGGTAAAGGAAATGCCCGACACACGAATGCGCGCTGGAAACAGCCCGACCATCACCGAAGGCACCGCGCCGACGACTCCGCAACCGAGCCCGGCCACGGCATAAGCCAGACCGACCCACTGCCCGCCTGCAATCAGGCAGGCATACAGCACGCCGATGCCCAGTGGCAGCAGCAGGCTGTAGAGCATGACCGTGCGCCACGCGCCGATGCGATCGACCAGCAGACCGGCGAGCACACAACCGATGTTGAGAAAAACGATGCCCAGCGCACTGAGGCCGAAGGTGTGGCTGGCGGTCATGCCAAACGTCTTTTGCATCATCGTCGGCGTGATGACCACGAACACCACCACTGCCGAGGTCAGCACGCAGGTCAGCAGCATCGCCGGCAACATCGCCAGTCGATGCTCGCGCAGCACGGTGCGCAAGGGCAACTCGACCCGCGCCTCGCGCTGCGCCTCCATCGCGATGAAAACCGGTGTTTCGCTCAGCCAGCGGCGCAGATAAACGCCAACCACCCCGAACACTCCGCCAAGCAGGAAGGGATAACGCCAGGCGTAATCGAGAATTTCCGCTGGAGTGAAGACCTGGGCGAGGAATGTCGCGGTCAGTGCGCCGATCAGATAGCCGAAGGTCAGCCCGGCCTGCAAAAAGCCCAAGGCGTAACCGCGGTGCCCAGTCGGCGCGTGTTCGGCGACGAATACCCAGGCACTCGGCACTTCGCCACCCACGGCTGCGCCCTGAAGGATGCGCAGCGCCAGCAACAGCAGCGGTGCGAAATAACCGATCTGGGCATAAGTCGGCATGATCCCGATCAGCAGGCACGGCAACGCCATCATCAGGATGCTCAGGCTGAAAACTTTTTTGCGCCCCAGACGGTCGGCGAAATGCGCCATCAGGATGCCACCCAGCGGCCGTGCCAGATAGCCGGTGACGAAAATGCCGAAGCTCTGCAGCAGACGCAGCCATTCGGGCATTTCCGGCGGGAAGAACAACTGGCTGAGGGTCAGGGCAAAAAACACGAAAATGATGAAATCGTAGATTTCCAGCGCCCCGCCAAGGGCCGCAAGGCCGAGGGTCTTGTAGTCGGAGCGGCTGAACGGCGCAGGTCTGGCCGGGGTTTGGGCAGTCATCGCAAAGAACTCTGGATCAGGCAGAAAACCAAGGCGCCCATGGTCTACGCAAATGGGCGGGGGGACAACCCGTTAGACCATAGTCCCGGTTTTGCAAAACCTGCTCACAAAGCATCGGCAGTTGAATTACTGTTAATGCCTGTCCAGCGGGACCACGCCAACGCCGGCCAACCGCCGTGAGCCCCATGTGGGAGCGAGCCTGCTCGCGAAAGCGTCAGCTCAGCCAACTTCAATGTTGAATGTGCCGACCTCTTCGCGAGCAGGCTCGCTCCCACAGGGATCTCTGTATTGTCGAGATCGGCGAGCGTTCCTGCGGACCACAATAACCATAAAAATTCCGAGGTATTCCCCGTGGCCGTTGATATCGAAGATAGCCGCTCTGCGCGCTTTGCCCTGCGCTGTTCAAGTTTTGCCGAACGCTGGTTTCCCGATTCCTGGGTATTCGCTGCGTTGGCCGTGATCATCGTTGCCCTCGCCACGCTGGCGATGGGCGCCAAACCGACGGCGGCAGCGATGGCCTTCGGCGACGGCTTCTGGAGCCTGATCCCGTTCACCATGCAAATGGCCTTCGTGGTGATCGGCGGCTACGTGGTCGCCAGCTCTCCGCCTGCGGTCAAACTGATCGACCGACTGGCGCGGATCCCGAAAAACGGCCGTTCCGCCGTGGCTTGGGTGGCGTTGATCTCGATGGTCGCATCGTTGCTCAACTGGGGCCTGTCGCTGGTATTCGGCGGTTTGCTGGTGCGTGCCCTCGCTCGCCGTACCGACCTGAAAATGGATTACCGCGCCGCCGGTGCGGCGGCCTATCTGGGCCTTGGCGCGGTGTGGGCGCTGGGTTTGTCGTCGTCCGCCGCGCAACTGCAGGCCAACCCTGCCAGCCTGCCGCCGTCGATCCTGTCGATCACCGGGGTGATTCCGTTCACCGAAACGATTTTCCTCTGGCAGTCGGGCGTGATGCTGCTGGCACTCATCGTGATCTCGATCATCATCGCGTACGCCACCGCACCCGGCCCGAACTCGGCGCGCGACGCCAAGGCCTGCGGCATCGACCCGGCATTTAACCTGCCGCCATTGCAACCTCGCACGCGACCGGGCGAATGGCTGGAACACAGCCCGCTGTTGATTATCGTGCTGGTGTTGCTGGCGGCGGGATGGCTGTTTCACGAGTTCTCGACGAAACCGGCAATCACAGCGATTTCCGGACTCAACACCTACAACCTCCTGTTCATCATGCTTGGCGCCCTGCTGCACTGGCGCCCGCGCAGCTTCCTCGATGCGGTGGCGCGCGCCGTGCCGACCACCACCGGCGTGCTGATCCAGTTCCCGCTGTACGGCTCGATCGCTGCGCTGATGACCACGGTCAAAGGCGCCGACGCACAGACCTTGGCGCATCACATCTCGACGTTCTTCGTCAGCATCGCCTCGCATGACACCTATGCGCTGCTGATGGGCGTTTACTCGGCGATTCTGGGCTTTTTCATTCCGTCGGGCGGCGGCAAGTGGATCATCGAAGCGCCTTACGTGATGCAGGTCGCCAACGACTTGCAGTACCACCTGGGCTGGGCGGTGCAGATCTACAACGCTGCCGAAGCGCTGCCGAACCTGATCAACCCGTTCTACATGTTGCCGCTGCTCGGCGTACTGGGCTTGAAAGCGCGGGATCTGATCGGCTTCTCGTTCGTGCAGTTGCTGGTGCATACGCCGCTGGTGCTGGTGCTGCTGTGGGCGCTGGGAACGACGCTGGCGTATACGCCGCCGGTGATGCCGTAAGCTGTTTTAAATGCACCTGCCCGTGAGCAGGTGCATTCAACCCTGATAGGTGGGAAGGGAGTCCAACAATGCAGGCAATGCAACCTGGACGGTTTCCCAAACTACATCCAGATTGATATCGAAATAGCCGTGGGCAATTCGATTGCGCATCCCGCGCATGCTACGCCATGGCACCTGAGCATTTTCAACAGTGAACTCAGGATAACGATCCATGGTTTTGGTCGCTGCCTCGCCAATGATGATCAGGCTCATGATCACGGCTTGTTGGGTTCGCTTGTCCTCGGCGAATTCCTCCTTGTTCAATCCCTCAACGAAGACAAGCGCATCGCTTGCGGCCTGGCGGATATGTTCGAGGTAGTCAGCAAGCCGATTCTCGTTCATACGGGTCGCGCCTGATCAAGCACCTGCTGGCGAAATTTCGGTGGCAGGTCTCCGGGAGTCAGCACTTCGACCGCAACGCCCAGCAAATCCTCAAGCTCAACCTGAAGTCCGCCCAGATCAAACAGCGTAGTGCCGGGTAGCGGATCCACCAGCAAATCAAGATCGCTCCCGTCCAGATCCGTTCCGAGCAATGCCGAACCAAACACGCGTGGGTTGGCCACACGAAAGCGACCGATCACTTCGCGGACGGCGGACCTTTGCAAATCGAGAGCAGTGGAAGGTTTCATGGCTCACTCGTGAAAAGACAGTTGCTGCAGTCTAGCAGTGGGGAGGCGCGCCAGGCACCGCACGGATTGTCCCAGTCGTTACATGGCATGTTTGCTGCCGGATCGAAGCACTCATGAAAGAATCACAACCAACCGCTTTTCTGTCAAACGCCACTGATCCACTATGAGCCGGCCCCGACA
Source organism: Pseudomonas retamae (assembly GCF_043496865.1). Classification (NCBI taxonomy): domain Bacteria; kingdom Pseudomonadati; phylum Pseudomonadota; class Gammaproteobacteria; order Pseudomonadales; family Pseudomonadaceae; genus Pseudomonas; species Pseudomonas retamae. Next base: position 339,574 of record NZ_JBIEIL010000006.1, read on the forward strand.
CTCGCGGGAACCCCACGCTGAAAAGGATCTGAGCATGTTCAAGTTCGCAGGACTTTCCCCCGCCGCACTGGCCCTCACCGCACTGATGCTGAGCACCGCCGCCCACGCCGATGTCGAACTGAAACTGGGCAGCACCGAACGCGTCACGCGCCTCTTCGCTTATCCCAACAACTGCAGCGTGATCTGCTTCCGCAACTGGACGCTGGAACAAACTGTCGCTCATTACCTGACCCAGAGCGTGCAGCGCGATGGTTATGCCGACGCCAAAGTGGTGGTGAAGACCGACAACGATCAGCTATACGCCGAGATCACGGGTGTTCCGCAGGGTTACGACAAACCGCTAAGCGCACTGCTTGATGCAGGGGATCTAGCTTACAGCGGCGCCAGCAAGCTCAACGCCGATGGCAAGTGGGCTTACAGCTGGTACCTGTTCCTGCCGCTGGGCATGGCTTTGGAAAACCGCAAAAGCATCGAGCTGCTGCACTTCCCGCCGGATTACTCGCTGACTCAGGCGCAGGATTACTTGCGCTCGAACACCACCGATCGCTGGGCGACGTTGCTCACGGACAATGGCATTCGCGCCGAGCAGACGCCGGCTTATCAGACCATCATCGACATCGCCCCGATTGCCGCGCCGTCCAATGCCGGTAGCGACCTGGAAGGCGTGTACGACTATTTCAAGGATTACCAGACCACGCTGGTCAAGCAGTTCAGCCAGACCACCAGCGGCACGACGCTGCCGATGGTCGCATTCGGCGCGCCGGTGCGTAACTGGATCAAACAGCAATACGGGCCGACCGTCAGCGTGTTGGGCCTGGCGACCATCAGCCCGAGTGAAGGCGTGAGCGTGCCGGTGCTCGGCTCCAACCATCCGAGCTACATCTGGTACGTCGCCGACCCGAAAAGCTACACCGGCGACGATGCGCAGGCCAAAGCGGATGCCGCCGGCCTGAAAGTCATGGGCCAGGATTTGAGCTCCGCCTGCTGGCAGGCCGGCATGGGCAGCAAACCGGGCAGCAACGCACAGGCCACGCTCAACACTTGCACGCAAACCTGGCAGGTGACGCAGAAAGTCAAAACCTGCGAACTGTTCTATACCTCGATCCGCAACTTGACACCTGAGCAGGCAGCAATGCAGTGCGCAACCCCGCCTGTCAAAGCCCAACTGCAACAGTTGAAAGCGCCCCTTCCGGCTACCGCCATCCCCGCCCCGCACCTGTAAACACGACGACGCGACTACCGTGTCAGCCTTGGCTGACGCGGGAATACGCGATTCTCGCCTGTCAGATATGACAGTAGACCGGCTATACCTGTAAGCACTAGATTGGATCCATATTTTACAGGAGGGCCGACAGGACGTCGTCCCGGCGAAGTCGCACATCGTGCGACAAAGGATGGTTATGAATACCCACGCCGTGGCAGGCTCTGCCCCGCACGATACCGAAGGCATCTACCCCTTCTCCGGCCTGCCCGTGCGTCTTGGGTTTCCCTCCAGTGCCGACTTTGAAATCATTCACGATCCCTACGCCAATCCGGTGGCAATCGCCGCACGCCGGGATTTTCTCGGTACGCACCGAATGTGTCGGGTGTCCGGGCAATTGCTGCCCTACCGCTGCCGACAGACCCGCCAATTGCTCAGCGGCATTCACCTGTACGACCCGCGCTTTTGCGGATTGCTCGAACACGCCTGCGACCCCAACACGTTTCTCGACATGACCGAATTGTGGCTGTGGTCGCTCAAGGACATTCAGCGCGGCGAGCATCTGAGCATTGATTACGCCGCCACCGAAGACAAACTGTTACGCCAGTTTGCCTGCGGTTGCGGCTCATCACGTTGTCGTGGCTGGATCACCGGGTACGATGAACCGCCAAACCTGGAAGGCCTGCACTTTCTCCAGCGCTGGCGGCAATCGGGCCGACGCTAAGCGGCTTTAAGCCGGGCCAATCGGGCGCAAGCGATACTGCGGCGGCAGTTGCTCGAACCCGCTGATGGTGGTGTTCAGACTTTTCCAGCGGCCATCCTTGATGCCGTAAATGCAGCCGTGGATCGACAGGCTTTGCCCGCGATGCCAGGCGTTCTGGATGATGCTGGTGTGTGCGACGTTGGCCACTTGCTGGATGACGTTGAGTTCGCACATCCGGTCGACCTGCTCTTCTTCGGTCGCCAGCTTCGCAAGTTCTTCGCGTTTCTCGTAATACAGATCGCGGATCGAACGCAGCCAGCCGTCGATCAGGCCGAACTGACGGTCCTGCATCGACGCTCGCACACCGCCGCAACCGTAGTGGCCGGTGACGAGGATGTGTTTGACCTTGAGCACGTCCACCGCGTACTGGATCACCGACAGGCAGTTGAGGTCGGTGTGCAGCACCACGTTGGCGACGTTGCGGTGCACGAACAGATCGCCCGGCAGCATGCCCACGATTTCGTTGGCTGGCACCCGCGCGTCGGAGCAGCCAATCCACAGGTACTCTGGCGTTTGCTGGCGCGCCAGCTTGGCGAAGAAATCCGGGTCTTCCTTGGTGATCGCGTCAGCCCAACGCTCGTTGTTATCAATCAGGTCTTGTAAGTCGTGCATGGATAAGGCCTCAAGAAAGATGCGCTGGTTTGATAGACGACCGCCCGTCGGAGTCACGCCGGTGGGGCAAAGTGTTTCCGTTGGAATTCTCGTGCGCCGGATGAGTCCACTCCAAGTAAGGCCCACAGTATGAGGATTTGCCATGACTGATTCACGACGCCCCTACGATGCGGCGCAACCGGAGCCCATCGATGATAACGAAGACCGCATGGGTTCGGTGCATGAGCTGGATTTCGACGACGAGGAGCCCAGCGCGAAGATCGGTGATGAGCTTCCTGAACGTGAACGCGAGCAGTTGATGCCCGGTGAACGCGTGCGTGAGGCGGGTTTGACCGGCGGTTCGGTCGATGATCATCAGCCGACGGACGACGATCTGAGTCCGGAAACGCTGATTCGCGAAGATGGTGCCCGCGATGCCGAGGAAATCGGCGAGGGCAATCCGGCGGATTGGGATTTGAGCGAGGTCGGTGAAAATGACATCGGCGGCGGTGACGGGCTGGACGAGGCTGAACTGGCGGACCTGGATCCGCTGGATGGCAAGCGCTAATGTGCGCTGTCTAACAGGACGCCTTCGCGAGCAGGCTCGCTCCCACAGGGTTCTGGGTTGATCCCAAAACCCAATGTGGGAGCGAGCCTGCTCGCGAAGCTTTTAAACTCCTTCAATCCACTAAAGTGCAGGCCATGACCACCGCATCCTCACGCCCGCCCACCGCCGGATAATAATCCCGACGCCGGCCAATCTCGTTGAAGCCATACCGCTCATACAACCTGAACGCTGCGGTATTGCTGTCGCGCACTTCGAGAAAGCATTCCCGAGCTTCAGCGGCATACGCCCGCGACATCAAATGCTCCAGCAACGTCAGCCCCAGCCCACGCCCCTGATTCTCAGGTTTGACGGTGATGTTGAGCAGGTGCGCCTCGTCGAGAATGATCTGCACCACACCATGCCCGACCTGCTGCTGGCCTTCGAACATCAGCCAGATCTGGTATTTGCCGAGGCCGTCGAGAAAAATCCCGCGGGTCCACGGATGGCTGTAGGCGGCGTACTCGATTTTCAACACTGCCTCGAGATCCGCCTCGGTCATCGGGCGAAAGGTTACCGCGTCACTCATTCGATTCTTTCCAGCGCGCCATCAGCCGACGCATCGCTTGCCACACAGCGGCTTTGCGCTGCGGCTCCTCCATTAACAACTCCAGACCGGGGATCGCCCAGGCCGAGCCCAGACCTTCGATCTGCAATTCACGATTGAACGCCTCGGCGTCCGCTTCGCCGGCAAAACGCACGGCCGGCAGACCGATCAGCCACAGACAGGCGCAGGGTGCCGCTTCCATTTGTACCGAGAGGAAACCCTGGACGAAGTCGCGCGCTGCTTCCGGGCCTTGGTCCAACGTGCCGCGATTGAGCCACGGCCAGCGCACCGGCTCACCGACGATTTGCGGCGCCTCCGGCAGACCGGCGGCGCGCAGCATGTCTTTGAGCAACAGATAAGCCGGATCGCGGCTCTGGAACGCTTCGCCTGTGGGTAACTCGACCAGCAGCAGGCAGCGCCCGGCGCGCAGTAATTGCAGGGCAAAACGTGGCGGCGGCACCGGCGCGGGTTTGGCGACGACCGGCGTGGCGTCGACTTCTTCCACCGGTTTGGCGCCATTGCGAGTGCTGGCGAGCGACGGTCGCGGCACTTCGATTTTCGGCCGTTCGCTCGGCCGCGCGACCGCCGGCTGCACCGGTGGCTGGGCCTGCGGCGCAGGCGCGACGGGCGCTTCGGGCTCGGGCTCGGGCATGTCCAGCAGCTCGGGCCGGGACGGCGCGGCGAAGGGCAATTCGGTGCGCGGCAGCCAGTTGACCACCTGCATGGCGTTCAAATAGGCGCGGCGGCGGGACTCGATAAGCAAGGGTCGGCCACTTGTGGATAACTGAAAGTGCGCTGATTCTACCGCCCTTCGCTCAAGATCGCCTGCTGTTGATCGATGCACTTGATTGAAAAGAAAGGCAGCAGTCCGTCCCGAGAGTGAATCGCATCGGCTTCGATGCAGTACAATCGCGGCTTTTAACCGCCAACCAGCCGGCCATTCCGATGATCGAACCCAAGCGCGTCTTGCGCGCCCTCGCTGAACACTGGGCACTTCTGGAGCCACTGTGCGAGCACTTCGACCAAGGCACCCTGAGCCTCAACGAACTGCGCACGCAACTGGCCGCCCAACAACTCGACAGCACGCCGCAGGACATCACCAGCCTGCTCGACGTGTGGATTCGCCTCGACATTCTGGTGCCCGTGGCGAAAAGCCCGAACCGTTTCGAGCTGAACGCGCAAATCCACGACTTCCTCGCCTACCTGCGCCGCGAACACCGGCTGGGCCTGTGCCTGGAAATCGAAGCCTACCTGCGTCACCTCGAACGGCTGGCCGGTTACATTCAGGACGCCTTTGAAGTCCGCGATGGCAACGACCTCGCCCGCCAGTTGCGCCTGCTCGACATGCGCGTACGCGACGTGCTGAAGAAACTCGACAACGACGAACAGGCGCTGGTCGCCGTGGCGGAACGCGCCAAGACCAGCGACCGGCAGATTCCGTTGCGTCAGCGTTACGCGGAAGTACTGGCGACGTGGGACGAATACGTCGAGCCGATGATCGATCTGGTCAACGCCGACGGCGCGTTCGAACAAGGCGTGCGCAAAGTCGAAACGGTGTTGCTGAAAATGCTCAGCGAACAGCAGCGCCTCGGCCATCTGGTCGATGACGACATGTTGCTGCGCACTCATGCGCGCATTCTCGAAATGCAGACCAGCGCCCAGCTAACCCTGCGGCACGCCCGTGAACTGCTGCTGCCGCTGCGTGAAGAAGCACGCCGGCACAACGCCGTGACCCGTGGCGCGGCACTGGCGCTGGCGGCGATCCGGCGTAAGGGCATCGACGCCGTGCCGCAAGCGGCGATGCCATTGTTCACCCGCCCGCAAAGCACCTTCCTCGGCAGCGCCAGTCAGGTCGAAGCCTACGTCTATGCGCTGGCGCGTTTCGAGCCAAAACCGGCACGTTTCCCCAAGGCGCACAAGACCCAGAAGGCTGGTGATGCGCCGCGTGCGCCGCGCACCGTGCGCGAGATGGTAGACCGCTGCGAAGAATCGCTGCCGATGCCGGACCTGATGACCTGGCTGCTGGAGCAGGAACCGGACGGCGCCACCGACGAATTGCTCTACTGGTTCTCGCGCCTGTCGCGGGAAAAACGCTTCAAGCGCGAGCGTCTGGAACGCCGCGAATACCACACTCACGAGCATCAGGTCAGCCTGCGCTCCTTCGCCCTGCTCTCGGCCAGCGACACCGCCGCCGAGGATTCTGCGAGCATCCCCCATGCATCTTGATCTTTCCGAACTGTCGCAACTGGCGCCGATCTTCCGCGAGTTGTTCAAGGGCTATCACGTCAGCCGCCGCGACCCGGAGCTGTACGCCCAACTGTCGAATTTCCAGGACCAGTACCGCACGCTGTTCAAGGCGCTGGGCTTTGAACTGGTCTGCGACACCCGAGGCTTCTATTACTTCGTGCCGGACATGGCCGCCGCTGCGGTGAACAAGACCGCCCAGCGTCTGGCGTTGTTCACCTTCATCCTCGTTGAGCATCTGGCCGATCAGGGCCGTGACCCGATCGCCGTGCTCGACGGCGGCAGCCTCGGCCGTGAAGAACTGCCGTCGCTGCTGGACAAGTACCGCGACCTGTTCATTCAGGCCGAAGTGCAGACCGTCGAAGAACTCGAAGAAAAAATCATGCGCCGCATGACTCAACTGGGTTTCGCCGGCGAAGAAAACGGCGTGTACCGCTTCCTGCCACCGATGCACCGTTTCCTCGACGTGTGCCTGTCGGTGCAGCAAGACCGCGATCTGGCGGCCAGCGTACACAGCGTTCTGCCGCTGCCGGCACCGGTGCTGATCGACGAAGCGGCGGAAGCGAAATTCCTCGAAACCGACGACCCGTTGGATTTGAGCGAATTTGAAGAAGAAAGCGAAGAAGACGCACTGGCCCGCGCCATTGCCGAAGAACAGGAGTCCGACGCATGAGCCAGGAACGCTACGGCATCCGCCGCTTTGCCCTTTTGAACACCGCCGGTTACAGCCTCGGCCTGTTCCCGCTGGAAGAACCGCTGTCGGTTTACGGCGCGAACAACCTCGGCAAGTCGGCCTCGATCAACGCCTTGCAGTTCCCGATTCTGGCGCGCATGTCGGACATGAGTTTCGGCAAGTACAGCCTCGAACAATCGCGGCGCTTCTACTTCGCCTCCGACACCAGCTACATCCTCGTCGAAGTGAACCTGCCTCACGGCCCGCACGTGATTGGTGTGGTCGGTCGTGGCCCGGGCGGTGGTTTCGGCCACCAGTTTTTCGCCTACGCCGGCAAACTCGATCTGGCCCATTATCAGAAAAACGACACTTGCCTGCGCCAGAAAGAGCTGTTCAGCAACCTCGAGAAAGAAGGCCTGAAAGCCTACGAACTCAAGCCTGACGAACTGCGCCGGTTGCTGGTCGGCGGTCACACGTCGATCCCGCTCGACCTGACGCTGATTCCGCTGCGTTCGACCAGCGAGCAAAGCTTGAAGACCTTCCGTGCGCTGTTCATCAATCTGCTGCACATGCGCGAAATCACTGCGGCCAAGCTCAAGCAGCTGTTCCTCGATGCCTTCGAGCACAGCCTGCGTTCCGGCAGCGTCGATTACATCGCCGCGTGCGAAGAAGCCTTCCGCGACGTACGCCGTATGGAACAGGACTACAACTCGCTGGTGGCTGCCGGCCCGTTGGTTGAAGCGCTGGCCAACGGCGTGAAACAGCGCGACGTACTGCGCGGCAAATTGCATCGTCTGTCGCCGCTGCTCGATTCGCTGCTTGGCACCTGGTCCGACTATGCCACCGCACGCAAGGAAGAGCTGACCCTGCAGGCCGAGCACTACCGTCGCGAGCAGGACGACCTGCAAAACGATCAGCGTGGCGGCACTCAGGAGCTGATGCGTCTGGAACGGGAGATTTCCGGGATCCAGCGCTGGCTCGGCGAGCTGTCGGTGCTGAAGAACCGCTTCGCGCTGGTCGATGACGTCAAAGTGCTCGAGCAACAATTGCTCGCCGCCAAAGACGCGCACGACGAATTGGCCGGTGCGCTGGCACAGTCGCGGCAGTTCAGCGCCGAAGATCTCGAAGAACGTCTGCGTGATCTGGAAAAACGCCTGAAGTCGGTGAAGCAGCAACTCGATAACGCCGACAACAACAGCTACGCCCGTCTGCGCGAAGAGTTTTCGCAACAGGACGTTGAACGCTTGATGCGCTTGTTCAACAGCGCGCTGTTCAGCCTGCCGCTCGGAGAACACGGCATCACCCTCGACGAGAATGGCGAGTGGGTCAAATCGGTCGAGCTGATTCTTGATGGTTTCAAAGGCGAGCGCTTCGAAGTGCCGGGCCTGTCGATCGATATCTCGCACATCGAGCCGCCGGCCCTGCAAGCGCTGGCCGACCGCGCCGCGCTGCGCGATCAGAAAGAGCGTCTGGAAAAAGAACTCAAGCAACTGAAGACCCAACAAGCCGTGGCCGCCGACCGCGCCGCGAGCAAGACCCAGACCGAAGCGCTGTACCAGCAGGTGCTGGACGCACAGAAGGCGCTGGAAGATTTCCGTCGCACCCAGACCCTGAGTGCCGAAGAAAGCGAAAAACTCGAACAACTGGCGCAGATGGAGGCCGCGCAGGACGAGCTCAAGCGCTCCAGCGATGCCTTCACCGAGCGCGTCCAGCAACTGTCGGCCAAGCTGCAACTGGTTGGCCGGCAGATCGCCGACATGGAAGCCAAGCAACGCACCCTCGACGATGCGCTGCGTCGTCGTCAGTTGCTGCCGGCGGATCTGCCGTTCGGCACGCCGTTCATGGACCCGGTCGACGACTCGATGGACAACTTGCTGCCGCTGCTTAACGACTATCAGGACAGCTGGCAGGGCCTACTGCGTGCCGATGGCCAGATCGAGGCGCTGTATGCGCAGGTGCGTCTCAAAGGCGTGGCCAAGTTCGACAGCGAAGACGACATGGAGCGGCGCCTGTCGCTGCTGATCAACGCTTATGCGCACCGCACCGATGAAGCACTGACGCTGGGCAAGGCGCGCCGCGCGGCGGTCACCGACATCGCCCGCACCCTGCGCAACATCCGCAGCGACTACGACAGCCTCGAGCACCAACTGGCGTTGTTTAACCGCGAGATCAACAAGCGTCAGGTTTCCAACCTCCAAAGCTTCCGCATTGTCCTGGCACCGAACAAGGAAGCGCTCAAGCACATCGATCAGATCATCCACAGCGCCGGTCAGTACGAAGAAGGCGAAACCCTGTCGGTGTTCGATCTGAGCCAGAGCGCCGAGCAGGACAACAAGAACGAAGAGGCCAAGGAATATCTGGCACGGCTGGTGGCGGCGAACCACAACCAGCTCGGCCTCAAGGACCTGTTCGAACTGGCGTTCGAGATCACCAAGGTCAACGGCCAACCGGTGATCCACACCGACATCGACGGTGCGGCGTCCAACGGTACGACGATGACCATCAAGGCGCTGACCAACATGTACTTGTTGCTGCACTTGATGGACCGCGACCTCGCCGGCCGCGTGCGCTTGCCGTACTACCTCGACGAGGCAGCGGACATCGACGAGAAGAACCAGGCCGCGTTGCTGGAAACCAGTCTGCAACTGGGCTTCGTGCCGATTCTGGCGAGTGTGAAGCCACAGGTCTGCGCCAGTGTTGCCATCGACCTTGAAGGCGGCAGCGGCCCGGCGGGGATCTACATTGATGAGGCAGACTGGAAGTACATCCGTCGCCATGATGTGGTGAAGGCCACGTTGAATGTTCAGGCGGACGAGCCGGAGCTGGATGCGGTTTGATCGGCTTTGACTGAACACGAAAAAGGGCCGCGATCCGATGGGATCGCGGCCCTTTTTTATGGCTTGGGATTTGCGCTGATATTTAGGGCCTCTTCGCGAGCAGGCTCGCTCCCACAGGGATCTGCGTCGGACTCAATTATTGTGTACACCGCCATCTACTGTGGGAGCGAGCCTGCTCGCGAAGGCATCCCGACAGACGCCGCTATTTACCGAGCGAAATCTTCGGCGCCCAGGTCAGCCACTCATCCTCGAACTTGTCGAACAAAGGAAATGTCTGCTCGGCCCGCGCCGGGTTGCCCATGCGCTCACCATCCGGCGTGGCGAAAGCAATACCGCCCTGAATCAGCGTTTCAAGCGATTCAGTGCGAACCGTCACGCCTTTGAACAAACCGTAATCGAAGCCGACGCCACTGGTATTCCAGAAGCGGCTGCCGCTGCGCACCAACGGCGCGTATTTCGGTTCGATCAGAATGTGTACCAGCACCCGGTCAGCAGTCTGCCCCAGTTCATAACCGGTGACTTTGCCCACGGTAATTTCGCGATAGGTGACCGGCACACCCGGCTTCAGCGAACCACGACGCGCCGCGCTCAATACCAGACTCAACCCCGCCTCCTGCTTCGTCACTTCCGGGGCCTCAGCCAGGGCGACAAAGTTTTTTTGCGGGCCGAGGTTCTTCGCCGCTGGCTGCACTTCGATGTACTTGCCGGTGACCAGGGTTTCCAGGTTCTCGGTCTTGATCAGGCCCAGCTCGGGTTTGACCACCCAGAACTGACTGCCGACCCGGGCGATCTTCTCCGGCACTTCGGTGATGCGTGCGGTGAGGATGACCGACTGCAGATCGTCGGTCAGGTCGACGCTTTCAATCTTGCCGACATCAAGCCCCTTGAAACGCACCGGGGTGCCGCTGCGCAGACCATCGGCGCGATCAACCTTGATGGTGACCACGGCGCCCTTCTGGTTGGCCTCGTCGTGACTGGCGAACAGGCGGAAGCGCGGAATACGCTTTTGCAAAGGCGCCTTGGCTTGCGGCGTCTCGAAGGCGATACCACCAGCCATCAGCGTCTGCAGCGACTCGCTCTTGACCTGAATCCCGCCGGTCAAACCGCCGGTCAGCGTAACGCCGCTGACATTCCAGAAGCGCGTCGAGGCGTTGACCAGACTTTCGTATTCTTTCTCGATGTGCACGCCGATGACCAGCTGCTTGCGGGTCTTGGAAAACTGGTAGCTCTGCACCGAACCGACTTTGACTTGTTTGTACAGAATCGGACTGCCGACATCGATCGAGCCGAGGGTGTCAGTAAACAGTACAAGGTGCAGGCCCGGCGAGCGCAGGTCGAGTGGCGGCGCTTTCGGTCGCGCCTCGAATTCACGTTTCGGCGCCGCGCCTTTATCCCCCGGACGCACGGCGATGTAGTTACCTTTGACCAACGCTTCCAGCCCGGTAATACCGGCCAGAGAAATCGACGGTTTGACCACCCAGAACTGAGTGCCGTCGACCAGATAATCTTCGGCCAAAGGATCAAGGGTCAGCTCGGCGGTGGCGCTGTTCAGATCCGGATCGACCTTGAGGGCTTTCAGGTTGCCGACCTGAATGCCTTTGTACATCACCGGCGTACGACCGGCCTGCAGGCCTTCGAAATCGCTGAGTTTGACTTTGACGCGAATACCCGCTGCGGCCGCATCAAAGTCTTCGTAGAGACGGAACGGCAGGCTTGGATCGGTCGGCGGGCTGTCCTTGCGGTTCTCCGGCGTTGCAAACGCGATACCGCCGGCGACAATACTGGCCAGCGATTCGCTGCGCACTTTCACCCCGGACAGATTGGCGTCGATGCTGATGCCACTGGCATTCCAGAAACGTGTGTGTTTGCGCACCAGTTTGGCGTAGGTCGGCTCGATGAAGACCTTGAGCTCAACGGTGCTCTGGTCTTCCGACAGCAGATAGCTTTTAACCTGGCCCACCTGAATCTGTTTGTAGAACACCGGGCTGCCGCGACTCAGCGAGCCGAGGCGGTCAGCCTTGATGGTCAGGTGCAGGCCGGGTTTGGCGTCAGACAGTGGCGGCTCTTCGGCCAACGCCTTGAACTTGCGCGTCGGCTCGCCTTCGCCCGGACTGATGGCAACGTAGTTACCCGATACCAACGTTTCCAGACCGGTGATGCCGGCCAGGGTCACGCTCGGTTTGACCAGCCAGAACCGCGTGCTGGTCTTCAGGTACTGTTCGACGTCCTTGTTCATTTCGACGGTGGCGATCACGCCTTTGGAGTTGCCTTCATCGTCGAGCTTGAGCGCTTTCACCTTACCGACCGACATGCCTTTGTACATGACCTCGGTCTTGTTGGCCTGAATACCTTCGCCGCTTTCAAAGCGAACCTGGATTTCGATACCGGTTTCAGAGTAGGCACGCCAGCCAAGCCAGCCGCCGATGATCAGCGCGATCAGAGGCAACACCCAGATGGCAGACCAGTTCGAGGCCGGTCGGGTTTTCGCTACAGGCAAATCAGTCATGGTCGGCGTCCGACTCCGTGTTATCCCAAATCAGGCGGGGATCAAAAGTTACTGCGGCGAGCATCGTCAGAATCACCACACTGGCGAAGGCGATGGCGCCAAGATTGGCTTCGACACTGGCGAGTCGGCCGAAGTTGACGACCGCCACCAGAATGGCGATCACAAAAATATCGAGCATCGACCAGCGACCGATGAACTCGATAAAGCGGTACATCCAGATACGCTGGCGCGCGGATAACGGTTGACGTCGTTGCACTGAAAACAGCAGCAACGCGATGCCGACCAGCTTGAAGGTCGGCACCAGAATACTGGCGATGAAGACCACGGCGGCAATCGGAATCATGCCGTGCTGCACCAACTGGATCACACCGGACATGATCGTGCTCGGATCGCCTTGGCCAAGGGAACTGACCGTCATGATCGGCAGGACATTGGCCGGGATATAAATGATCGCAGCGGTAATTAGCAGCGCCCAGGTGCGGGTCAGGCTATTCGGACGCCGGGCGTGTACCAGCGCACCACAACGGGTGCACGTCTGCTCATCGGTGTCGGCTTCCTGCTTGTTCAGTTCGTGGCACTCGGTGCACACCAGAATGCCTGCATCAATCGCCCGCATGGGCATCCTCTCCTGATAACGCTTGCCAGATCTGATGCGGTGACATCACCACTTCCAGCCAGACCTGTACCAGCAACAAACCGATGAAACACGCTAAACCGAGGCCGACGGTAATCGCTGCCATGTCAGCCAGTTTGACGATCGCCACCAGAACACCCATGAGGTAAACCTCGAGCATTCCCCAGTCTCTGAGGTGGTGGTAAATACGGTAAAGCAGCAAACCGTAACTGCGGCCGACATTGAATTGGATCGTCAGCAAAACGAATAACTGGCACAGCAGCTTCAACAGCGGTATGGCCATGCTGCACAGGAAAACGACAATCGAAACGCCCTGCATGTCGGTGTTGAACAGCCCCACAACACCGCTCCACACGGTGTCTTGCGCGGACTGACCGAGGATATTGAGCTGCATGATGGGTAAAAAGTTTGCCGGGACGTACAACAACAGTGCCGCGATCACCAAGGCAAGGCTGCGCTGCACCACGTTATGGCGATGCGCATACAACTCGTAACCGCAACGCGGGCAGACGGCCTTCTCGCCGTGAGCGAGTTGAGGCTTGCGCATCAGCAAGTCGCACTCATGACAGGCTACCAGGTCTTCCAGCGGTAATTCTGACAACCCAGGGGCGTCAACCGACTCTGACATACAGGCTCTGGCTCCGAAAAAGTTGGGGCTATTCTAGTGCTGTGATTGGAAAATAACTGTGCAAATTTGTTTCGCTAGTGCGGGTAAATAACTTTCTCGCAGGCAAAACAAAACCCCAACTGCTTTCGCAATTGGGGTTTCGGAATTTAATCTTGACGATGACCTACTCTCACATGGGGAAACCCCACACTACCATCGGCGATGCATCGTTTCACTGCTGAGTTCGGGATGGGATCAGGTGGTTCCAACGCTCTATGGTCGTCAAGAAATTCGGGTACTGACTCGTGACCAGATGGTCTCGCTTCAGCAAATTGGGTATGTGACAGCTGGTGTTTGTGCGTTTCGAACTTTCGGTTCGTTTCGTCTTCACACACCGCAATCTGGTCTGTTCGACGCAAATTGCTTGGGTGTTATATGGTCAAGCCTCACGGGCAATTAGTATTGGTTAGCTCAACGCCTCACAGCGCTTACACACCCAACCTA